>CAVPSS010000001.1:0-470488 GCA_963708495.1 Candidatus Bathyarchaeota archaeon
ACCCCTACCTGCCTGAAGTCATGTACCGACTCTACTCACTTTTCAAGCCGCAACTAACCATAATGGATGCCCGAATCGGCATCGAGGGCAACGGACCCACCAAAGGGAAACCCGTCAAGATGGATTTGATGCTTGCCGGCAATGACGCTTTAACGGTGGACATAGTCGCCGCAAAAGTAATGCTGTTGGATTGGAAAAAAACCTACCTTGGTTACATCGCCAACAAGACTGGCATGCGCGAGGAAAACGTCCGAATCGATGGTTTGCAGGCGGCTGAGGTTGCTCGCCGATTTGAGCCACCCAGAATCGATTTGCCCGTGAAGGCACAGATGATGATTTACCAACATGAATATCTAACAAAAGCACTTTTCTGCTCATTAGACATAGTAAAGCTGTTTCAAAAGGTCACAATGGCTTATCGAGGAACACCTGTCGAAATTGGGTAACTAATGAATATTTTTTTGGTCCCTTTGGCTCCAGACTAACGCCTCAATCAACTACATACAGAATAATCTCCAATCGTTTGAAAAGCGCTATCCTTCATTCCTTAGTGATGGATTAGGACAGATGCCTGGGGCGCACGCTGTCCTGGGTTCAAATCCCTCCCCGCTCGCCACAGACAAACGCCACCCGTTTTGGCTTAGAAAATTATTTGAGATTCCTAAAGAGTTTATTCATTCCAAAGAACAAACAAAGTCAAACACAGCCTCTATAAATTGACGTGCCTCTTCTTCGGAATCCGCGATCCTTAAAATGAAATCGTCTTCCTTGAAATCAACCAGCTAAGTGTAGTCACAGTATCTATTATGCTTCGGTGACGGAGAACTTCAACACGTGAAAGAGTTCAAATCCCAGCAGCCCCACCAACTCAATTAATTAGTCCTGACTTGATCTTAGCTTCGGGGAACTACTGTTAAGAAAGGTTCAGGTGCCATGTCTGTTGTTGCGTATACGGCTAATGCCATGCTCCAAAACACGTCGTCGTGGGTGCCATTGGGGTGGCTGTATCCTATGTTGCCATCCTTGCGCAGTTGATATTTCTCAACGTTAAGTTCACTGCAGATGTCACTTCGGTAAGGCTTCTCCCAAGTGAGCAATGGAAAGCGAAATTGTTGGTTTTGCATGCGTTGTTTTAGTAAGCTTGCCATTTCGCTTTTTCGGGGGACACTAAAGTTGACGCCTTCAGCGTTGTCTATGCCTGCGTTTTCCATATCCTTGATGAGGCTTGGACCTTCTCGGGTAAAGTCGACGCGGATTTTCTGAAAGCCACCCCACAAATCCTGCAGACGCTTAATGTAGCCTAAGACATGTGCGTGAGTGGTTGGATGCGGAAACAGCTTTTGATGCCTCAAATAAATCGCGTCGTCGACCAGTTCCACGATGCTTAGCGATGTGTAGTCTCTGACTTGACCGATATCTAAGCCCAAGAAAAACTCTCCGCTGCAACTTTTCTCTGTGTCGTATTCTTCGAGGTCTTGTCCACAGTTCTTTTTAGTGCCAATACACGAAACAATCAAACTCTGAGCAAGCCACACATCTTCATCTTCAGCCCACTCAGCCTCCATCTCCCGACGCCAACGGCTTGGATCATCCCCAAACTGTTCCTTGATCCGCTCAATCATCTGCGCATTCAATGGACCGTTTGGTTCAAGTGCAGTCTCGTAGGAAAAGTGGTGTTTTGCATAGTTTGCGAATCTTTTGTGGTTGCACATTCTCCAAAATAGTGAGTCAGTGTTAAATGGGGTGCTGCTGGCTACGAGTTTGCCGTTTGTGGTTCCCAGGGTGTATAGGAGGGCGTCGTATAGGTCGTCGTCGCCTTGGGTGAAGTTGACTTCATCCCACCAGACACGATGGAATGTGTTGCCTCGGGTGGTGTCGGGGTTGTTGGGGAAGGCTTCGATGAATGAGCCGTTTTCAAAGCTAATTCTGGTTTTCTGCACATGGCAGGTTCCTAGGGGTAGATTGCGGCAAAATCCCGCTACACGTCGCAGGTTAAGCTTGGTTTGGCGCCAGCTCGGACCAATGAATGCAATGCTTAAGTCGCCATTCTCGTAGGCATCCTGAAGCAGCAATGCTCCAATCGATGTGCTCTTGCCTGTCTGCCTTGGCCACCTAACCGCCAAAAACTGGCTTTCACGATACAGTTTTGCGAGTTCCAACTGGTAGCCAAAGGGTTTGAGGCGGCAGATTTGCTGGAAGAACGCTGCCGTGTCACCCTTAACTGCTTCGACTCTTGCGTGTGTGGCTTGCTGGCGAATTCTGTATGCTTCATCCAGGTTTTGCCAGTGCGATTGGATTTCTTTGGCGTTGAATCTGCGACGACTCTGCACATTACGGGTTTTTTTCTCTCGCAAGCCGTTTTTCTAACTCCAAGACTTTATTTTCGAGCCCTCGGTAATCGACAAATTTAGCGAAAAGTTCATTGTAGACTTTTACGCCATCAATAATCTTTGAGTTCCTTGCAACTTCAGCCCGGCTAATACCTGGCCTGCGCAATTCTACTATCGCAGCGTTCAAAACATGAAGCTGCTCCTCAATGGTAGGCAAAGGTGCATTCTCTTTGAGTTGAGCCGCAACGGCGTCAACCTCACTAGGCAAAGAGGCTGAGCTAGCAGCGGGTTGATGATCTATAATTGGAACCTGAGAGGGGACATGACCAAGGGGCTCATGGTCGATAATGGGTTCAGGAGTTGATGCAACTGATGCAATTGATGCCATAACTGATACAGCAATGGTCGGGGAAACTGCTACTGCATCAACCACAGTCAAACCTAAATGGTACATTTTAGACCTCACAGAAACACGCGTCTTACCCATAACTCTAGAAATCTCGGCAATGCCAACTCCCTCTGCGACGAGCTTTCGCAGTTGCCGCTCTTGCTCGATTGACCATAACTTACCCCTCAAACAAAACCAGCCAGACATCATAGCAGGAAGAATGCCCTTAAACATTATTACAATGGTTTTGTCAATTTTGCCAGTGTCTGGTCTGCCGGATAGGCACTTAGGATTATTCTAGCACTTTATCATAGACTTTCATGGCTTCTTTAACTACAATACGCCAATCCAGCTGCTGCTCCACGGTCTGCCGCGCTTTTTTGCCCATCTCTTGTGCCTCAACAGGATTTTCGAGTAAGCGCAGGATTTTTTCGCTGAATTGCCTCGGGTTAAAGGGCTCAACCAGGTAGCCGTTTTTACCGCTGTCGATGGTTTCGGGAATGCCCCCCACGGTGGTGGTGACCACGGGCAATCCTGTTGCCAATGCTTCCAACACGGCAAACGGGTGATGCTCATAGAAGGTGCTAAACGCGAAGACGTCTGCAGCTTGGTAGAGTTTTGGCAGTTCTCGGTCGGGAGTGTAGCCTGTGAAGACAATGTTGCCTCTGACTCCTAAACGCTCAGCGTAGGCGTTGAGTTTGTGCATTTCATCGCTTTGGCCTTTGCCGCTGACGATGAATTTGGCTTTTGGAAACTTCTTGATGACATCGGGCATGGATTCGATCAGGGTAAAGAGCCCTTTACGGGCATAAAGACGACCGACCGAGACAATGGCTAAGTCATCGGGGTTAAGCCCCATCGCCACCTTAACTTTTCTTTTGTCGACGGCTGGCTGGAACTTTTTAATGTCCACGCCGTTGTGGATAACTTGGATTTTGTGGGCTGGAATCTTGTAGTAGTTTGTGAGCTCCCATTTCGTGAAGTTGCTAACAGCAATAATCTTCCGTGCCCTTGAAAGCATACCTTCTTCGAAGAACCGCAAAAACCAATTAAAACTCACAAGGAACTTTTCGTTCGCATTTAGGCGGCTGTAGGGTTCGCCTCAGATGGCTTCAGCTTCGCCTTTCCATGTGGAGTGAACAGTGCAGACGAGGGTTTTTCCGAAGCTAGGTGGAACTGCAAAATTCGGCGTTAAGGGCAACTGTGGATGGGTAATGTCGACATTGGCGGTGTTGCGGATACTGTTTAGTTTGCGGTTGCTGTTGGCTGCAAGCATGAAATGATTTAACAATGGGCATTTTAGGGATTTTTAGGAAAGAAACGTCGAGCTGTGGGTTGACTTGGATGTCTTGGGTTTGGTTTGAGCCTGTGACCACGTGGATTCTGTAGCCGTTTTTCAGGAGTTCGTTTGAGAGGTAGTAAACGTACGCGCCTGTTCCGCCAGTGAGCGGCCAGTACTCAGGTGAGATGAAGCAGACTTTATGTGTCATTTACCTGTCCTTCCCTGTCAGATATCTTACTGTGGTTATAACTGCACCTACAAACCACGCCACCGACCGCACAAAATAAAGCACAATTAACCGCATGGAAGTCCAATCGTGAAATTTAACAGATATTTTCACCGCTGAATAAACAAAATAAACAAACATTGCCAACAAAACTACTCCTGAAACAATCCACAACAGTCTTAGCAACGGAATTATTCCCAAAAGAAAAGATGCAGTAACATAAAACAGGACTGGCTGGATGTTCATACCGACATCGGTGATTTCGTCACCTTTCGCTAAATGCCCATGTTTGAAGTAGAGTTTAAGAGTGTTCTTGCCATACTGCAACTGCTGCCGATAATAGGTCTTAAGTGTTGGGCGGTTAAAATGATAGCACACAGCGCTGGGTTCATAGGCAATCTTATAGCCTTTAGCGCTGATACGAAATCCAAGGTCAGTGTCATATTGGCTTGGCAGTTTCTCGTCCCATCCGCCCGCTTCCTCAATGACAGCTTTTTTGAGAAGCAAGTTCATTGTGGCTATACGACCGGTATACTTTCCTATGCGTTTGTAGCGGTTTTTCAGTTCGTACCCTATACTTCTTGCCCAAGGATTCTCGCTATTCCAGGTTTCAATGCTGCCGCTGACTCCTGCCACGTCAGGGTCGCTTAGATGTGGACAAGTTTTTTTAGCCACTCAACTTCGACTTTGGCGTCGGCATCTATGAAGCCCAGAATCGGATGTGAAGCAATTTTCATTGCGTAATTATATGCTGCTGGAGCATTGAGACGAATAGAAACTACTTTGATTGGATATTTCTCTGCAATTTTGACTGTGGCATCTTTGGAACCACCGTCCATCACGATAATCTCAAAAAAACCCTCGGAATAATTCAAAGATAGGATGGATTTGAGGCATTCTTCTATTGTGTCTTGGCTGTTGTAAGATGCAACAACGATTGAAACTTTCACAGTTCCGTCTTCAGCCATTTGTTATCCCCTAAAACGAGCAAGCCAAATTGAGTATAAAATTTTTGAACCATCCCATAAAGGATCAACACCTGAGCGGCCATAAGTGCGCTGCTCAAAGCTAATCGGCACTTCAGCTACCCTAAAGCCTGCTTTGGCCGTCTTAACTAGCATTTCCGATTCTATTTCATATTCGCGAGCGTAGAGCTTTAGCTTGTCGACAACTTCCCGTTTCATGGCGCGGAAGCCAGACTGGGAATCGGTGCTGGCTGTTCCAGTAAATAGTTGAATTAGGAAATTGAAGATCCGTACACCAAATCGGTTGAGTTTTCTTGCAGCAACTCGTTTATGATTTAGGTATCTGGAACCTATCACCATATCTGCTTTATCTTGGAGAACAGGGGCCAAAACTTCAGCTAATTCTTCCGGTCGGTGGGACCCATCTGAGTCAATGGTGACTATGATGTCGCCTTTTGCTTGTGCGAACCCAGCGCGTAGAACATAGCCTTTGCCTAAATGCTGTTTCAGAGAAAAGAGCCTAACGCTATGTCTTTTTGCCACTTCAAAGGATCTATCATGTGACCGATCATCAACAACAATTATTTCAAAATCTAAGCCTTGTTGCTGCAGAGCTATTTTCGTGCGCTCAATGATGTTGCCGACTGTTTGCTCCTCATTATAAACAGGAATAACTACAGAGAGCTGCATTTTGCTGGGGCGCATTTGATTTTAAGAAGCCAATGGAAGAACTTATAAAGTTTGGCTACCCCAACCTTGTAAGCAACCCGAATGGGAAAGTCTGAACATACATGGAAACAGCAATGCAAACTAAAGTTGGAAGCGACCGTAAGGTCTGGTTTTCCATGTGGTTCTTGGGGGCAATCGTTACATTCGGCGTAGCCTTTTTCCCAATGTTTTACCGTTTGGTCGAAGGCAGAAACAGACATTTCCAAAGCGAGACCGAGTTTGAAAAGCAGGTTGCAGTTTACCTGAAGACTCAAGGGAAGGAGCCACCTGTATTAAACGAACGAATCAAAGTGATGAATTCTAAGGTATGGGCAGCCAGTATAATTCTAGTTGTGCCCGTTTTCATTATCTTGTATTTATTGTCTAAGGATTTGCGGATCCATGAAAGCAAAGAGGATGCTTATCTTGCAGCTGCTCTGCCAGAACGAGTTTTTATGCCGCAAACAATACCGATAAAAACATATGCAATAATTACCTTTGTTACGTTAGGCGTTGGGGTAGTATACTGGCTATACAAGGTAGTTAACTTGTACAACGCCCACTTTAAAGCACATTTACAAGTTGAAAAAGAAATAGTCAGGTTAATGGGGGAAAAGAAAACTGTCAAGCACATGTAAAAAGAGAAGGTTCGTTAGCCACGGAGGAGACATCTGGGGCTTTAGCAGAAAATACAACATTCCCCTAGAAGAAGTACTTGAATTCAGCGGACCCATTAACTTTCTTGGACCTTCACCCAAAGCCTTGGAAGCTGTCAAAGAAAATGCCAAACTCATTCGTTACTACCCTGACCCAAACCCAGTCGAGTTTAAGGAACAAATCGCACAGTACATCGGCAACAATGTCGAACCTGAAAACCTGCTATTAGGAAACGGTTCGATCGAACTCATATACATGATAACTGAGATTCTGCCAAGAGGCTTCAAAGCGTTGATTCCTGTACCGTCATTTTCGGAATATGAGAAGGCAGCACTTCGGGTTGGCGGGGAACCAGTGTTTGTTCAGCTACCCGAAAACTTTGAGTTGGAAACAGACAAGATTAAGAAGGCAGTTACCGACGACACCAAAATTATTTGCATCTGCAACCCACATAGTCCTTCGGGCACGCTCTACAGCAAGGAAAAACTTCTGGATCTAATTAAATTCTGCAACAAGAAAGACATCATCTTCAGCGTAGACGAGAACTACATCGAGTTTGATGATAAAAGCTTGGACAATACGTTGGCTGGGATGGTGAAGGATTACGAGAACCTCTTCGTTATCCGGTCTGTCACAAAATTCTACGGCATGGCGGGAATCCGATTTGGCTATGCAGTTGCCGCAGGAAACCTTATCGATAAGTTGCAGACTACGCGGTTGCCATGGAGCATCAACGGTTTAGCTTGTCAAGTTACGATGGCAGCCATTAACGACCTACAATTCATTCATAACACAAAAGAAACAATTGCTAAAAACCGCGAAGCCCTCGCCAAAGCTTTGAGCGAAATCGAAGGGTTACATGTCTACCCATCCGTAACCAACTTTTTGCTAGTAAAAATCACAAGCTCCAAAATCTCATCAACCATGCTCAAAGAACAGCTGGCTCAGGAACGCATCTTAATCCGAGACTGCTGCACCTTCATGGGTTTAGACGACCACTACTTCCGTGTTACAGTCCGCTCAGCCAAAGATAACCAAACCCTTATAGAAACAATAAAAAAAATAATGAGAAAGAACTAATTACAAATTCTTTTTAATTGCCTAACAACAAAAAGAGAAAATACGATCATATCAGTAAGTGTTCCGTTAAAGCTATAAACTTCGCAATCACCAAAAGGAACAACACACGCTTCCCACAGAGGCAAACCCGTGCCACTCAACCTAAAACCAAGGAATTTAAACCCAAAACAGAGAACAACACATTCGATTTCAACCTCGGAGCAAACCATTGCCGAGATTGTGGACAATGCCGCCCATTTTCACAAGCACAAATATTGCTGAAAGTTACGGTTTCAGACTCTTTACTCAGGATAACGGCTTGAAGGAATGGGCTAAAAAACTCTACTCAGGCTTAGAAGTCAAAGAAGACATATGCACAGGATGCGAAGAATGCGCCAATTTGTGCCCCCTGCAAAATGCAGGTCACAGAAAAAGTTAGGAAAGCACACCTGGAATTGAAGTAACCTTATTTTTTCCGGGTTTTCTTTTCTTTGTTTTTGTCTTTGGGTTTTACAGGGATCTTAAGGAAAAAATCATTCAACACTCCGGGGAATTATTTTTTTGCTATCCAGCAGCTCATTTCTGGCTGGCAAAGAAGCCGATAAATTGTGAACAGAGGATTCGGAGTCCAAGTGGCATGTTGATAATAGTCTGTTCGTTTGTAGAATTCAAAGCTTTCTTTTTTTATGACTTGGACTATGGCTTGGTGGTTTATGGCGTGTTCTTTTTTGTGCCAGTAATCAGATAGAGTATAGTCGATTCTCGGAACTTTTAAACCAATTAACTGAAAGTATAGGCTGTTTATTGCAGGGTTTGAATGAAAGTAGAGCCCTTTAACCAAACTGGCAAGACCACTCTGCTCGTTTTTCCAGTAGGAAGGAGATGCCTCATGGTCGATGTAGAGTATTCCACCCTTCTTTAGGAAACCGCAAAGCTTACTAAGAGCTGAAGGATAGTCGGGCAAGTGATGGAGCACTGAGTAGAAGGCTATTAAATCAAATTTGCCTTGACTAAAATTGAGGTCTTCAATTGGTGAGTTAATTACAGTTAGTTTATCCGTCAAATAGTCTTGGAATTTTTTTTTAAGAATTGCACACATTTCAGGCGAAATATCGGTTGCAATCACGTTGTAACCCATCTGCAGGAGTTTGCCTGTTAGGTTACCTGTTCCTGCGCCTACATCAAGAGCGTTTCTCTGGTTGTCAGCGATTTGGCTGTCGATAGCCTTTAGTTTGGAAGTTATTCTTTCTTGTTCTTTTCTATGGTAGACTTCTGGATGAAGTGTTTCATAGTAGGGTGCTTCGAAGCGGTGAGCTGTGACGTTAGCTCGGTGAATTTGTTCTTTGAAATTACTGTCTTTAAGCATTCTATCGCCGGGGAAAGGTGTGATTTGAGTTATTGTTGGTTTTGGGGTTAATATATAATTTGAAAAAATAGCACTTAAACTAAGAAAGAATTAAAAAAATAATGGGGAAGTGGTTTGTCCACTTGGTTTTTTTATGGCCGTTTCCTGAGGACCAGGATGATTACGATGCCGATGATAGCTACGAAGACGAATAGTCCTGCGATTGCTGGAACGAAGTATTGGTCAGACATTGATGGGGGTTGCGTTGGTGCGGGTGATGCAGTTGGGTGTGCTTCCATCACGTTGAATGTGGTTGTTGCGGAAGATGGCCAGTAGCCGTTAGTACCTTCGAAGGATGCAATGACGTTGTATGTACCAGAGATGTCTGGTGTCCATACTAAGCTGTAGGCGCCTGTAAAGTCGGTTGTTGTTGTACCGATACTTCGGAAGTTTCCGTTTGAATCCACTACATTGATTGTAACGTCAACACCTGTGAAAGTAGACGGAAGTGGTTTCTGTTGGTATACATAGCCCATCCAGTCTTTCATGCTTGCGTCAGATGCGCATGGAACGCCATTTGCAAAGCGTGCTGCTTGTTCGTCTTGTTTAGTACCTGAGGAAATATCCACCGCTGTGCCGCGAATAACAACTGCTTGTCCAGGTGCTGCTGCTAAGTCCGGAGCTGAAACTGTTAAAGCGCTTGGACCTCTACCGATGCTGTAGATGTTGTTGTCAAGACCGTTCATACAGGCTAAAAAGCCATCCGCTGTATACCATGCTGAGCCAGGAGTGGACCACTCGCTGGGGTAGCCTGAAAGCTGCCAGATTTCTGTTCCATCGGTTGCGTTAATAGCGCGATATGTAGAGCCTTTGTACATTGGGTTGGGAATTGTGTGTTCGTTTGTCGATAGGTAAATTACTCCGTTGGCAATGGATTGAATGAATGTGGGGTAGACGCCGTAAAAGATCTGCAAGCCACCGTTAGTGGAGTTGCCTTCTCCACCGTTGCCGTAAGTCCATAGTAATTCTCCAGTTCTATCGTTAAAGGCATAGCATACACCTGAGAATCCACTGGTGTACAGGTTACCATATGCAAGTACGCTGAGCATCGTGTTGCCGACGCCATAGTAGTCAAAGTCATTCTGACGTGGAGTGGTATATAGGTAATTGCCGTTGTTCATATCGTATCCTACCCAATTGAGTGTTTCCTGGTAATTGAAAGTGAAAACGCGTGTCTGCCAGTCGGCTGCTCCGAAAGACATAGTGAGGTTTCCTGCGGGTGGGTTATAAGTCTGCCTCCAAAGTATTGAGCCAATTGGGCCTTTTGAAGCGTTGAGGTTAACAAGGAACATTGTCCATGGCAGTTGTGGCTGGCCTGCGCTTGATCCTTTGTACCCTACTGGTAAGGAGCCGTTTCTGCAGAGCATTGCATCTCCGTAGTTAGCTGCAACAATTGAGACTGGGTTTGTTCCAGCTGGAGGTGTTGTCCAATTTCCTGTGACAGAGCTGAAAGTTGGTTGTAGAGGCATAGTGTTTAGCCACGGCACTGAAAGGTTCCAGTCATAAGTGGTTATTGATATTGCGTAGACTCCAGTCTGTGCGTTGGTGGTCGCATTCAAAGGAATGTTTCCGTTAACAATTATAGTGTCGGTGGGGTTGCTTGATGCAGGAACTGTTGTTTGTATAGAGCTACTGGGCAAAGGTCCAACAACTGGAACGCCATTTATTGCGGTTGTCCAGTTAAGCACTGAGGGCGCATTAAGACTGCCTCCGCCTGTGAATGGGTTGACATCGTGGATCCATAGTCTGGAGGAGTTCCATTGTGCAAGATACCATTGTGGAGCGGTGCTGGTGCCCGCGTTTTGGAAGTAGTATTTTATTTGTTCACCGCTTGGACCCATAACTGTGGTGGATGTTCCTGTAGGCATGTTGGTAACGTTGAATAATTGGACTCCTGTATAAGCATCAAAGGCTCTGCCGAAGTTGCTTGTGAAAAGTATTGGGGCCATTACTCCGTGTTGATCTGGGTTCCAAATGTTGTATATGTATCCGAAGGAAAGTAGGGGTACGTCGTCTCTTGACCAAAGAACTTTTCCAGTTCGAATGTCAATTGCTATGGTTGGTCCAGTTGTGCTTCCTCCAGTTCCTATCACATCTTTGTAGAAGAGTATTCCGTTCATCACTATTCCATTAACGAAGCGTGGTCTGTATGAAGAACCCTCCCAGTAAGCTGGTCCAAAAACTGCTCCATCAGGATATGAACCGCCGGCGGCGAAATTGCTCCCTCCGACAACTCCTCCAAATTGAAGCGGTCTTGTCCACATCACGTGAGAAGTCAAAGGTCCTACAGCGTCGCCATGGAATAATGTTGAGCTAGTATAGCCTGCTGGAACTGGCGCACCTGAACCTAGCCAGTCGGACGATATCTTCCACCAGTCAGTGTTTTCACCGTAGATTGGATGTGTCCAATATTCCTCTGGAAGCGGATAACTGTTTATCGGTTCGGGAATCGGATCTTGCTGTACGACAAGTGTTGTGGATGTATTACTGGGAAGATAGCTGTCGCCCATTAATTGTGATTTTTCGTAGCCGTTACCATTTTCACCATATTTTTGCCCTGGGAAACTAAAGTCAAACTTGTATGTACCGACCTGTGTAGGTATGAATTTCACATATTGGCTTGATGTTGTGTCCGAAATAATAGGATAATTCTGTGTTGTTACTGTATTATCGGGTGCTGTAATAACGAGCTTGTAGTTTTGGAATCGGTAGTTGTTGGAAAGCAGTCCTGCACTGGCTGTTGAGCCGTTAGTTGGAACAATTGCTGTGGTTCCACCTGCTGCACCGTAAACAGCGTCAAGCCACATGTAGACGTGTGCTGTCTGACCGACACCTATTGGGCTCGGACCAGCATTAATATAGGCGTAGGTGGGTATTTGCCATGCAGGATTATGTGCGCTAGCATTTGGTATTAGCAGTATTGAAGTTGGCATTGAAATTACTATTATCAAAGCGATAAAGATAGCTAAAGTTTTATTTTTATTATGCATTTTTCTTATTTCTCCTAAGCTGTAAGGTAACACCTATTTTGTTTATAAATTTATCCAAAAAATGAGGTTGGCAGCTGTAAACTTACTGAGAATTTTGTTTTAATTTAGGAAACATCGCTGTTGAGTACTCACCTTGACAAGAATATACTAAGTATTTACGTTCTCTTGGTGTTTCTTAAATTGGCGTTTTTCCGAGTTGCTTTCTGTTGCTCTTTTTACTTTTTTCGTATTTAGGCGAAATGTTTAAGCATCAATCACCTCTTTTTGAACAACAAATAGTGACTAGAAAATGAAGCCTCATGTAACTTTGGTTAACCCAGCTGCTCCAGTTGGCGCTGCAATGCACATGCCCTTTGCACTATTAGGTTTAGGATATTTAGCAGCAGTCTTAGAGAAAAACAACTACAACGTGGACGTTATCGATTGCCAGGTGCTAAAACTTTCGCCTGAAGAGTTCAGAACCGAAATTAGCAAACGCCAACCAGACATCTTAGGAGTCACATCCTCAACGCTAACATATCAGTCTGGACTTAAGTTGGTAAAGATTGCAAAACAGACTTGCCCAAAATGCATAACCATAGCAGGCGGCCCCCATGTTACATTTTGGGATGATATCGCCCTCGAAGAATGTCCAGAACTTGATATTGTAGTTAGGAGAGAAGGCGAAAACACGATGTTAGAGCTAGTGCAGAGGATAGAGGAGGAAAAAAGTTACAGTGACGTTTTGGGTACAACCTGTCGAAAAGACGGCGAGATCATTAGAAACCCAGACAGGGCATATATTGAAGATTTGGATAGCTTGCCGTTTCCAGCGCGCCACCTTTGGCCAATGGAAAAATTCCGTGAACTTGAAGATGTGCTTTACTTGGCAACCAGCAGAGGATGTGTGTACTGGTGTGAGTTCTGCACAACAGTCAGGATGCATGGACGCAAATATCGCATGCGCAGCCCGAAAAACGTGGTAGACGAGCTAGAATTTCTAAATAAAACATATGGCATGAGCAAGTTTACTTTCTGCGACGACGCATTCACGGTGGATCAACCTCGAACCGAGGAGCTTTGCCGAGAAATTCTAAGACCGTGGATTAAAGATTCAGTGGAACTGTGGAACACGCGTTGATATGATAACCAAAGAACTACTTGTCAAGATGAAGGAGGCTGGATGCATCACAGTTTGGTTTGGAGTTGAGTCAGGTACACAACAGGTTCTAGATGCTATGAAAAAAGGAATAAGCCCTGAATTGACAATTAAAGTTCTCGGTTGGGTACGAGAGCTGGGTTTGAAGCCTGTTCCAAACGTTATCTTGGGTTTTCCGGGTGAAACAAAGAAGAGTGCGTGGAAAACCATCAAGTTTATAGAAAAAATCGCTCCTGAGGAAGTGGGCTTCTATAATGTCGCGACACCTTTTCCTGGAACACCTATGTATGACATTGTTAAGGAGAAGGGATGGCTCAGAGTAACTGACTTTGACATGTACGACACTACCCATCCGATCTTTGAGACCCCCTGGCTTAGTATGAAAGATCTCGGTAAACTAAGAGAAGGCGCATTCCACCATTACTACCTGCGCACGGCGTTTCTCTTTGACAAGAAAAGAAAGTTCAAGATATCTACAGCGTTGATTTTTGCCGCCAACATACTTGCAGATGTAAAATTAAAACTCAGAAGAAAATAGAAAAAATGGCCCTTCCCACAAGTGGACAATCGACGCAAGATATGTATGAGATCGAATTTCAATCCAGATGGAATTCGACAAGATTTTCTTTTTCAAAAAAATTCTTATGCCTTTTCAGAGCTTCTAAAAAAGACTTTTTCTCAGGTTTATGATAAGCAGTCTTTGCAGGCTACTGTAGACAGCCTTGGACTGCTCAGTTCGGCTCCATGCATCAAGTCTCTGCACCAACAGATTTTCCAGTCTTGACAAGAAAGACTTAAGTTTTAAACAACGTTAAATTCAACTATCCCTCAACGAGACAGGATCCGTCCTTTACTAAATAGGAGGGTTCACAAATAAAAAATCGAACCCAACAACCAACAACAAATAGCCACATTTTAATCGAAAGTCATTATTTTTCGATGGGTAGGTTTCGCGGCATCTCTTTTGTTATACGAGTATAACCAATAAATCATAACGTTGTTATTAACAATGTGTTTAACTATATTAAAGGGTTAAACCCGTGTCCGACAATATATACGACCACTTTTGGCGCGGTAACCGTAATCAATATTAACTGTTTGCAGGAAGTATCACAAAAAGCAAGTTCGGGTCATCTTGGAGCTATACTTAATAAACTCGTTGGTTGCCATCGTAATTCTAGTTTTAGCCATCTTGTTAGATTTGGTTCTTGGCGACCCATCTCCCAACAACCCCGACAGATGGATCTTCAAACTACACCCAACCGTTTTGATGGGCAAATTCACCAGAAAAATAGAGCCAGCCTTCAAGAACCCCAATGCTAAAACAGAAAAATTTCTCGGCGTTCTGCTTGGTTTAACAGTAATTGCCGCTTTTGCACTTCCAATTTTCCTTGGTTTATGGGCAATCTACACCTACGCACCCTTCTACATCAACATGGTTGTATACACTTTCATCGCCATAATTCTAGTAAAAATGACAATCTGCATCAAACTTGAAACCGACTGGGCAAAAGCCGCTGCCAAAGCCATCGACGAAAGCAACCTGCCCGAAGCAAAAAAATACAGCCACTTCTCGCGTCGAGAATCCAAAGACCTAAACGGCGCACAGATGGGCAGCGCAGTCATCGAATCCATGTCAGAAAATCTA
Source organism: Candidatus Bathyarchaeota archaeon (assembly GCA_963708495.1). GTDB lineage: Archaea > Thermoproteota > Bathyarchaeia > Bathyarchaeales > Bathycorpusculaceae > Bathycorpusculum. The sequence goes on from CAVPSS010000001.1 coordinate 14,797, forward strand.
ATCGACTTCAAACTCTCCCCAATGATGTCGTTTGCCCTTTTCGGGGTAACAGGCGCAATTGCATTTAGAGCAATCAACACATTGGATGGCATGGTAGGCTTCAAGACCAAAGAGCACATCAACACCGGGTGGTTTAGCGCAAATCTCGACAACATTGTAAACTACATTCCCACACGGTTAACGGCTCTGCTAATGATTGTTGCCGCGGCACTTCTGCGAATGGACGCAGGAAACGCATGGAGAATCGCATGCCGAGACCATAAAAAAACACCCAGCCGCAACCATGGTTGGCCTATGGCAGCAGCGGCAGGGGCACTTCGTATACAGCTCGAAAAGCCAGGACAATACATCCTTGGCGATGCCCAAGAACCCTTGACGGGAGACAAAATTTTAGGTGCTTTGCAAATTCGGGACGTTACGATAGTTCTATGGGGACTTCTCTGTGTTGCAGTCATCGTGCTTGTGCGGTTGTTCTTGTTTACGCCGATTTAGTGGAAAGTTTTAATCGAAGCGCATAGGTATTTGTTTTTCAGAAGTGCCTCTTGAATGCGTGTTTGCCTCATCAATCCGCCCAGAATTCAGCCCAAAGCGTGGGGAAAACCAAACGTTTTTCCACCAATCGTCTTGGCATCAGTCGCCGCTGTCCTAGAAAAAAGCATACCGTAAGCATTATTGATGCTCCGACGGAGGGATGGCTAAACCTCGTGGAGTTGGATGAAACCAAATACCGTGTGGGTTTAAGCGCAGGAACCATTGCTGAACGCGTTAGGGGTTGGAGTCCTGATGTGATTATTATTGAGATTCCGTTTTCAGGGTGGTCAAAAACCTCATTTGAGGTTGTTGATGCCGTAAAGGCAGCCAAAAAAGACGTAGCCGTTGTGCTTATGGGTCAGCATCCCACAGCAAGACCGGAAGCTTGCCTCTCCGAGCTCAATGTGAATTTTGTAGTAATCGGTGAACCAGAAAACACCATTTCCGAACTCGTCGATGCACTTGCCTCCGGCAAACAAGATTTCAGGGGCGTAGACGGCTTAGGCTACAAAGAAAACGGCAAACTCACACTTACTGGCAAACGTGAGTTTATCAAGAATTTGGATTCGTTGCCTTTTCCAGCAAGACACTTATTACCTATGAAAGTTTACAATGAAGCCGTCAAGGAAAATCCGCTCAGGGGCGAAATAAGCAAGCCTTGGACCATCGTCACAACCACCCGCGGTTGTCCCTACAGCTGCGTTTTCTGCTCTGTCTGCATTCTCTGGGGAAGAACCTGGCGAGCAAGAAGCCCAAAGAATGTCGTGGACGAACTCGAACAAGTCGTGAAAACTTACGATGTTAAACAGGTCGATTTCTACGACGAAAACATGACTCTCGACAAGAAACGGATGGCTGAGATTTGCGACTTAATTGTTGAACGTGGCGTACACATTGAATGGTTCACGCCTAATGGTGTAAGGGCTGATACTCTTGATGAGCCGTTGCTACGAAAGATGAAGAAGTCAGGCTGCAAAAAAATCCGCGTCGCCCCCGAATCCGGCGTGCAACGTGTCGTCAACGAGGTCATCGGTAAGAATTTAGATTTAAAGAAGGTCGAGCAGGCAGTTGTTTTATGCAAGAAAGTAGGCATCAAAGTTGGCTGCTTTTTCGTGTTGGGAATGATTGGGGAAACCAAAGCGGACATCGAAGAAACAATAAAATTCGCTTACAAACTACGCGGTTTAGGCGCGGACAGCCTCATATTCAGCATAGCCATGCCTTTGTATGGAACTGCGCTCTACGAGAAGGCAAAGGAAGGTGACTACCTACGAGAAGGCTTCTGCGATTTCGCCCTAGCCGCAACCGAGCCACTTATTGAGACAACAGAATTTTCAGCCAAGGATCTACATGAACTATGCATTAGAGCAAACATGGCGAACCCAACCTTTACCCGAACTAAAGTTCTAAGGGCAATGCGGCATCCCAAGAAAACCCTTAAAATACTCCTAAAAATTAGGTAGTTAGAAATCAAAAATTGTTACGATCCATTTTTTTCATTTGTTTGGATTGGTAGTTATGGCGGCATTGGAGCAGCCAGATTTCCGCGCAGTTGAAAATTCACAATTATAATATTATCCAGGGTGTGAAAGTTGTTTAGAGCTTTATTGGTTTGCCGTCTATGAATACCATTTCAACTCTCATATCTTTGATTTTCTCCGGCAATACTTCATTTGGGTCAGCGGAAAGAACGGTAAAGTCGGCTAGTTTGCCCTCCTCAATCGAACCCTTAATGTTTTCCTCACCGGAACAGAAAGCGGCATCCAAAGTGTAAATACGCAGGGCTTCCTCAATGTTTAAGCGCTGCTCAGGATAACTTGACCTGACTACGGTTTCTTGCATACCCAGCAATGGGTTAAGGGGCTCCATAGGGCAGTCGGAGCCGCCGGCAACCTTGATCCCTTCATCCAGGAGGGTTTTTAAGGGATGCAGCCACCTTGCCCTTTCAACACCCAAATGCGCGATAGCTGACCATACATCGAATTCTGTGGGAACCATCTTGGGCTGAATCGAAACCACGACGTCCTGCGCTTTCAAGCGGTTGACCAGTCCTCTGTTTAGAACAGCTGCCTGCTCGATACGGAACCTAACTTTCTTGTCTAAGTGCTCGATTACGCTGAGTGTTGTGTCAACTGCCCTATCGCCCATCGCATGGATAACAGGCTGAAGACCCAATGCTAAAACCTGGGCTACCCAATCTGATAATTCCTGATTGGTGCACATTATTTTACCGCTGTTTTTGGAGTCATCGCTGTATGGGTGCATTAGTGCGGCGGCTTTGGAGTCTAAGTAACCATCGACGAAGATTATGACGCCTTTTAAACGTAACCATAGAGGGTCATTCGATGTAAACCCCCGAGCACACTTTAGGAGTTCGTAGGGTACAATCACGTTAACTCTAATTGGCAGTTTGCCTTGTTCATAAAGTAACTGTATTAGGACGAGTTCGTTTTCTTGAAGGATTATCCAGTCGATACTGGTAATTCCTGATTCCACAACTTTTTGGCATGCCACTGCCGTTGCATCAGCAAGTTCCTGCAATGATGGTTCGCCGGTTTCTTGCCAAACTAGGTTGGTGGCGTTACCCCTAAATATTCCCGTCAGTTCGCCAGTTGTAGTTTTATCTATGGTTCCGCCTGATGGAACTGGTGTTTCGCTTGTAACACTTGCTTGTGCTAGGGCTTTGCTGTTTACTGCACAGGCATAGGCTGCTCCATGATAGAGAATTACAGGGTTGTCTGGTGCAACAGCGTCGAGGTCTTCAAGGGTTAAAAGACGTTTTTCTTTGAAGCAATTTTCGTTCCAACCACGACCAACGATCCATTTTCCGGCGAGCGTTTGCTTTGCTTTCTCTTTGAGAAGGCTTTGCAGTTCCTTAATTGATTGGACAGTTGAAAGGTCAAGCCACATCAAACACTTACCAAAATCCGCAACATGTATGTGAGTGTCGATCAAGCCAGGAACCAGTGTTTTTCCGTCTAGATTAATGACTTTTGTGTCCTTTCCGATAAGATTTTTTATTTCCTGGTTTGTGCCGACTTTTAAGATTCGGTTTTTTTTTATGGTTACTGCTTGGGCAAAGGGTTGAAGTGGGTTCATTGTCATAACGTTCGTATTGATGAGAGCCAAATCCGCCTTCATGTGCACTCTGCTCCAAAGGTAGTTTCAATGACAATCGCTAACATTGCTTAACATAAAAACCCTTGTGTACCAGCAAAAAAACAAAAGCTCGATCAGTCTATGATATCTGCAAAACACATAATAGCCCCAACAGCCGTTTTTCACTTTAAAGATGGGAAAACAAGTGAAAGCTCACGTAGTACTTGCAAATCCACCGTATCCAGACGATGTGCCTCAAGCCGTCTTCATCCCTCTGGGCATAAGCTACTTGGCGGCGGTGCTTGAGGAAAAGGGATACAAGGTGGATGTTGTTGATTGCCAGGTTAATCGGCCAAGCCAACAGGAGATGGAGGACAAGTTCAGAAGTCTCAACCCCGACATAATTGGCGTAACTGCGGCAACCGTAACTTATTTTCCAGCTCTTAAGATTTTGAATGCCGCCAAAGCAGCATTGCCTAATTGCGTAACCATGATTGGTGGACCACATGTTACTGTCTTGATGAGCGCACCTTCACCGACTGCACAGATGTAGATATCGTTGTCCGCGGAGAAGGAGAGCAGACGATACTGGAGCTTGTAAGCCTAGTTTCCGAGGGTAAACTGGATGAACCTCAGCAGTGTTTTAGGTATAACTTTCAAGAAGAACGGCAAAGTAGTGGCTACAGCAGACCGTCCCTTCATTGAAGACATCGATTCTCTTCCTCGCCCAGCTCACCATCTCTTTGATATGACCCGCTACAGAATCAACGGCAAAAACTACATGCCCATCATAACCAGCCGAGGATGCCCCTTCAACTGCGCTTTCTGCTTGGCTTCAAAGATGTGTGGCAGCGGGTTTAGAGCCAGAAGCCCAGGCAAAGTCGTCGACGAGCTTGAGTGGCTAAGGGACACATTTGGGGCAGGAGCGTTTGCCTTCTACGATGACACTTTCACACACGATATAAACAGGGCGATAGCAATCTGCGACGAGATGCAGGCAAGAAAGTTTTTGCTTCCGTGGGATTGTAGAACACGAGTAGACCGAATCTCCAAGGAATTGCTTGCGAGACTCAGGGCAACGAACTGCCAGCTTATCCACTTCGGCGTGGAATCGGGCAGCCAACAATTGTTAAATATTATGCGGAAAGGCACAACTGTTGAGCAAAATGCTAAAGCCATAAAGATGGTGAAAGATGCAGGTATCCTTGTCGCTATATCACTAGTTATCGGCTATCCAGGCGAAACCCCAGAGATGCTTCAGCAAACCGTGGACTTTATTCGGAAAACCAAACCTGACTACGTTTACATGTGTGAAGCGGTTCCGTATCCGGGCACTGAATTAGCTGACTATGTTCGAAAACTTGGCTTGCCAATGAGTGAAGACTGGAACCGATACCATGAGCAGATGCAGGTTTTCGAAAACAAACTTTTGCCGCTTCCTAAGCTTGAGGCAACCAAAAAAGCCGTCTACGATAGCGTCTTTACCCCAACTTACTACCTGAGGATGAGGCGCCGGGGAGACTTCCACAGCCAAATCATGGCACGCATGGCACTAAACCACCTAGTCTGGAAATACCGATTCACAAGATGGGCGTTTAGGCAATTGGGCAAGGTGAGACGAGTAAAGCAGAGTCCAGGTGGACACAGCACACCCAGCAAAGACCAATAAAGGTAAAGCAATTTCTAAAACGCTTATATGCGGGAATGATTATCCCTCATCAAACAGGTTCAGACGAGATAATTGGATGTTGATTTAGCTTGAAAGTTATTGTTCACTGGAGCGGAGGAAAAGACTGTTGCACCGCATTGCACAAAGTAGTCGAGCAGGGACACGAAGTCGCTTCCCTCGTCACTTACATTTACATGGAACCCTACGTTTTCCACAGCCTCAAAGTCATAGAACAACAAGTCAAAGCCTTGGGTATGCCACACCAATTCGTCAAAATCACCGACAACCGCTATGACGACATAATGGGAACCCTTGAAAGGCTCCACAAAGAAGAAGGTGCACAAGCCATCGTCACAGGTGACATCGACAACGTTCACCACCGACGAGTCTGGAAAGACGCCTGCAAAAAACTTGGTGTTCAACTTATGATGCCACTTTGGGACCGCCCACTCAACCTGATTCCAGGCAACCGACATCGCAAACGAATCATGGAAATGGAACAGACAACGGGTGTGAAAGCAATTCTCAGTTGCATCGACCAAAGATACTTCACCCCAGAATGGCTGGGACGCCAAATTGACAGAAAATGCATCGAAGATATGCAGCCACTCGTGGGTCCAGCTGGCAAAGGCATTGATGTTTCAGGCGAACCTGGAGAATACCACTCCACAACCCTCGATGCACCATTGTTCAAGCAACGCGTCGAATTAACCAAGTACGCTAAGAAGAGCAAAGTGGTCGATTTTGGTGGCTCACCCTTCCGCGAAGGTGATTTCCTCTACTTGGATATCGAAGAGGCAATTCTCAGACCGAAAGAAGAAAAGTCAGTTATACTAAAAGCACTATCAGAGAATGCAAATCCAAATGCTGTTTTTTAGACATTCCGGAAGAAGAAAAACATCATTTTTTTCTCGGCAAAGGTGTGTCCTTCTTCATTCAATAAACTATTACTTAAGTCGAGAAGAAGACAAGTGGGGATTTATCTGGAAAAAAAAGTTTTTACTTTTTTAAAACGATTGAACTTAAGTGAAAAGAACAACAACACTGCATTGCCATCTGTTGTTGTTCTACCCAGAACAGTCTTTTTTCGTTTAAAAATAAAAAGCGTATTGTAAAGGCAACACCGTCGATTTACTTTTATTGTAAGCCTCCACAACAGCATACAAACAAAAACAAAATTGCGTCGCCCCTTCTATCACAATGTTGATAAACCAACCAGAGCCTAAATCATTGCATAGCTGGAGTTGAAGGAGACGTCGCAACAGAAACAGGTTGTTGGCAACTTGACCTTGAACATTGCTTGGATCTGCGGTGGAACAACCGCTGATATAACTCCAGCGCCCCAAGTAAAGTTTAGTATGGAGCAGGCATGCGAGAAAATAAAGAGACAGAAAATTAAGATCCGCGTTAAGGCGCCAATGCTTGGTGATTTTTGACTACCTGAAGATGGAAGTTAGCCTTTTCGATGGGGGACGCATGCTGATAAAAAATGTGACCGATGAGAAGTTGGCGCCTAAAGCATACATGGATATACTTAGAGTCCTCGAAGTGCACTATCTAATGGAAGATTAGTTTGGCGCCTTTCTTAACGAGCGCTTCCGATGCCTTCCTGGCGAATCACACGAATCAGGTTTGAAGCCATAGACTTTTGACAGACTTCCCTGAAATCTTTTTGGATCTTGACAACATGTCATAGTCAAAGTCTGGGGTTTTGACACGAGCAAGATAGTTGTCCATTTGATCGTAGAGATGTTGGCTTACTACTTCGTCGTAGAGTTTGCTGCCTGGGCAGGCAATGTAGATGTTGAACATGCAGATGTCGGCGTTTAGGCTCTTGGCAAATTTGAAGGTGGCATGCATGTCTTCTACGGTTTCGCCCGGAATTCCAAGCATAAAAGAGGTAGCTGTTCTTATTCCACCTTGCTTGGAAAGCTCGAAGGTACGTTTAACTTCTTGGAGGTCGATTTTTTGTTAAGTTTCTGCTGAATCCGTTCTGACCCAGATTCGACGCCAAAGAAGATGGTTTGGCATCCTGCTGACTTCATGTCGGAGAGAACCTCTTTGTTTACAAGGTCTAGCGCGGGTTTCGCAGGTCCATTTGAGATCAAACTTGTTTTCCTTGATTTTACGGCAGAGCTCGATAGTGCGGTTCTTGTTTATTGTAAAGTTGTCGCCGACAAAATAGATGCCTCTTAGTCCCATAGTTTTCAATCATATTTTTTATTTCGTCTATGACTGCTTTGGGGTGAAAAAGCCCGGCAACTGGTTCCCCAAAGTTCACGGGTTTCACAATAGGCACATTGGTAGGGGCAACCTCGGATGATACTCATGGTGTCGACGGGTTTAACATCAATGTAGGGAAGTGTGCGGTCATACATTTTTATAGGCAACATGTGGCGCGCCGGAAAAGGAACTCGTGTCTAAGTCGCTAATGAATTGGGGTGCGGTTCGGATTATTTCGCCGTTGATTTTGCAGGCGACTCCTGGAATTTTGCCGATAACGCTGTTCGACTCACCTTTGAGAATACTGGCTAGCAAGCTTCACTATCGCCGTCTCGCCTTCGCCGATAACCACATAATCAATCTCGTTATGTTGCAGCATGGTTTCAGGCATGTACGATGGATGTGGCCCACCTACCACTACCTTGCAAGATGGGCAGGCTTCTTTGGCAGCTTTAGCCGTCTCAATGCACCGAGTATAAGTTAAGCTACTGCAGGTTATACCCACAATTTCTGGTTGCCGCTTTTCTAATTTCCGCCTTAACTTCTTCGATGGGACGCTCTAAAAGGTAATTATCATAAATCTCAACGAGGTATCCGTTTTTTTCCAGCGCCGCAGCAACATAGGCTAATCCCAAAGGAGCAAGTTTTCCCGCCATACCCCAAGGTGATTTTTCTGGAAGAGCGGTGGTCATCAATAGAATCAAGTTTTACTTTCTCCATGTTTTGAGTTTCTATTTGGCTGGGCTGGTTATTTTAGCCATGAGTGCCCTTCGGAAATGCGCCATTATTAGCCGCGTTGCACCCAGACCCCACATTTTTCCTTTCTTGAACATGCCTATTGCGCTGATGAAGTATCTTGGGCTGAGGTAGAAGCTTTGGAAGGCTTGTTCACGAATTTGGGTGAGTTCCTGCATGGTCATGTTTGGAATCTCAAAAGTTGGGGTGGCGGTGTCGTACTTGTCGAAGTCAGTTATTTTTAGTGATCCATTGGCTTTAACTTCCTCGTACATAGGTGTGCCTGGGTAAGGTGTAGCTATGTAGAAGCCAACGTCGTTTGGGTTAAGCTCCTTCACGAAGCGTATGGTTTCCCAAGCGCTCTCTTTTGTTTCTCCTGGGAAGCCCAAGATTACACCTGCAACGGTCATTAGTCCGACTTCTTTTGCCCATTTGAATGCTCGCCTTGTCTGGTTTAGGTTGAAGCCTTTGCCCATGCTGGTTAACTGTTTCTTTGAGCCAGATTCCACACCAAACCAAACCGCTATGCACCCTGCTTCACGCATTTTGACGAAGAGTTCTTTGCTGACCATGTCTACACGGGTTTCGCAGTCCCATTTGATTTTGAGCCCGCGACGGTGGATTTCGTCGCAGATTTCAGCGGTTCTTGCTTGATCCACAGTAAAGGCATCATCGTAGAATGTGAATTGGTTTGCGCGGTAGTTTTTATAAAGATATTCTATTTCGTCGACGACGTTCTTTGGGCTGCGCATACGGTATTTTCTGCCAAACATCCTAACTGCCGTGCAGAAGTTGCACCAGTACACACATCCTCTGCTGGTCATGACTGGGTAGGGTATGGTTCCGTATTTACGTATTTCACCTAGTTTTTCCCATAGGTGAAGCGCTGGGAACGGTAGGCTATCGAGGTTTTCTAGGAAGGGGCGGTCAGGGTTCTTTACGATTTTGCCGTCTTTTCGACTAGTTGTGCCGATAAGGTCGTGGAAGGCTTGGTTCTTGTCCACTCTTTGTGCAAGCTCAAGCATCGTTTGCTCGCCCTCACCTCTTATGACGATGTCCAATGATGGCGCTTCCTGCAGAGCTTTATCATCCCAGAATGTGACATGGGGCCCTCCAATAGCGGTTACACAGCTAGGGAAGACTTCTTTGGCGGTTTTTATTATTTTTAGAGCGGATTTGTAGGTGAGTGTGGTCGAAGTGACGCCAACTATGTCTGGCTTGTACTTGGCAATTTCTTCTCTGAATTGTTGATGACTGATTTTTTGTGCTTGACAATCAATTACGTTAACTTCAAAATGATTCTTATACAATACCGCGCCCAGGTATCCGATGCCCAGGGGCATGAATGGCGGATGCTGATGGGAACCAGCAGGGTAAGGTGGATTTACAAGGGTTATACGAGTTTTCATGTTCTTCACTGAAACACGTAGAGGTTATGACTTGGGGTTCATTTACTTTATGCAAAAGCGTCCTTTTTTTCAGAGAGTTAACTTTCCCGCAACAGCTGACAGCAAATCAAACATTGAACTCTTTAGAACTCAATCCGTGTCTAAAAACCTCCAAGCAGACGACCAAAAACTAATCGACCAAACCTCTACATTACCGAACACGACTGCACAACCTGCTCACGCCAACAAATGCCACACCCACAACCAGAAAAACCCACATGTTTGTGAAACCAAAGACGCCTACACCACAACCAAACAGCAAGCAAAAAACAACCCAAACCCGAATAACAACCCAGAAAACAAACCAAAAAGCGTGCTACATAAAAAACCACAACCACGCAAAAGGAAATCCCCAAATTAAGCAGAAAATACGATTCTAAATTACCAAAACAAACAATGCACTCCTATCTATAAAAAATTTTGACTTACTAATAAAAGATAAGTGAAAAAAGATTATTTACCGCTTGTTTAGGCTGTAGAGAGCACTCTTTGATATCCATATAGAGCCAGTTGCGTTTCCAATTCTTCGCTTTTTCTTTCTTCTTTTTAGTTTTATACTTGCCAATTACGATGGATTCTTTGAAGAGCGGTGCCTCAACCACCGTGCTATGGTAACCTTGTCCATCTTCGCTTGCGACATCTATCCCTTTCTCGTCAGCTAACGCCTTCAGTTCTTTGATAGATTCGGGGTCAAGTCTGTTTCCCCAGCCATTCTTCTCCAAAAAAGTTTGTGTTGACACAGTTCAGGACAGGCCGAAGGCCAGTATCCACAACCTCTTTGAGGACATCATATGTGTCACCTTCGATTTGGCATCATGAAAGCAAGTCCCAGCTGTTTAGCCATGCTCTCATAATAGCTGGAGTGAACCAGAGCACATCCCGCTCCAGCTATATCGCCTGTGACTATACCTTCGATGCCCTGTTCTGTTTTAAGCTTGGTCAGGGCGCCTAAGATGTCTTCGTAAGCTTTCTTTATTCTGACAACCTTTAAGGGAGTGCCTAAGAGTCTTAGATTGGAGCTCCATAACTGGAAAACTATGGAAAATGTATGGTCTCTGATATTCGAAGCTAAGAAGACAAGTAACTTGATGTCCCTGCTTGATGACTTTGTGATAAGCTAAACAGCATTCTTTGCCCCCGCTCCAGTGGACGACAACTTTCATCTCGATTCCCTCTTCGTCTGGAAAATGCGCCTAAAGTAACTATAAACCTTTTCATTTTAATATCAAAACAGCAAAAACGCCTGTAAACCTTCATTCAAACTACATTCCGCTAAAGCTATAAACTCGCGACCCATCAAAAGAACCAATAAACCATTCACAGAGGTAACCCCGTGTCCGTCAAACCCAAGAACAAAACCCCAACTCGGTCGAAAACAAAATAGTTCTGCTCATGACCACGGCGCCCCCTGAAAACGGTGCATGGTATCTCGGGAAACGGTTGCCTCCGATCGGCTTGATGTATGTTGCCGCTGCCCTTGAAAAAGCAGGTTTTACGGTGCAGATGCTTGATAACTACCTCATGAAGAAACCGCTTGAGGAAGTTAAAGAGTTAATTGCAAAAGTTAATCCGGCAATTGTCGGCATTACTTGTGGTTCAGCCACTTACCGACGCTGCATAGAAACTGCCCATGCCATCAAAGAAACCCTTCCGACATGCAAAATAGTTGTGGGCGGATGGCATGCTTCCTACGTGCCTGATAGTTTGCTTGAGAACCCAGAGATTGATTATGTGGTCATGGGTGAAGGCGAGAGAGCAGTAACCGACCTTGCCATGTGTATTGTAAACGGCAATGAACCAGCTGCTATCACAATACCTGGTGTGGCTTGTAGGCGTGCAGGAGCAAACATCAAAAATCCCCCCCAATTCATTGAGAACATGGATGAAATCCCATATCCCGCCAGGCACCTGTTGCCACTTGAACTTTATGACCGTACCATAGAGTACCTAAACGTTAAACCCGCCGATGTCATGAGCATTAGCCGAGGATGCGTCTATCACTGCGGGTTCTGCGAAACAAGAAAACTCTGGGGAAACATCTGCCGAGGCTTTAGCCCACTGAGAGTCATCGGAGAAATAAAGGACCTACAGAGCAAATACGGTACAAAAGGACTCTACTTCATTAACGACAACTTTACGCTCAGAAAAAAAGAAACGCTTGAACTCTGCGACTTGATGGTGAAAGAGAAGCTGGATTTGGAATGGGTCTGCGATACACGCGTTGACTTAGTTAATCAGGAACTTTTGGCGGCAATGAGTCGGGCTGGATGTAAAACCATCTGGTTCGGCGTTGAATCTGGCTCGGAGAAAGTCTTAAAGCGCATTGGCAGAGATACAACGCTACAGCAGATAGAAAACGCGTTTAAACTCTGCCGTAAAAACGGCATACAAACCACCTGCTCATTCATGCTAGGTGTTCCCGACGAAACATTAAAGGATATGGAAGCTTCACTAAAATTCGCTAAGAAATTGAACCCTGACTGGTGCATATTCAACGTCTTCATCGCAAACCCAGACAGCAGACTATATCAAGAAGTATTAGATTCTAAAAATTTTACTCAGCTTGACGACTTTTTGCTTGCGGTAAAAACTGATCAGTATGATTACAACTCGCTTTTGGCCGTTCAGCGAAGATTTTTCCGGGACTTCCACCGGTCACCCAAACAAATTCTTAAGCGAGTCCGTCGTGAAGGCGCATTAAACTTTCCCGCAAGAAGACTAAACCCTAAGGCTCAAAAAAGGGTTGGAATAGCTTAATTCTTTTGGCTATTGTTTTTTCCTCGTTTTCTGAATAGATAGGCAAACGCAATTATTGTAACGATTAAAGCGCAACATGGCGGCTGACCACTATCACTAAGCGAGTTACGAACGTGACGTCATCTGTTGGGTGGGGCAGGGTCGAAACTGAAGCTTGGCTTATGATGTCGTTTGAGAAGCTGTAGACGTTCCAGCCATTGCATCCAATGTATAGTCTTCCATTGGCTATGGTTGGTGAGGACCAGTTGCTTGAGGAGGTATTAGCGATCGCGATTTTTGTGCCGTTTTTGGTGGCGTCAAAGATAAACATGCTACGTAGACTCATTACCATTTAGGTTTTACCGTCTGAGTACGATGTCGAAACATATAGTTCCTCTCCTACATAGGTGCTCCAAATAGTATGTGCAGTCATCGCGTTAAGGCAAGCGAGGTTGAATTTGTCGATGATATATAGGTTGCCTTTAACATAGATGGGGGAAGAAACTATGAAGTCAATTGCTGCTGGATTTATAAATGACCATACAATGTCGCCCGTTATAGCATCTATGCCATAGTAAGCTCCCCAGTTCGATGAGCAAAAACTATTCCAGCTCTACAGAGGGAGAACCAAGCATCTCAGTGCCGCCTACGAACGAAATCTGGTATGGGAGTTCTTATTTCCAAATCACAGCCCCTGAATTGGCGTCGAGCGCTGACTGCTGGTTCAAAAAAGAGCCTGTGAATACTTTACCGCCACCGTAGGTAGTACCGATGCCTGGTAAGTCGCCGCCTGGAATGTAGGTTCTCCACACTAAAGTGGGGGTTTGAGAGGTCAGATAAGCTCCAGCCTTCAATGAAGGTGTCGACTGTAACTTAGAACATTTTTTCTTCTGGATTGTAGACATTAGAATTAAAAATGCCAGTATCCGTGGTAAAAGTAGAGCTGGTCCATAGTATGTTTCCCGTTTCTATTTCAAGGCAACTACCTTGTTGCCTGCGTCATCGTTATAGGCTCCGTGAATGCCGCAGTTTCAGAGTCGAGATAACCATCAGAAACATGCCAAAATCCGAGTTAGAGCTAAGATGGTATTAGTGTTTAATTATATGAAACTGGATGTGAGCCTCTTTGATTATGGACGCATGCAATAAAGGGCGTACACAATAAAGAAATGTCACTTGAAGTGTACCGCGACATCTTTAAAGCTATAAACTTTACAGTTCAGAAGACCTTGCGCGATAGAATTCTAATATAAAGATTAGAGGAGAATTATAAGAAAATGTTTTAGAAGTGGCTTTTTGACGGTGGCTTTGGTGGTACCTTGTTGGGTTGAAGCGCCATTCTGATGTCGATGATCCTAAAAGTGACGGCTGCTTTCATAGCTGCTAAACCATATATAAAACCCTTTTTGAACATTGCTAGAATGAAGCTTGGCCGTTCGTAGAAACTTGACCACGCTTTTGCACGAAGCTTTCTTAGTTCTTGGATAGACATTGTTGGAGTTTCGAAAGTTGGCGTGGCTGTGTCATAGTGGTCGAAGTCTGTGTCTTTTAACCAACCCTTTTCTTTAACCAGGTAGTATAGGGGTGTGCCAGGGTATGGCGTAGCTATGGTGTAGGAAGCCATGTACATAGGCGCAATTTCTTGGCATAGCTTTATAGTCGCCCACGCGGACTCTTTGGTTTCACCTGGGAACCCCAAGACAACGTTTGGGTCTGGTTTCATCCCCGCCTCAACGGTCCATTGGAACGCCTTCTTCGTCTGCTCCAACGTGATGCCTTTACGCATTTCGTTGAGAACATTTTGTGCGCCTGATTCGACGCCGTACCACATGGATTTGCAGCCTGCCCATAGCCATTTTCTGCAACAATTCTTTGGTAACCATATCAACGCGAGTTCCAGCTACCCAGTTGATGTTGAGGTTACGCTTGATAATTTCGTCGCATAAATCTTCCGTGAACTTCATGTCAACCGTGAACGCTGCGTCAACGAAGCTGAACCAATCTGCATCGTACTTTTTCTTGCATTCTTCTAGTTCGTCGCAGACATTTTTTACGCTGCGCTTCCGGAAATTTTGCCCGTGCATTCGAACTTCTATGCAGAAGTCGCACGCGAACGAGCAGCCCCGGCTTGCGATTATGTCGAACATAATTCTGCCGTATCGTGAGGTTGCTTCGAGTTGCGCCACAAATGGCGGGCTGGGAAGGGCAACTCATCCAAGTTCTCGATGTAGGCTCGTTTGGGATTTCTCACGACTGTGCCGTCTGGTTTCTTGACGGTCGTGCCTGTTACATCGTAGTAATCCTTGCCTGCCTCCACTCGTTCGGCGACTTCCAACATTGTGTATTCGCCTTCGTTTCGGACGACGATCTCCAGCGTAGGCAAATCTTTGAAGGCCTGTTCGTCCTCGAAGGTGACGTGGTGTCCGCCGATAACTGTTATGCAGTTGGGCAAAGCTTCTTTGGCTGTTTTTAGGCATTGTAGAGCTGATTTGTATGTGAGGGTGTTGCAGGTACAGCCGACGATGTCTGGTTTCCGTTTTGCTATTTCTTCTTTGAAGGCTTCGTGGCTTAGGTTGTAGGTTAGGCAGTCGAGAACATCAATGTTGAATTTGTTTTTTTCCAAAATCGCGGCGACATAGCCCAGGCCCAATGGAGGAAAGGGAGGATGTGGAAATGATTGGCCAGGGTAAGGCGGGTTGACAAGGGTTATATGAGGTTTCATTTTTTTTCCCTATTTTGGTGAAATTGTTAGTTTAATGGAAGCTACATAATATTAAGGTTGTCTAGTTATGCTGAAATTGCGCTTCGTGAAAAAAGGTAAATTGCCTTTAGCAGTGAAAGACAAATGATGTCCCTTTCTTGAATGCGCTACCTAAAGCCTTCCTGCTTAATTACACGCATCAACTTAGATACAGCGGATTTTTCGCAACTTCGCTGAAAATCCCTCTGAATCTTTACAAGCATTTCGTAATCGAACTCGTTAGTTTTTACCCTTGCCAAGTAGTTATACATCTGGTCATACAAGCTTTGGTTTATTACTTCATACAATCGGCTACCTGGACATGATACATAAATGTTGAATTGGCACCAGTCAGGGTTCAATTTCTTAGCGAATTTTAATGAAGCTTCCATATCCTATAGGGTTTCGCCAGGAAAGCTTAGCATAAACGAGCAGGCAACTTTTGTTCCGTTTTTCTCAGAGTTTAAAAGCTACTTCAACTTGCTTGGACGTTGCGTTTCTGCCAATGAGTTGAAGCATGCGTTCTGAGCCTGAATCAACCCCAAACCAGATAACCTTGCAGCCGACCCTATTCATCAACGTAACAGGACATTCTTTCGCGCAGAAGCCCAAACAAAGTTGTGAATGAACTGAAGTGGCTACGTGATGAGTATCATGCGGGAGTATTCGCGTTTCATGATGACTTCACGTTTGATTTGAAACTGACATTTGACGTCAGCGATGAGATGTAGAAGGTTGATTTGCCGTGGGATGAAGAACATGAGTTGATCGCATATCCAAGGAGCTGCTGGCCAAGCTTAAGGCTACGAACCGTCACCTTATTCATTTCGGTGTTTAATCGGGACGGCCCAGAAATGCTCAAGCTCATTCGCAAAGGCACAACTGTGGAGTTAAATGCTAAGGTGATTAGGTGGCAAGAAAAGCAGGCATATCAGTTGCTGTGTCGTTAGTCATAGACTATCCCACTGAGACACCTGAGATGCTAAAGCAAACCATCGATTTCCTCATAGAACTAAATGACTATGTTTACTTGTGCGAGGCCGTACCTATCCTGGCACTGAATTGGCCAACTACATCAAAGAACTCGGCTTAGAGGTTGACTCAAACTGGAACAAATATCGCGAAAAAACCAAATCTTTACAAACATGCTTTTGCCACATGAGAAATTAGAGGAAGCAAAAGAAGAGTTCTTTGATCACTATTTCAGCGACAGCTAATTCTTGCGCAAAACACTCAAGTGAGACTTTTACGACCAAATTATGGCGCGGGCAGCCCTAAATCACCTGTTGTGGAAGAATAAAACAGCTATGTAGGCTATTGAAAAGTTAAGTAAGTTCAGACGCCCTCAAGAAGGGAACAAGTTAAAAAATGAATTATTTTGTTGTTTGTCGCTTAAGCACGTAAACGAGCACTATTATGGCGATAACAACAGAGGTCACTAATATCGTTACCAAAATCGTCGGCAATTGTGTGAATCTATCGTTTGCTGAAGGAGTATTCGCTGAAGATTCGTTTATTATGGGTTCATTGAAGCAGTAGACATTCCAGTCGTTACAGCCAATGTATAAGCGGTTGTTAGCTACTGTTGGGGAAGACCAAGTGCTTGAAGGCAATGTTGCATAGGCAAGTATAGTTCCGTTGTTAGTTGTATCGAGCACGAAAATGTGGCGTTGGCTGGTTACCATGTAGGCTTTACCATCGGCGTAGGATGGGGAAACATAGAGCTCGTCACCGGTGTATTTGCTCCAGATTACCCAACCGTTTGACCCATTCACACATGCAAGATCGAATTTATCAATTAGCAAAACTGTGCCATCGTTAACATAGATGGGTGAAGAAACTATGAATTCGACTGCTCCTGGGTCCTGGAAGCGCCAAAGTCGCCCTCCTGTCTCAGCATCAAAGCAGAAGTAATCTCCCCAGTTCGAAGACGCAAAGACCATACCCTCGGCGAGGGATGGTGAACCAAGCATCTGGTTTCCGCCTGTAAACGAGGATCTATAAGCCAACTCCTTCTTCCATAAGACGTTGCCGGTTTTGGCGTCGAGTTTGTAGAAACCGCCGAAGATGGGTTCTTCTGCTGTAAAATAGACTGCGGCGTCAGCTACAGCAGGGGAGGATTCAATGGGACCTAGTGCTTGAGTTTTCCAGGTAATATTGCCGTTATCAGCATTTATGGCATATAAGTACCCATCTAAAGAGCCAATGTAGACTGTGCCATTGACTACTGCCGGGGAGGACTTTAAGACCAAGTTACCAAAAGTAAACTGCAAGTTGCCGTTAATAAAAGTTTTCCATTGAAGGAGCCTGTGTAAGCATTGAGGCAGTAAACGTAGCCGTCGTCGCCGCCCGTATACACATAACCATCGACAACTGCAGGCGAGGACTCGACTGGTCTTAGTCTTAAATTTCCATATCAAGCTGCCATCCCATGCATCCAACGCATAGATGTACCCATCCGTTGAACCAACATACGACAATGTCATCGGAGACACTTGGTGAAGAAATAACTGAGCCGCCGGTCTTAAACTTCCATGATATAGAGAGGCTTGAGGGCCCAACTGATGCAGATGAGGAATGTGTTGGGTCGCTTCGCCATTGTTTCCAGAGAGGTAACATTTTGGTGGGGTTCCTTGAAATCGACGTCTTTTATTGCCCATAATTCGCTGGTCAGTTGCGTATTCGTTACCTGAGATGGTGTCGACGGAGGTTGTGACTCCTCCGGGAATAAGGTATAGAGTGCCATAAGCAATGATAACTGATTCGCGCGGAGGCAGCGCTTCCATGTCTGTCAGCTTCCAAAGCGGTTCTCCTGTGAGGCGTTAATGCAGGAGAACTCTGAGATACCGGGTGGGGCGTTGTACTGGGCTGCTTCGCCAGTGGTTAAATAGATTTTGCCGTCTGCAACCGTGGGCATACCAGGCCACATCAACGAATCGTTGGGACCTTTGTACTTCCAGACTAACTCACCGGTGTACATGTTAAAGGCATAAAGGTAGCCGTCCTTGTTCATTTCATAAACCATGCTATATGCGACTGCGCAGCCTGTGACGAAGTATCCGTCGGTTTCGGGTGATAAGACCAGATGATTTCGCCTGTTGTTGCGTTAAAGGCATACATGGTGTTGTCGTCGCTTCCACCTTTGAAGTACATGCCATCAGAGTAGGCGCCAGTAAAAACCATTGGGCCATTTGTATAGGGTTGTCCAGATGACTTCGCCTGTTTTGGCATCCAGTGCCATTTGCATATTTTCAAATGAGCCAGTGAAAATTTTGCCGTCGCCATAGATGGTTCCGATGCCTGTTATGCCGCCGCCTCGGATGTAGGTCTTCCAAACCATTGTCGGGAATCGGAGGGGTCTGCAAAACTCCAAGCTTCAATGTAGCTGTCGACTTTGACGTAGAACATTTGTTCCTCTGGGCTGTATACGTTGGTGTTGAAGATGCCGGTATAGGCATTAAAGTCGGGGCTGACCCAGAGTAGTTCACCTGTTTCGGGGTTAAGACAATATTTCTCGATAACCATATGGGTCTTGTCGATTTTGTATGCGACTGGCCAGGTAGTGGCATTGGGAAAGTTGGTTTGCCAGACGATGTTAGCTGCTTGGTCAAGGGCATAGGCTGGGTGTGGTACTGGCGACAGTATATTTTGCCGTTAAACGCAGTGAGGTAAGGTTGTATGCCTGTTATGTTGGCTTTCCACAGCACGTTAGAGGTGATCGGGGCGGGTCCAGCGGAAAAGCGGGTGTTTAAGGAGTCGCCTTGAGTACTGTGTCCATTCATACTGGTCTCAAGGTTGTGGCGGCTTGAATCTGTGAGCAATGAAGGTATGGAAGCGAAAACCGATGAAATAATCAAATACAGCCAAAGAAATATACTGGTATTTTTTTGTTAATTACTATTTACCCCCAAGAGGATGTTGGGACAAGATTCAATTATTATCAAGAGATACAGCGATTCTTACCCTAAACGTATACAGAAACTAACTTGTACATATAAGCTTTATGGAAATTCGAACTGACGATTTTTTAGTTTGCTTAACCAGGAAATGTTGCATGGTCACCTTGCTAAAAAAAACATTCAGGCAACGCAAATGTATTTTAGGATGTGAAGAACCCTTAAAGTTAACAAAAGGGAACCGAGAGAGGAGTTACTTTGACCAAAAAGGTCCACTACTTATGACTTCTTGGCGTGCCACAGGCGCCTGCAACGCCACGATGCAAATACTGCAATGTTGACGCAACAGGAAAACATGCACCAAGAGAGATGACAACGCAAGAAGCCTTCCACCTGGTCGATGAAGTACACAAATTCGGCGTAAAATGGTTTGGCATTAAAAGGCGGCGAACCCTTAATACGAAAAGACATCTTTGAAATTGTAACATACGCAAAAAGCAAAGGCCTTAAACGTGTGCCTCTTAACCAACGGCTGCTTCGTTGACGGAGAAATTTATGATAACTTGGTCAAGAACCAAGTTTGGACTTCTGTCAGCATCGATGGACCTGAAGAAATCAACGACCAACTCCGGGGAAAAGGCTCATACAAAAAAGCGCTTGCAGCCATCGAGAAACTGTCAGAAGGCAAAATCCTAAACGGTTTAGCCGCGCCATAACTCCATCAACTACAAGCATCTAGACCACGTTGCCGAGTTAGCTGAAAAGTACCACGCTAACTTTGTCTGGTACAACCATCTGGTGCCCAGCGGCAGAGCAAAAACAACAATGGATGTTAACCCACCCCGGAACAATACGAGTGGGTACTAAATCACATCTGGGACTTCACCGAAAAATACAAAGGCAAATTTGAGATCCATGTACACTGCCCACACTACGCCCGCGTAGTCAAGCAGAGAAATCCCAGATGAAAAATTCGACGAATGGTACGAGAAAAAGTTCCACGGAAAATGCACTTACTTCGCATTTGGCGGCTACTTAAGCGTAACCGAAAACGGCGACTTGATCCCATGCTTCTACACTGACCTGCAACCTCACGAACCCATGATGCTAGGAAACATCAGAAACAAAACCTAACCACAAGCATGGGAAGAAATCAAAGAATCAAAGTATTACAACAGATTTCAAGACAGCAAAATCTCTCAAGGGTAAATGTGGAGTCTGCGAGTACCGAGACATCTGCGGCGGATGCAGAAATCGAGCATACGCATACACTGGCGACATATTCGAGTCAGACCCAGCATGCGTATATATACCAGAGAGTTTGGGCAAAAAATAGCTTATTCGCCCCTTTCTCAACAGTAAATTTAAGAAAATTTCGGTAGTGTCCTAAAATAGGATAGTTTTATATCCGTCTGGGTATTTCCCCTTTTGATTTTCTATAGGACCAAACCAAGCCCAAACTACAAAACATGCATTCTGAAGGCGGAATCTAACTACTGCAGGACGGTTCCCATAAAAAGCGTAGTTTAGCAAAAGGTTCAAATCTTCAAATAACAAGGTCTAAATATTTAAGGTCCAATGTGCATTCAAATGACGACAACGAAAAATAAAATAGCGCTTGTTACTCCACCCTACATGGAAGAAATGGGTCACCACCCAATTTTTCCACCGCTTGGATTAGCATACATTGCTGCTGTACTAGATGAGAACGACATTGAGGTAAAAATTTTTGATTGTCCAGTATGCAAAATTAGTCCTCAGAAACTTAAGGCAGAATTAGATGCGTTCCAACCAACAATAGTTGGGATAGGCTCCATGACGTCTACGGTTGATTCAGCATTCGAATCTGCTCGTGCAGCTAAAGAAGTTTGCCCGACCTCTAAAGTAGTTATGGGGGGATCACACGCAACATTTGCAGACGCACAGATATTAAAAGATGAGAAATCAGTCGATATTATAGTGAGGGGTGAGGGAGAAGAAACCCTCCTTGAACTTGCCCAGCAGCCGTCAAGCATGCAGAAAATCGGCGATATCAAGGGAATAACTTTTAGGAAAGGAAACGAGATATTCCAAACACCTACACGCCCCTTCATCCAAAACCTTGATGCCTTACCACGTCCAGCCTACAGGTTTGTACCTATCGAAAAGTACTGGATTGCTGGAAGAAAACTTCTTTCCATAATAACAAGCAGGGGATGCCCCTTTCAGTGTTCTTTTTGCGTAGCCTCTAAAATGTTTGGGTCAAAGTTCAGAGCTAGAAGCCCAAAAAACGTTCTCGACGAGCTTGAGTGGCTAAGAGATGAATATGGTGCTGAAGGAATAGCTTTCCAAGATGATACATTAACTTTTGACAAGAAAAGAACCATGGAAATATGCGATGGAATAATTGAGAGAAAAATTAACCTGCCATGGGGATGTGGAACGCGAGCAGACATTGTGACAAGAGAAATCCTTCAAAAAATGGCTAAAGCAAACTGTAATGAAATTATGTTTGGAGTTGAATCAGGATGCCAGAAAATGCGCAATGTACTAAAGAAAGGAGTTACAGACGAACATTGTGATAATGCAATTAGATGGGCAAAAGAAACAGGCATGTTCGTTACCGTATCAGTGATTCTGGGTTATCCAGGTGAAACAAAAGAAACACTGCAAGAAACTTTAGATTTTGTCCGCAAAGCTGAACCTGATGATGTTTGGCTCTGCTATGCAACACCCTACCCGGGTACTGCCCTCCGCGAATTGGTGAAAAAAAACGGTTGGAAAATGACAGAAAATTGGAAGCATTATAATACATTGAATCCCACTTTCGAAGACCCAAATCTGCCTGTATCAGAAATAACTCAAATAAGAAAACGATTCTACAACAGGTTCTACTCTCCAAAGTACATAATGCATGAAGCAGTAAAAGGGTACTTGAAAGGCAACCTGTATAGCAAAATCATGGCAAGAACAGCCCTAAATTATAACCTCTGGCGAATCAAAGCCAGCCTTCAACACCATTAAATGATAATTAAGTGTACTCTTGCGATAAACGAGAGCCCCCGCCATCTCGAAGCGCTTAGGCAGAACCTTTACATTCTTCTTGAGGGGAACCATGAAGTGGATATTCTCTTTTTTTAAGTCCAAAAGTATCTTATATGGGCTAAACCCGCGGTCAAAGATGAACCCTAATCCTTGCGGGAAAACCGCTTGATAAATATCCTTCGGTTGATGTCTCACCTGGAACCGTAGAATACGTCCACTGCAAAGGGTAGATGTGTAGCCGTTAAGAAGACCATTACGATGTTGATTTGATTTTAATAAGCGAGTTCGCTGTTATAGCCCTTCTCAGCAGTTTGAGGTTTTGGAGTAAGAGAGTACATCGGTTAAGTCGTAGCAGAGCATGCCTTCTAATGCAAGCTTGATGTACAAGTTCGGAATTCCGCTTCAAAAGTATTTGTTGTAACTAATAAACTGAAAACAAAAAAGGGAGGAAGATTTTGGCTGATTTTCAGTTATGGCCGCTTTCTAAGCAACAAGAGCGCTAATACAACCCCGATTACAATGATTGCAACAAATAAGCCTGCGATCGCGGGAACGAAGTATTGGTCAGCTATCGACTCTTCAGTGAGGGGCAATGGTGTTGATGTTGGTGCTGGTGCGTCAACTGCAAAAACTGTTGTTGCATCCGATGGCCAATAAGATTCACTGCCGCCAAACGAGGCGAAAACAGTGTATTTGCCTTCAATATCAGGAGTCCAAAGTAAGCTATACATGCCATTAGTATCAGTCGTAGTGGTGCCAATCGGTCGATAGTTGTTGTTTGAGTCAATGACATACAAATCAACCAAAACGCCAGTAGCGTTATCTGGCTTTGGCTGCTGCATGTAAACATACTCCATCCAAGCGCTTTGGCTTTCCTCAGAAACAGCTGCAACACCATTAGGGAAACGAGCAGACCTATCAGCACCCGTAGTGCCAGCAGAAATATCAAGAACAGTACCCTTAATCACCACACTAGTGCCGAATGGAACAACATCTTGCGCGATTGTAGCAGTCGTAGAAGTTGGACCCTTACCAAACACATAGATCTGGGAGTCATAACTGTTCCAACCCACCAAGTAACCGTCAGCAATAGCACTGCATATACGAGCATAAAAGCCAAGAACACTCCAAACCAAAGTACCGTCAGTAACATTAATAGCTAACTTGCGAGCGCCAGGGAATAGCGGCGGATCATACATGCGACCCTCAGAGAGGAACAGTTTGCCATCAGCAATACTGTGCGAGCCAAAGTGCCAAATCGGGTTAACACCGTAAGGAGTAGCATAGCCAGTTTCGCCTCGGTGATAATACCAAGCCAACGTCCCAGTTGCCATGTCAATAGCATAAACGTTGCCGCCGAAATCGAAAATGTAGCCTTTACCGTAAGCAATAGCTGCGCCACGTGAAATGTAACCTAAAGCGTTGCCTTCAAGATTGAGCGGTGAACCATTTAGTTGTCCAGTCTTTAGCGAGTAAGCGTAGGCTGTGTTTGTGTCTTTGTCATGTGTAAGATACCATTCTTCGCCGCGTGCAATTACTGATACTTCATGCCATACTGGGTATGTTCGGTTTACTGGTCCCCATAGTTTTTCGCCAGTTCTAGCATCATAACCTGCTTCAACAGCCCAACCTACACCACTCTGTGATGCAAGGTTTGACGTTTGACGCAGAAGTACATAGTCTCTAGTGTATCCTGAAATGCTAAGGCTAATATTGGTGCCGTCAGGCATTTGGCTGACGATTGGTTTTACCCATATTATGCCTCGTGTATAGTTGATGTTGCCTGATGGTCGAATAGTGGAAGAGGAGTTACTGGACATTAAACATCGAGTGGAGTTCCATAGTGACAGCGAACGACCAGCGCCAGAGCCTTCAACAGACCAAGTCAGTACTGCACCTTGTGTGCCCTCATCATCTGTTTCAACTACTCCTTTCTGTGTTTGGCTGGGTACGTTAGTAATGTTAGCGATGGGGTATCCAGTCATTGGATCCCTAAGTAGCCAAACGTTGCCAAGACTACCAGTAGGAAGCGTAGAAGTCTGGAAAACAAGGAAATCTGTCGTACCGTACTCCTGTATAGTGTGATACTGCATAGACCAGCCGAAAACCAAAGTATCATTAGTGTCCAAGTGCCAAAGCAACTCGCCAGTACGCAGATCAACTGCGTTTATGCCAGGAGTGCCGAAAGCGGTAGTTACTGTTGTGGGCGTGTTAGTATAGACCTTGTAGAAGATGACGCCGTTCATGATGACTGGCTCAAATTGTCTGTACAGGATTGATGTTGATGCGTAGTGGCTTTCTTGGTCGCCGCTAATCGGCAAACCAACCTGACCGCCAGGCTTTGTAGGCTTAGTCCACATGATGTGAGCAGAGTTAGGCGCTTTACTGTAAGGATTGAAATTATTGCCAGTAGCATCATAGCCGCCAGTGTCAGTAAACGATGGAGCAAAAAGACCGTACCAGTTACCGCCAAGCTGAGCCCACTCATAATTAGTGGCGTAAATCGGACGCGACCAGTACTCAGTAGGCAAAGCCGCCCATGGAAAACCAGGGATAGACTCTTCCTGCACGGTAAAGCTGAAAGGCCCACTCATCGATGCCTTCACGTAATAGTTGCCGGGCAGGGCGTGACCTGGGAAGAAGGCTTGAATAGTATAGTTGCCAAGCTCAGTGGGGGTATACTCGATTCCGCCCACACCGCCAGTAGTGTCAGTGTCGTATGGACCAAAAGTCTGGTTAGTACCATCCGGTTTAACAAGATTAATAGTTAAACCGCGGTATACTTGGTTGCCTACAGTAGCAATGGGTTTTGTGAAGAATAGGCTGAGGAATATAGTTTGGCCTACCCCAACGGGGTTAGGCGCCGCCATAGTTTTGAGAAAGGTGGGAACTTCGATTGTTTGTGCTTGAACTGTCATTGGAAATGTTTGCATTATTAGTGGAGTTGTTAGCATTATCAGTAGAAATAACGCAATCAAACTTTTCAGATTTTTCATTTTTCTTTTCCTTTAAAGTTTAAGCAAGTCCTAAAGGATAGGGCTCACTGTTTCCCCAATACTGCTGTAATATCTTATAACATTATCGCAAAAATAGGCTTTGGGACAAAAGTCCTTTGAGTTATTTTTTTGGTTTCCCCCGTTGATGATTGTTGGTTAAGGAAAAATACTTTGTGCAATCTAGATCACACGAAAACAAACTATGATAACCTTATCAACTAGCCTACGCTGTAGAGTTTTAACCATGAAACTGAAGGTTAAAAGCGCTAAAGAAATGCTAGCGGTTCTTGACGAGACCAAAGAAACAATCTTCAAAGAATAGAAAACATTCAAGAAAAAACAAGCGGTTGCTTAACATTTAGAATTGGTTTTGTTTTAGGAGCAGCATTTTGTGTTGGCGGCTTGGTTTCCGACAACTTTAGTAACCTAATGCTCCATAGCTGTGTAGAAAACGGTTGCTTACAATTTTCACAAACCAGCAACCTAAAAAATGATGGACATCTCCCAGTCTACACTTTATCAAGGTTTAGCGGTTATTTCTACCTCGTTTTAGTTTTGCTTGCTCTCTTGACTCTGCTATTTTTCTTGCTCCGATGCACCCTCAAAAATAGTATAATTGAAACTACGACACCGATGACCACGGCTAACACCGAGGCGTATAATAATCCCGTTGGCAAAAAATCATTTGAATCTGTGGGCTGCCCGCCTGATGACGAAGGGTCTGATGTGCCTGTCACAGGTGGTGAAGCGGAAGGCACGGTTCCTTGCAGAATTGGACCAGACGCAAGCACCTGAAGGGTATATTTTACAATCTTTCTGCTCTGCTGAACCGTCATTTGATTATAATCAAATGCAACAACTTCAAATGTGGATAAAGCGGTCGGCGCCAATTGCAGTGGGGTAGCTTCCCCGTATCCGGCTCCGACAACTACGCCTGATGAATTGTAAAAGGTAGCAATTATTGTTACGCCTTCAGCTGTTTGAGTGCCGATGTTTTGAACGTCTCCGTTAACCAAATAGAATCCATCGGCTGCAATTTTAGCGGAATGAGAAGTTATTTCAAAATCACTATATGGGTATAGAGGTGTCGACCTTGCTTCTTCAACATTCAAATTGACATGTGTAACCCTTAGATTTGACCATGATCCATCCTCCGTTGTTGGACAGTAAAACTCGATGACAAAAGGCGATATTGCTCCAGGCACGATATGTGATACCAAAGTTGGACCGCTTGATTGAGACTGAATACCGCTTTCAGCAAAGGCAGTTCCGCTAACTTGGATGGATGAGATAGTTTCCGTGCCTACGTTTTTAACTTCCCCAATTGCTATGACATATCCTAATGAGTTGACATACCAGCTATAGGTGAGAATTTCGACGTTTGAGGGTTGACCGCAGGAAAGCGGAATGGTGAAGAAGCTCATTGATAATATAACTAGAAGTATAAAGCAACTAAAGATGACTTTTTTCATGCAGTTATCTTTTGCCCCGTTGGTTTATGTAAATAATGATGTAAACATAAAAAGTTACTGTTATCCCGTCGTGTTACCGAAAAAATTCGATAGTTCCAGCCATGTTTGCCTCATGTAGTTTTGAGGAGTCAGTGGAAACATTGGCTTGATATACTATGAAGCCCTGCCTATCTAAATAATTTCAGAAGCCCTACTTTTACTCTTCTAACAGAAACTTTATTATGCCATTATCCTTTTTTAACGTGAAAAGGGGAACATCCAAATGACAAAAGCCGCGGGGCTTGAAAACGCCAAGTCAGAAGCCTATGATTCACGGGAAAACTGGCCGCCTTACACATACAGGGATTACCCAGGCATAAAACCAGAAACTTACGAAGCCTTCATGAAATTCCTAGATACCGAGAACACTTCAGACCGCTTAATGGAGTTGCAACCGTGGGTGTCGGTTTGCGACAGTAAGTGCGCTTTTTGCTATTTCCCGACCACTGCATCAAGCAAAGTGCAGATTGGATCCTACCTTGACTTGCTCAAAAAAGAACTCGCCATTTACGCCAAGACTAAGTATGTGAAGACAAGTGTGTTTGACGAGATAGTTCTGGGTGGTGGAACACCTAGTGTGCTTGGCGCTGAACAAATAATTGATTTAATCGACTTTTGCAAAGCCAACTTTAACACAAGCAAAGAATACTTCATCAAAGTCACCGGTTCCTCAAAGACATTGGCGCTTCCAAAAATCGATAAATTGGCAGAATACGGCGTTTACCAGATGGATATGGGGGCACAAACCTTCGACGACAAACTCCGCAAAGTATTGTGCTTACCCGATACCGCTGCCGATGTCGAGAGAGCCATAAAGCATGCAAGAAAACTTGGGTTAGTCGTCTGCGTTGACCTCATGTATAACTTGCCAGGGCAGACAATGGAAAGTTGGGTAGACACACTCAAGAAAACAATCGAGTTGGATGCAGAAGTTGATGCTTACTCGTTACATGTGGATCCCGGAACAATATTGGAGAAAATGATTAAGAATGGACACTCTCCCCCACAAGGCAACACGGAAAACGAGAAGCAAATGTTCATTACAGCTCACAAAATGCTCACTGAAGCAGGCTACAAAGCAGTTGGTCACGACCGCTACAGCCGAGTTGAGTGGCACATGCAGTGAGAACTGCCTCAACGGCTGGCCATGGGGAGGCATCTTAACCACGGGCGCGGGTTGCTTTATGGGATATCTGCAAAAATTCTCCTATTCTAACATTGAAAACATAAACGATTACATGGAAACAGTGAAAACGGGAAAACTGCCAATATGCAGACTATCCGAATCCAACAACTGAAGATATGATGCGCGAACCATGACACGACTTATACCTACGATTGCCAGTAAGCAAAAAAGAATTCATGGAGAAATTCAGCAACACCCCAGAGAATGTTTTTCCAAAGCAACTGCAGAAACTCAAGGAACAAGAATTAATCGAGATTGATGACAAAGAAATTCGTTTAACCAAGAAGGGCGAACTCTGGAAGGGCAACATAGCTTGGGAGTTTGCACCCAACCAAACAAAATGATTTTTTCGTTTTTAATCTAATTTTCTTAAAAGATTTGGGAATAAGAATAGCAAAATTATTCTTAAAAGAAATTAAAAAAAAAAAAGAAGTGGGGGTTTTTAGTGCCTCTGTGGCTGAATACCATACCAGGTCATTACTTTGCCGAGTATCGGTACGATTACACCTAATGCAATCAATGGCACGAAATTAGTTACGACAGCCAACACTGGATCTTGTGCCCAAGAGTCTTGAGCCATCTGTCTTGCGGGTGCAAGCGAGATAGTATAATTCAAGTAAGCTTTGAGTACTGAGACTATCACCGAAGCAGTCAAACCTGCGCAAGGATCATTCGTTTAAAGTTAGTTGAGCCGTTGTTGAGTGCGCCAGCCATGTAACCGATGATAACACCATAGACAATCCAGTAGAGCATGCTGATGTCACCAAAGAAGTTGAAAGTTGTTACTCCTGCACCTGCATAAATTGCGTTATAGTGACCCGCTTGAGCTACATAATAGATTGACCGCCCATGATGAAGCCTGCAGCTCCACCTGCCCACTTATTCCATAGCAAGCCTAAAACCAGTGGAATGCCGAGAATAATCATTTCAGCAAAGCCGTTAACGAGAATGACAGCAATTGTATTTGTTTCACCGAGAACATGGTATTGTCCGCCAACGTTAACGTAAACCGCGAGAACATAGATGAGTAATGCTAGAATTAATGGAATAATAATGCCTCCGAAGATATCGGATAGTTTAAATTTATTTTCTGCCAATTTTTATCCCTTGACCTTATTTACATGGTGGCATAGTTTATAAGCTTAATGCTTGAACGATTTGGCTCCCAACGACAACCCGCTATAACTTCAAACCAGTAAGAAGTGAAATCAATAACACAATCAATTGAAGCTCGAAATTAGAACAGAAAATAAAAGAAAAGATAAAAAGGGATTTTTTGTCTTATTGTCGCGCCATTTTTATGTTGCTGGCCAATGGCAGTCTTGACTGGACAGACAAAAGAGCATGTTCCACATACTAGGCAGTCTTTTGCCCAGAGTTTTTCGGCTTTTGCGAAGTCGCCTTTCGTTACAGCGTTGTAGATTGCTATGGGCTGGAGACGTACTGGACAAGCATTGAGGCATCTTCCGCAGTGAATGCAAGCTGTTGCTTTTTGGTCTTTTTTAACGGTGCTTTTTGTGAAGTAGATTATGCTGGAGGTTCGTTTGGTTACTGGTGCGTCGATTGTTTGTAGTGCAGTCCCCATCATTACTCCGCCGACTACTATGTTTCCGATGTCTTTTGTGTTTATGTTGTTTTGGCTCAGTATATCGCTATCGGAGTGCCAATTTTCACCATCAGGTTTTTGGGTTTTGCGATGTCACCATTAAGGGTTGTAACTCTGGATATGAGTGGTTCACCGTCGAATACGGCGTTTGCAATCGCGTTAATAGTTGAGACGTTCTGTACGTATGGTGCCCATTTCGTAGCTGCGTTTGCCTGGGGGTACTCGTAGCCAAGGATTGCTTTTTGCAGTACGCTTGCGTCGCCTTGTTGGTATGTCAGGTGTTTT
Organism: Candidatus Bathyarchaeota archaeon; assembly: GCA_963708495.1. GTDB lineage: Archaea > Thermoproteota > Bathyarchaeia > Bathyarchaeales > Bathycorpusculaceae > Bathycorpusculum. The sequence continues at coordinate 44,482 of CAVPSS010000001.1, forward strand.
GCGATTACTTGGGTTTCTGGTTCTTTTCCGAATGCTTCCTGAAGTTTGGGTAAAGCTTCAACTTTGCTTTCTTTGGTTACAACGATGACTTTGGGGTTGCCTAGAAGTTTGCGTATGACGCGTACTCCACGTACGAGGTTTGCGGTTTTCTCAATCATTAAGCGTTCGTCTGCTGTGTCGTATGGTTCGCCTTCTGCTCCGTTCACGATCAGGGTTGTTATTTTCTTGTCTGCGGGGATAGATAGTTTGATGCTTGTTGGGAAACCTGCGCCGCCCATGCCGATGATGCCTGCTTCGCGGATGCGTTTTATCAGTGCTTCGTTTGAGGTGTCTTTGAGTTCTGCTTCAGAAATTGGAGTCAGGGTTTTGTCTTTGACTTTATTGCCGTTGCCTTCGATGTAGATTGCTTCGGTTGGGTATTCAAAGCAGCTGTTGAAAACGTTTGCGATCTTTATGACTTTGCCGCAGATTGGGCTGTGGACTGGTGCGCTTATGCGTTCCTTGGAGTCTGCGATTTTTTGTCCTATGACCACGATGTCGCCAACAGAAACCAAGGGACTGTTAGTTGCCCCCGATTGTTGGTTGGTGAGTACGACTGCGATTTTTGGGTCAGGGAAGATTTCGATGGGTGTTTTTCTTGCAATGTCTTTTTGTTCTTTTATTTCAACTAAGTTTGCCATTTTGTTCATCTCCCGAAGGGTTTGCCGATGCGAACATGGTCAATGAGCGGGACTGTTAAGTTCATGATGAGCAACGCTAGCAGTGAGCCGCCAAAGAAGCCCATAAAGGTTTGTATCAGAATGGTCAGAACCGCGAGACCTACGCCGAAGATGATTTGTCCGACTCCGCTAAAGGGTGTTGTCGCTGGATCCGTTGCCATGAAGAATGCCATGAATATTGAGCTGCCGATGAAAAGTTCGAAGAAAAGTCTCGTGGTTAAGTCCGCGTCTCCGAAAATGAATGATAATATCAATGATAACACAGCGATTGCGATGAGGTAGCTGGCGGTGATTTTCCATTTGAAATATTTGCGTCCAAGTGCAAAAAGTGCGATGCCCGCGATGATGACCGCGATGCTACTTGCTCCGCCGACCCATCCGTGGTATTTTGCCAGAAACATAAGTGATTCGATGCTAGCTGGGGACGAAGCACTGGGTAAGCCATAGCAGCTTTGTAGGTAGGTGCCAAATGAGGCGGCTCCGTTTCCGCCAACTATGGATGTTGCGCCGATTCCAGCTGTTAGTGCTGGAACTTGCAGAAGTCCAGTTTTTAGGTGGAAAGCAGTTATGAGGGTTGTTGGTAGTGTCGGAATTAGTACAAGGAATTTGGCTGCTGCTGCAGGGTTAACTAGTTTTCTGCCTGCAAGACTCATAACTTTTTTGAAAACAACGATACCTATGACTGAGATTAAGGCGATATAGTAGAATACAAGGGGTGCTTCAACGGGCACTCCAGTCTCCAATCCGACTGCCATTGTTGGAAATCCGAGAGAAAAACAGTTAATGACGATTAAACCAAATACTGCTGCTGACCAAGTGTTGACTTCGCTATCAGAGGTTACTTTTCCGATAAGCAGGTCGACTGCGACTGCTACGCCGACTGCTATGAGTGCACCGATGGCAACGGTTAAGCCTAGGTTCCATCCGGAGGGGGTAGTGACTTCTGACCAGAGCGCAATTGAAACAATGGTTACTGCGAGTATGGCGAAAAAGGTGTACTGCATCATACGAGTCTTAGACATTGAACCTGTTATGTGTGGTGCTGGTTTTACAATTAGATCGTTTGGTGATTCATTACTCATTTGATTAACCTTCTCAAATGAAGAATTTTATTTAAAGTCTTAGCTATTAAACTCTTTCGGAGATAGCGGATAAGCAACCCCAAGCCAGCAAACCATGTTTCGGGTAAAGCCTAATACATGTAGATTGCAAACTATCTTTGGCTGCGGAGCGGAAAACTTTGACTGACAAAGAGAACAGTTCGCTGGAAGGAATCACTTTAGCCGTGTACATTTATGCTGTCAATAAGGGTAAGGCCGTTGGTCCCCGAGATGTTATGAAGGGCATCGGGCTTAGCAGTCCCAGCGTCGCCTACAGGCACCTGCAGAAACTTGACGATTTGGGCTATCTGCTAAAGAACGATTATGGCGAGTACTCGGTTAAGCGCAAAGCGAACATTGGTAGACATGTTTGGCTTGGACGCCGCCTATTGCCAAAAATGTGGCTATACTCGCTACTTTTCCTAGCAATTTTGATCGTTGAACTCTTGGTCTTATTTATTCATTTTTCAATTGAAACCTTAGAATTCAAAGTTTTCTTTCTCCTCTTAACACTCATCACAGGCTTGGCATTGGCAGTTCTTACTATTGAAGGGTTACTTGAGAACAGACGCAAAAACAAAATTGGAACAGAATAATCATCTCTAATGCATATTACAGGGGTTTCTGCATTTATTCAAAAAAAATGAAAAGTCAATTTTTTAGGGGAAGTTTTATATCGCCTAACCGAATTTAACTTGACTCTGTGAATTCAATGAATAATTCAATGAATCCAATCACAGCCCCACTGTTCATGGTTGTTTGGCGATGTACCCGCAACTGTGTGGGCAGTTGCACTTACTGTAGTTACACCAAAGAATACGCTAAAGATCAAGAGATGAACACTGCACAGGCTAAACATATGGTTGATGAAATGGCAGAGTTCGGTTCGCAATGGTTAGGAATCAGCGGAGGAGAACCGTTGGTTAGACCTGACGTTTGGGAAGTTATCGAATACGCAGAGAAAAAACACGGCATGAAAGTCAGCTTGATCACAAGCGGCTTTGCTTGGGACGAAGAACGCTTTGATAAACTGCGCAAGTATGAAGTTCATACAGCAATCAGCATTGATGGTGACAAAGATACTAACGACATGATACGTCGCAAAGGCGGATACGACAAAGCCTTGCATGCAATGAAAAAACTCAGCGAAGTTGGCCTGCTAGACTGCCTAGTCACGACTATGACTAAGCATAATATCCATCAAATGGCTCATCCAGCTGCACTTGCGGAAGAATACAAAGCCCGTATGCTCGTATACCACAACCTTGTTCCGGTTGGAAGAGCGGGAGAACATATGGCGGATATGGCTCCAACACCGGAACAGTACGAGACCGCCTTCAACGAAATTTACGATATCCAACGCAAGCTCTACGGCAAAGTCAAAGTTAACGTTTACGCTCCCTTCTACGCACGCATCGTCCGACAAAAGAACCCCGTTGATTTCTGGCAATGGTACAACGAAGGCTACCTTGGAAAATGCACCATTGGAGGCAATTATATAGGCATCACTGAAAACGGAGATTACCGAAGCTGTGGGTTTCATGAAGGCTACCGCATTGGCAACGTCAAAGACACGAAATTGGCCACAGCATGGGAGCAACTTCAGAAGAGTGAACTACACCTTAAGTTACGTGACAAAAGCAACCTCAAAGGTAGATGTGGAATCTGTGAATACCGAGAAATATGCGGCGGATGCAGAACACGAGCAGAGTTCTACACAGGAGATCTCTTCGAATCAGACCCAGCATGTAATTACATCCCTAAAATCCTGCAGGAAGACCCCAAAGCGCTCGAGGCATTGCGCAAAAACCCAATGGGAAAACAATAACTAAAACGTTCTTTTAGTTATTTTTTTTGTTTTGCACTCGAAATTCGGAGAAACTTATTGTCAAAGCACGGCAACTATAACTCCGCAACATCGATGCAAAACAAAAAGAGTATAGAATCCAAATGACTAAGACACATTAAGTAGAAAGGTTATTATTTCCAACGCAGTTCACTCGATACTGGAGATAAAACCGTGCCTTTAGCGTTTATTATTGGGACTGCTGGTTCAGGCAAATCCCTTTTCACAGCCGCGTTTGCTGAATGGCTAAAAATATCAAAGCAGGATGTTGCAGTTGTCAATTTGGATCCTGGCGCGTTAAAGCTGCCTTACCAACCGGACGTTGACGTGCGAAACTACGTGAATGTTGGCGACATAATGGATAAATACGGTTTGGGTCCCAACGGAGCTATGATTATGGCTGCTGACTTGATTGCGGATGAAATAGAAAATTTAACAAGAGACATAGATGACGCCCACGCCGACATTGTACTCGTTGATACTCCGGGTCAAATGGAGCTTTTCGCCTTTCGCGCAAGCGGACCATACATCGTTGACGAATTAACAAAAGAGCCAAAAGCCCTAATCTACCTCTTCGACGCTGTCTTCTCAATTAACCCATTAAATTATGTATCAAACATGTTTCTAGCTGCAGCGGTATACAACAGGTTTTTCCAGCCTCAAGTGCATCTGCTTTCAAAGAGCGATTTAGTGCCAAAGAAAGATGTACAAGCAATCTCAAATTGGTCCGCAAACATCAATACACTGGAAGATGCCATAGAACAGAAACTTGAAGGAACCAAACGACTCTTCAGCCGAAACATGATGCAAGCAATAAACAAACTGGGCTTGCAATTCCTCTTAATGCCTGTTTCGTCTAAAACAAACGAGGGCATGGTCAACGTTAATACTTTGCTCGAACGTATTTTGAATGAAGGAGAAAAATACACAACTTAAACTTGAATCAATGACCAGCTTGCAGCAAACGCTCCTCGTTTAGCCTTCAATGTTGATTCAGCACCAGCAATAATAACAACGTCATTGTCCTGAGGAGCTAACTCTTTAAGAATTAGATTCGCTGCTTTAGGATACTTCTGTTCAATGCAGTCACTAACAGACTCAATTATTAAATGTCCATTTTTGTAAACAATTACTAAGGCTTTGCGTGCACCAGCAATAATGGCTGCGTCGCGCTGGTCAATTCCAGATCCAACTTTCTGACCCATATTCTTCACTAAGAAAGCAAAATTAAACTCAGATGCAGCCAACTCAGACTGCGAAATTTCGATTCGTTTAGGAAAAATTTCTTCAAATTGCTTCCAAATCGCTATGCCTTTTTTTGTCAGGTTACATCCTTCTTTTGAGGTTTCAATCAAATCAGCTTCTCTGAGCCGGCTGATGATAGTACGAACAGCGCCATCTCCAACGTTAAGTCTCTCAGCTAATTTATTTCTACCAAGTGGCTTCTGCGCCATAAGATCCAACGCATAAAAGACATGGAATATTGTGAAGGAGGTTGATGGTCCTGGAGCTTTTTTTCCAGCGATTTGCTGCATAAACTTCTTGAGAGAGACTGCCATATCTTGTCCTGATATACTAAGTGTTGACTGGGTTTTTATAACTTCTTAAAGGCCCAGTGCAGTTAGTCTTTGTAGGCAATGACAGAAACTTCAACGAGTGCGCTTGACATAAGTTCTGTTCCAACTGTTGTGCGAGCAGGGAAATCTGACTCAAAGTATTTAGCATATTCACAGTTGAACTCATTAAACAACCCCATCGAAGACAGATACACGGTTGATTGAACCACATCTTTTAGGCTGTAACCTGCAGCTTCCAAGATAGCTTTAATGTTCTTCATGACTTGACGCGTTTGAAGCTGAATTTTTTCAACAACTATTTTGCCTTCTTTTGGATCAATAGCCAACTGCCCGGAAACAAACAAGAATTTACCCGCTTGCACTGCTTGATTGTACGGTCCAATTGGTTTTGGCGCATTCGAGGTAAACACAAATTTTTTCATACTATCACGTGGGCTTGTTTTGTGTCATAGGGAGCTAAAATTGTTTCTGCAAACTCCTTGACAAGCAATTACCTATTGATTAATCACAAGTATTGTCGAAAGCCTTTTAAGAAAAAAAGCAAGTTACTATGCCTATCATACCTTTAAACGGAAGAGATTCCAATGAAAAAAAACGGCAAATATTTGTTTACATCCGAGTCAGTTGGAGAAGGTCACCCAGACAAAGTTGCAGACCAAATATCCGACAGCGTTTTAGACGCAATATTCACTATCGATCCAAAAGCAAGAGTTGACTGCGAAACTCTTGTCATGCAAGGAACCGTAATGATTACGGGTCAAATAACAACTTGCTCCTACGTTAACATTCCAAAAATTGTTCGCCAAACACTCAAAGAAATTGGTTTCGACAACGCAAAGGATGGACTAGACTGGGAAACATGCGGCGTTTTAGTTTCACTAACTGAGCAGTCACCAGACATTTCTATGGGAGTAACCGAATCCAAAGGTCACGAACAAGGTGCCGGCGATCAAGGAATGGTTTTCGGCTATGCCTCTAATGAAACAAAAGAGCTCATGCCTTTGCCAATTATGTTGGCGCATAAACTTGTTAAACGCTTGGCTGAATGCAGAAAAACAAAAATTATGCCATATCTACGCCCAGATTGCAAGTCACAAGTTACAGTTGAATATGACTGTTGTAAACCAAAATTTGTAAAAACAGTAGTAATCGCTGCTCAAAACAACGGAACTGTTGACGAAAAAACTCTCAAGAACGACATCATTGAAAAAGTAATAAAAACCGTTATCCCAGCTGAACTGATATCTCCAGATATAAATTATGTCATCAATGGAACAGGTAGATTCGTCATTGGTGGAACATTAGCTGATTCAGGATTAACGGGCAGAAAAATCATTGTCGACACGTATGGTGGAGTTGGAAGCCACGGCGGCGGATGCTTCAGTGGCAAAGACCCATCAAAAGTAGATCGCTCAGGTTGCTATATGGCAAGATACATCGCCAAAAACGTAGTTGCCTCAGGCTTAGCTGACCAATGCGAAATCCAAATTTCCTATGCCATCGGCGTCGCACAACCAATCTCAGTACTGGTTAATACGTACGAAACAGGCAAACTTTCCGACGAAAAAATATTGGAGTTAGTAATAAAATACTTTGACATGAGACCCAAAGCAATCATAGACCAGTTAAACCTACTAAGACCCATCTACAAGAAAACAGCAGCATTCGGTCACTTCGGAAGAGAAGAGGGAGATTTTCCGTGGGAAAAAACTGACAAAGCTGAATTGCTCAAAAAAGAGCATGAGAAAACCAAAAAAGCCTAATTTTTTCTTTCTGAATTTTTGTTTTTTTTTCATTTTTTTTCAAGCTCGATATTTAAGACCTGGATTTTTGTGCCTTGTTTTAAAGAAAACCAAGGCTAGTATAAAGAGTGCTAACACTAAAAATAGTAACAACGTAACCAAAAAAATAAGCAAGATTATAATGTTTGTTTGGGCGCTTTTTCCACCATTATATTGTCTGTTTCCCACCCAACACGCTTGAACTGCGATTTCCCCGTCTGATGCAGTTGTCCAAGTATACACAAATCGCCCATCCACTTGTGTTTGCACAGTGGCTATTTTTATCCACCTGTCACTTTTAATTTTAACTTGTACTGTAACGTTCTCGTTTGCTGTTTGAGGATAAATTTGTCCGCTTATGGCTAAGTTGTTATTCTCAAGCGTAATTGAAGGGGAAATTTGCAGTGAAATAGTGCTTTGGGGAAGTTTTCTTAGACTTGCTGAGACTTGCCCAATGGAGGATTGCTCCATGTTCTCAAGAATTGACACTTGGGATGAAACGTTCTGGTATTCGCTTGGGGTTTCACCGACTCGCCAACCTTCACGCCACTTTTCACCGGTGCATTCTGCAATGTAATAAGAAACGTTTTGGACATTAACACTGTAAACCTCAACTCTCGCTTCTGTGGGAGCACAACCAAGGTCTACACCTATTTCCATGTGTAACTGATCCCTATAATACAACAGCACAACAGGAATTCCACCCGCTTCCAGAATCGAAGCAGCAATATACGCGAAAAGATCACAGTCACCCACGCCATCAACCATCGTTTCAACAGGATACTCACCAGGGACAACTTCTAGGTAGCCTAATTGATGAATAAGCATCAGCACCCCATTGGTGAAGTCTTCGGTATTGTTGTAGATTTGCCATAGTTTATCAGCTATGGGTTCAAGCGTGTACGGGGTAACAAATTTTACAAAATCAGACCCAGAATACAAGGCGTGGTTTTGCACGATATAATACTGGTGGAGAACTTGAGGAATCGTTACGTTCAACTCATAAGTTACGTTGCCATTTGGGATGGTTTAATAACAAGAACGAGCGCACATAAGCCTTAGATTGATCTTTTGTTTTGCCAAGCGGCACTAAAGAATAAACAATTAAAACAATAACCACAACACTCAATGCCCTGTTGTAAATATTCTCCATTCGAGTTGACAGCCAGATGTTTGCTTTCCGAATACGACAGTTTGCTTAAATGTTTATTCCCAAATTACCTCTCAAGCTCAAAAATGAGAGATCCACCTTCCGCCTCAATTAAGCTAGCAAGTTCTTTAGCGGCTTTGGCGAGTTTTTCAGAAGGCTTCTGCTCTTGGCTCGCTACAATTGTAAGGTGAAGTTCAACGTGAGGCTTACTTTCCGCGCGCATAGGATGAGATTTAACATAAACATCTTCATTATCGCTCATTACTTTGTCAATTAGTGGGGCTAAACGAGACTCCATGATGTTATTGGCAAAAATGCTCCTCTCACAAAACACGCTGCTGCCTACGGATTGTTTGATAAGCGGTGCGATTGTTTCATTGAACATTGCTTCCATTTCCACAGGCACACCGGGCAGAGCAAACAAAACTGTTCCCAGCACATCAACACGTATCCCAGGTGCAGTCCCAACAGGGTTGTTTACAACTTCGGTTTTCTGGGGCAGGGTCGCCATTTTAACTCTGGGTGGAGTTAACTCGATTTCAGTTGACAACTGACGTTTTTTGGCATATTCTAAACATTTTTGCCTAACCATTTCCAAGGCTTCTGAGTTTATTTTCTAGTTTGCGGTTAAATGCTTTGGCTATACCTTGTAGGGTTTTGTCGTCGAATGTTGGTCCTAACCCACCGGTGGTGACTATTATTTGTGGTTTTCGAGCAATTGCTTCGCAGACTGAACTCGATATTTCTTGGATTGTGTCTTGGATTACAGTTACCCGTTTGACGTTTGCACCGAGTTTAGTGATTTGTTTGGCTAGGTAGTGTGCGTTGGTATCTTTTACTTTGCCTATGAGCAGTTCGTTGCCAATGCAAATGATTTCGAGGTCTACCGTCATGTTCAATTTCCTCAGTATTGTAAAATTAGGATGTTTTTCTTTTATTCCGTTTGCTTGATTTAACTCTTATTAAAGTATTAATTCTTCTTAAATTTTAAAACAGAGTCAAGGCTAACGAAAAGGGTCGTTTTCTTTTCCATCCAAATCTATTTTTTGCTAAGCCACCATTTCAGGTAGTCTTTTCTGCGGTTTTCTCGTTCGTCATCCTCAGTCTCACGTTTTGGTCTGTTTTTTTCCCGCAAATCCATGAGTTCTTGCTGAGTCACTGACAAACCGCAGCTTTTGCAGACATAGAGTTTGGTGCCAATCATGTAATGGCATTCTCCGCCGCATTCAGGGCAATAGGTCGTTGACATTGTTTTCTACCTCAGGGAAGTTTTATAGTAAATCGCTTATGCAGAGATATTAGTCTTCGCATGTATTTCAACAATTATAACCAAAAAAAGACGGCTTTTTACACATGAATGTACATTTTGTCGTTGCTGTATTGTCCTGTTTGCATTTCTTGTTCAATTTCGCGTAAGAGCAATATTCGTTTAAATGTGGGCGGATGGGTAGCAAAGAGGCTGTTCATTTGAACCCATGTGCTCTTGGATTCTTTCTCCATTGCCAGCTGCAACTCACGCTGATCCAGAACACCATCATTGTCTAAGTCATATTCGTCTTTCTTGTCCATGATTTGTTGGACTTCTTGTTTTGCCTGACCGGGATCTTCGATATAGAATGCTCGGGCGCCTTCTGGAGCTTTAGGCGAGATAGATAAGCCATAGGTAATTTTTGCTAAAGCGCTTTCAAGTTCTCTTGGCGTACCTGTAACATAAGCTGAGTAGGCGTCAGCGTAATGCTCTCGAAGACGGCTAAGCCTCATAACAATCAGAAAAGTGATAATGTACACAGCGAACGAGATTACACCAATCACAATTAAGGCTGCACCCGAATTATCCTTATTGTTTCTTCGCCCTCCCCTAAAAGCGCCTGCATATAATGTTGCTTGCGCAATATAGTAAGCAATCAACGGCAAAGCTGAGAGCACAGTCATAACGATGTAGTCTTTGTGTTTTATGTGACCAAGTTCGTGGGCTATGACACCTTTAACTTCATTTTCATTTAGTTGTCGCAGGAGCCCTTCATGCATAGCTAAAGTTGCGCTACTGGTGGTTCGTCCAAAAGTGAAAGCGTTTGGCGTGTTATTTGGGACTGTGGCTAGTTTAGGCATGGGTAGACCGCTTTTTTCAGCTAATTCTTTTACTGTGGATTCAAGCCAGGGGTTTTCACCGGGCTTTAAATAATGCAGACGGGTTGTTGCCGCCACAATGGCTGGACCAACCGCATACTGAAACAAAATGAATAATGCTGAACCGCCCAAAGCTATGAGTAAACCAGTAAAAACGTCTAGCTGCAAGAAAAAGACTATTACAAAAACTAAAAGAGCGAATATGAAGGCGGATAGGAAAATGGATGTGGCCATTGCAAACTTGAGTTGTGAAAGATTAGCCAAGTTTTATTCTCTCGCGTTAGTTTTCACAAGTAATAAAAAACTAAGGAATTAAGGTTTTCCCAAAATTAACACAATTATAAAAAATGAAAAAATGAAAAGAAAATTAGATTGGGTAAGCTCCGCAGGTTTTGCAGAACTGGATTTTAGTTTTTATGTAACTGTGGCACTTGGGGCACTGAACTCCGCCTTCTATCTTGGGGAAAACATCTTTTGGTTTGCCGTATTTCTTGCGGAATACCTCGTAGTAGAGAAGCTGTTCTTTGTCCTGAATTTCTACATCGTCTGCTGTTTTGATGGCAACTTTCTTCTCGTTAAACTCTTTGTCAGTGATCATGTCGTTGAAGTATGTGCGCAGTGTTTCTGTTCCGGTTCCTGCTTCGAGTGGTGCTTTGGGTCTCCAAATGATGTCGTTAGGGATAACGTCTTCGTAGGCTTTGCGCAAAATCCACTTGCCATATTTTACGCCGTTGTACATGTTAATCTTGTATTTGATTGGTAACTTCATTGCCCAAGCCATAAATTCGGGGTCTCGGTAGGGTGCTTTGATTTGCATGCCAAGAGATTCTGCCATCGGGAACGAGGAGAAGCCCATTTCTGCCCACATTTCCTTTTGTTTTTCCGCGAATTGTTCTTCTGAGAGGTGGAATTGCCATGGGTAACCGAAAAGTTCGTCTAATGCGTCGCCTGTGAAAACGGTCTTTATGCCCTTGGGTTTTAGCAAAGTTAAGCCTATGTAGACGGGGAGGCTGTTTCGGATTTCCATTGGGTCATATTTTTTGAGCGCTTCCACAACTTTGGGGAAAAATTTCATTACCTCTTCTTTGCCGAATTGGTAGGTTTCATGTTTTAGGTGTAGGAGTTCAACCATCTTTTTGACGTATTCAGTGTCTTTGGGTTGTCCATGTTTGAAGGCTAAGGTGAGGCATGGGATGTCTGGTTTGTATTTGACCGCTTCGTAGGCGATTATTTGTGTGTCTGTTCCGGCGGAGAAGAGAAAGCCGTCTGCCATGTTTTTTTCGACGATTTTGTTTACTAATGTTCTGGCTTCGGGCAAGAGTTTGTTAACTTCTGATTCGTTAATTGACATTTCTGTCCCTCGCATTACAGTGTTTGTCGTTCAAGCACTATTTAAGTTTATCCGCATGCATATAAAAGGAGTTAAATGGTAGACAGGTGTGCTGAAAACAATACTTAATGCTAAACAAACGGCTAACCAGGATACAAAATAATTAATTAAACATCACAATCAACTAAGTTTAAATGTTCAAAAACAAAAGTCATAATACCATAAACCGAGGCTTCCCAATGAAAGTCAGCATACTCCACATGGAAATACGCGACACATTAGAAGACAACCTAACAGCTGCCAAAACCGCAGTTCTCAAAGCCTCCAAACAAAACCCAGCCATAATTGCTCTCCCCGAATACTTTACTGTTCCAAACTGTATGGGGGACTTCACTAATGCCCAAAAAATATCCCAGGAAACCAGCACAAAAACGCTCCAGTTTCTACAAGAAGTGTCCAAAACAATTGGCGAAATCTACCTTCTAGGAGGTACAGTTCTTCAAGAAGACAAAGGCAAATACTACAACACTAGCACCCTGTGGAAAAATGGATACCTAATTGCAAAATATAAAAAAATTAACCCAATAAAAGCAGAGATTGCAGCGGGCGTGACTAGAGGCTACGAACCGCTCGTGGTAGAAACGGATTTAGGCAAAATTGGGATGATTGTTTGCGCTGACTCCTTCGATCCCAGCCTCATAAAAAAAGTTGCAAGTTTAGGTGCAGAAATTGTTTCTCTGCCTGTTGCTGCTATGGGAACTCACCCAGTCGTCAAAGGTCATCCCTTGACAGAGGGAATGGCGCGTGACTATGGTTTGTTTGTGCTTAAAGTTGGCAATGTTTGCTCGAACATGCGGGGAGGAAGAAGCGCCATTATAGCTCCATGGGGCATACTTGGCGAGGTTTCTGATGCGCCTGAAGACTCGGTGCTTACTGCAGACTTAGACATGAAGCGGCTAGAAGATTACAGGAAAAAACTCAGTAAATCTTAGCCCAACGATCAACGATTCTGCTCATGTCATCAAACTCATATTTTGCAAGCCACTCTCGGAAGTCAGTGTTTTGGACAGCAAACTGTGCGACTTGCCGGGCGTTTTCTGAATCATGCACTAAAAGAAGAACGGCGTCCAAGTTGTGGCGTGAAATATAAGCCATTGTTCTGAGGAGAGCATCGAGTTTTTCATCCGTTGGCATTTCAGCACTCAACTCCACTACTACCGGTTTCTTGAGTGTGGCAACGAAATCTCGAGTTATTATATCTACCCAGTAGCTTGTCAAATAATCGCGTGAAGACAAAGGCACATGAAAGTAATCTACCAAGCTCCCGATAGTTTCAAGGTCTAAGCCAAATCGCTCTTTAGCTAAAACCGGGTCAGGGTAAATTTCAACGGCAAACGTTCCAGTTACTTTCGATTTAGCTTCTCTGAGGAACTCTGTGATTGTTTGAGCTCGCCATTGTGTCCAGTTTAAGCCGCTCTGCTTCCTCTTCTCTGTGCACCTGGGACAGACGCAGAAGTCTTGGTCTGGAAAATGATATAGATTAAGTGTTACGCCAAGGATTTTTTCTTTGCTTAATCCTTCGATGTAATCCATGACTTTAGTGCGATAACCTGAATGTGTTGGGCAAACATAGTCAAAAACAAAATGGCTTCTTTTGTTGCTTCGCATCGCTGGACCGTTTTTTGAGAGAGCAACAATGCTTGGGTCTTCGCGGATGGCTTTAGCATCACAAAAAACTGTTACATCATTCTGCATGCCCTTCGACGCTGGAAAAACTTGTCCATCTACCCATTTAGAATAAAAAACGTGAAGATCAAAGCCCTCAACATATTCGGGTTTGTACGTAACTAAGCCTATTTTCATGCCCAATTCCTTGCTCGCAACAGATATATTCTTGGCGCTTATTTAATTGTTGATTCAAATGGACAAACATAAATCTCCAATCACAATCGATGCGTCCAATTGTGGTCCATGCGCAGGTCAAATCTGTATTGGTGTTTGTCCACAGGGTGCCTTAGAAGAGGGTAAGAACAGAAAACCCCAAGTTATCGCGCTTGTTAAATGTACAAAATGTGGCGTTTGCGTGAACTTGTGCCCTAGTAAAGCCATCACCATAAATGTTAGTGACCCAATAAAATAGAAATGTGGGGCTCTGAGGAATTTGGAGCAAATTGACCTTTCAGACAACGTTAAACTTATTGTCAAAGAAAATGTACTAGCCGTTTTTTGTGATAGTGTTTTAAAGACAATTAGCTCAGCATTCTATAATGGCGGGGCCAAACAGGTTAAAGCTGTCCTCAATGTAGGTGTGCCGGAAGGATACAATGACCGTTCCTTGCACCTTGACCCACTAGAACTTATAACTTCATCCGCGGCAAAGGTTGGATTAAACAAGGAATACCTTGCCATGGTCACAGCTGCTAAAATAAAGAATTTTAGTTTAGTAACAAAGAAAGCTACTGATTGTTCTGTGAGTGTAATTGCAACTGCGGGGTGTTCACATGGCGAGTCGTCGGAGAAGAGATGGATGTTCAAGAAATTGTCGGCACAATAAACATCATCGTTTTCATTGAAGGCAATCCGTCGGAGAGTTGTATGGTCGCGGCATTGATCACTGCTACTGAAGCAAAGTCGGCGGCACTTAGGGATTTTGATGTTCGAAGCAGGTACACAGGCGATTCTGCGACAGGCTCAATAACTGACAGCGTCACAGTTGCCTCAATCTGTCAAGGTAAAACGTTCAATTTGTGCGGTCCAGCCTCAAAATTAGGTAAACTGGTGGGTTATTGCACAAGAAAAGCAGTTACAGAAGCTTTGCTCAAGCAGGAACCAGTATGGGCTTGCCGAAATGTGTTAGACAGGCTCAAGGAACGCCATCTTTCAGTTGAGAAGTTGGCAACTGAAATATCCAAAGTTGAGGGGTTAACTGTAACCGCAGATGGTTTAACTAAAATTTTAAAGAAGAAACCTTTTGATTTGATTTACTTGTTGACAGCGACGAAAATGGATGATGACTACAAAAAGAATCTCTTGCCAATAGATTTTGCAGATTGGAAAGAGATTAGTAAATTCTTTGGCACAAGTGTACAAAAAGAACTTGAAAGCATAAAAACTCCAAATTACGAGTTTGTAGATTTACCTCCTTTCATTAAACACACATTGATCAAAATTGTTAGAAACGCGCAATCTGAGCATTAACTGAAAAGACTTAAATAACTTGCACTTTTATTCCGTAAACAAAAACAACAAAAAATGGTGTATTAAACTTGAAATTCGGCGTATTTCTCTATCAACCCGAGCCTGTTGAAGGCGTCGACTATAACTTTTACCGTCAAAAATCAGAATCAGGAATAGTTGGAAAACCAAATCCAAAAATGTACACTAACATCGCCGTCTTCGGCGACAATAACATGGCTGCGAAACGTCCAGATTGGGTTTCTGTAAGCTCATATGGTCCTGCACTCCGAACCAACAAACGCTTTAACCTTCGCTGGGACGTCGTATGCATGACTAACCCGGAAGCCAGAGAATACAACTTAAAAATTATAGCTGAAACCGCCAAAGTCACTCCAGGCATCAGTATTAGTAGCCAACACTTTGCGGACCAGCATTTCTGCACTTGCCCAAGATGTATAGAGCAGCAAAGAAAAAGCGGCTTAAAATGGGTCGATTGGCGAGCAAAAGTAGTAACTGATTTCCTTGCTGAAGTTAAAGAAGTAGTATCCGGCAAACCCCTCTTCGTTAATTGTCTTCCAGACCCCTTGATGGGCAAAGAACGCTTCGGCTACGACTTTGAAGCCATGGCACAGTACGCTGACTATTTTGTTATCCCAATGTTCAGCAAATCTTACCCGACTCCTTGGTACTGGGAAACCATCGCAAGAGGTTACAAGAGCTTCCTCAAAAAACCAGTCTTCGTAAACTTCTACGTTCGCGGTCCAAACGAAACTTGGGACACTGTTGCACCAACAAAACAGATTATGACCGTTGCAACCCGAGTTGCAAGACAAGGCGTTGACGGTATAATTTTCCTCGCCGAAAAAGCTGAATATATTCAAAAATTCCAGAAAGAAGCCGCTGAAGACAAAGAAACACGCGAATTCCTCAAAGACCACGGCGGAGACGAAGTCTTAGATTTGTTCAGCCGCTGGGAAAAACTCTACAAATAAGTTCCCTTTCTTCTTTTTGTTTTTCTATTTTCTTGAGTTATAGTTTTAAGTTAAATGTATGTTCATCCTATTTGTTAGTGTCCAGAGATAATTTCTTAAAAAGTCTTATACATGATAAAGTGAGTGAGTAAAAAATGAAGATAATTAAAGGTTGGAAAATGCTGAGCCATGAGTGTGGTTACCTCAACGATGTTACAGGGCAAATTGTTGTTGTTTCAAAAAAAGATTTCAGCAACGACTACCATGTTCGACTCTTCGAGTCTGGAAAAAACAGTAAAGAAGACGGGATAACAATCTCGCCTGACTACCCCGCCAAATCCAAAGCTGATGCGTTTGCTGAGAGTTGGATGCTAAAGCATCCGAACGGCACGATTTAATCAAAAGTTGGGAGTCAGTCAAATGTTGAAGGAGTATTGGTTCCAGCAGTAATAGTTTGATTTATACATACAGTATTTGCATTCTATTCGTAATAGCATTTTTGTCTTGGCTAACTTAAAAACTAAACACACTCCAGAACAAAACTCAAACACGAAGGTTTAGATACATGCATGAGAATTTTGCCTTTCTTAATTGTATTTGAAAAGAAACAAATAATCAGTCGGTTTAAGCCAATAATAAATAAAACTATTCATTTAGCTAAATTAAGCCGTTTTAATAAAGGAATTAAAAACAAAAGCTGTAATTAAGTCGCAATTACAAGAGAAAATTTAGGCTGTTGCTATTGCCTTAATTTGCGCATCTATTTTTCTCTGGCGTTTCTGCAGAAGCTTTCGTTTGTTTGCTTTAGGGTTTGGTTTTACTCTGTAGACTTTGCCATGAGTGTTCTGGTAATATTTTGCGCCTTTACCCTTAAGTTTGGTCTTTTTTGTCAATCGTCTAGTCCCTCCTTGGCTCTCCAACAGGATTTTAGCTATTATTATACACCGTAACTATTTAGGATGCCTATAAAAAAACGAAAAAGGCATAAGCGCTTGATTTAACTTAGTTTTAGTTAAAAAAGTATTATGCATTTATATTCATGCAGAACTCATTATTTAATTAGCTTGTAAAAGATCTATTTTTGCAAGAGAACAATTGAGAAGGCTATAATTGATGTATACTTACGAAAAACTAGTTCAAGAAAAATTTAAATGCAGAATTTGTTCATCAAGTTTTCAAAATCCCGAGGAACTTCGCAATCACCGAATGGTTGCTCATAAAGCACACATGCTTACCTACAGGCGTTAATTCTCCCAACCTTTATTTCATTTAGCTAAAAAAGTCAGTTGCAACGCCCAAAAAAAATGGTTTAACAACTTCACTGAAGACTCATTCACTTGACACTTAGCCACGGAAAAAATATATTTTCTCTGCAGAAAACTGCAAATGTACAAGTGCTAATTATTTTTTAAGAGACTTTCTTCTTCAATCAGTATTTCTCTGTTTTAGGCATTTACTTAGAAAACTATATAATGCATTTGCCGTACAACCATCACTAAAAGGGTGAAACCGCATTGAAAATTACTCTTATTAATCCGCCTTATCCACTGAACGTCCATTCACACCCGCCTTTTATTCCATTAGGACTGGCATACTTGGGCGCTGTTGCAGAGAAAGCAGGCCACCAGGTCACAGTAATAGACTGCCAAGCTGAGAAACTAACTTGTGAAACTTTCCGCGATCGCATCGTACAAACTCAATCTGACATAATTGGGGTAACAGCTACAACTTTGCTATACAAGTCCGCAATAAAACTTATTGATATAGCTAAGGAGACTCAGCCGCAAGCAGTCACGATTCTTGGGGGGTCACATGGAACTTTCTATGATGAAAATGCTCTCCGAGAATGTCCAAGCTTAGATATTGTTGTTCGAAGAGAAGGCGAACAAACTTTCCTTGAACTTATAGTTAAAATCCATAATCAATCAAGCCTCGAGAATGTGTTAGGAATCACATACAGAAATGTAGACAAAATCGTACGAAATGAAGACAGGCCATTCATTGAAGACTTGGATGCTCTGCCTTTTCCCGCGCATCACTTGATGCCACTTGAAAGCCTAAAGCACAATGGTAAAATAATCTTCCCGTTGATGAGCAGCCGTGGATGCGTTTTTTGGTGTGACTTCTGCAGCACCGTTCGCATGTTTGGTAGAGGTTATCGCATGCGTAGCCCCAAAAACGTTGTAGATGAAATGCAGTTGGTCCACGACAAATACGGTGTTGACCAGGTTACGTTTTATGATGATGCGTTTAGTGTTGACCGTAATCGAGTCGTCAAAATCTGTGAGGAACTAAAAGCTAGGAAACTTCATATGAAGTGGGATTGTGGCACCCGCGTTGATATGGTTGACCGTGAACTAATGAAAACTATGCGGGACGCAGGATGCTTTGCGGTTTGGTTAGGAGTGGAATCTGGTTCAGAAGCTATTCTTGGAGCCATGAACAAACGCATTAAGCTTGATCAAACAAGATTGGCATATAAGACCGCACATCAGTTGGGATTGATGACGATTGCAAACGTCGTTTTAGGTTTTCCAGGCGAAACAGAACAGACCGCTCGAGAAACAATCCGTTTCGTTAAAGAGTTGAACCCTGATGATGTGGGTTTCTACATTGCCACACCTTATCCTGGAACACCAATGTATGAATTGGTAAAAAAGAATGGATGGCTACGAGTTACGGATTTTGATAAGTATGATACTGCTGGTCCAACTTTTGAGACACCTTCTTTAAGCATGGAGAAAATAGGTGAGATTCGCTATAAGGCTTATCAGGATTTCTATCTGCGACCCCGCTACGTTTTAAAGATGATGCGCAAAGGTGGTGTCTATGGGATTGCTGCGGTGAAAACTTCAGGTGCTTACCTACTTAGATATTTTCACATTAAGCCCTGATAATTCTCTGCTTTTTCTAAACAAGGCAATTGCAGCAAGAAACAGAACTAATAAGCTAAGTGAAACTGTGATTGAAGTAAAATTAATCCCGATAGGTGACAGCCCCAAAAATAAACCTACCAGTCCAGCTAAACCAAAACTTAACGCGACAGACAAAACTAATTGCTCAACAAAATCTATTTTGTTTTTACCCAAGAACAATATGTTTACAAGGCAGTAACCTGGCAAAAACGAGACAAAAATAAAACTTAGAACATACCTTGGAATCAAATTAATCGAAAAATCTGGATTGTTTGGAATAAGAATAATAACAAGTAATGTTAAGACCGTAAAACCAACGATAATTTCAAACCATTTTATTGGTTTCAGATTTTAACCTCAAAAATTTAAAAAAAATAAAAAATAAAGGAAGAAAATTCTTACATGAACATCTTGTAGATTGGATGAGACTCTTCGAGGGGTCTTGTTCCAAGGTCACCAGCTGCTGAAGCGATGTATGTGTCTGTTACTGCGACTGCTGGGAAAACCCATTCGGCTTGTTCTGCTGGACCGATCATGAGCCAGTTTGCGCCTGCCATTTGCATTATTGAGTTTGTTGAGGTTCTGCAGCCTGGGCGGAATTCTTTAGCGACGTTTGCTTTGACCCAACCCATAGTTGTTACAACGTTTCCGCTGCCCAAACCTACTGGGTGACCATACTTCTCTTTCATGATAGGTATGGTTCTAACGGCTGTGCCCATGTCTGGTTCGAATGCTGGGATAGCTGTGTCGATAAGGGGTTTTGTAATGCCGCCTTTTTCTGCTAATGCGAGAGCTTCAACAATTACTTTCATTTTGCCTTCCATTGTGGTGTCTTTTGGATCATCAGCAAGCACTATCGACATTTTGATGCCGCTGTCTTTTAGGTTTGCAAGTTCAGGATCCATTACTCCTTTGTAGACGGAGTTGTAGAGGCATCTGTCTGCGAGACCCATTTTTTTTGCTAAGGTTGCTGCGGCCATACGGGTCTTTGGACCCATTGCATCTAACATGAGTGGTGCATCAGTGTGTTTCGGTACGAAGTCAATGTATTTTTCAAATGCAGCTTCTGTTGTGCCAACGATGTCAAGTGCAAATTTTACACCGGTTATGTCGCTTTGGGTTTGGCATGTATTGATGATTTGTTCGGCTGCTTTAGCATCAAAAATTCCTTTGTTTGCATCGGTAACCATTTTTTGGCCTAACCAAAAGATGGAGCCGATCAAAAAGGTTGGATTTTCTCCCGGTTGACCGCCTATTTTTGCTCCAGCAAGGTCATATATTTTTTGTTCGGTATTGAACTTAAAGGACATTTTTACACATCTGACGGATTTATTTCTTCATTGCTTTTTTTGCAAGTTCAGGAGCTTCTTCCTTGTTCTTGCCGAAAATTGCCCCGATTGCGTCTGCGTCTTCTTTTTTGACTGCTGCGCCGCCCATGATTATGCCGACTTTATCTTTAAGACCTGCTGCTTTTAGGAGTTCGTCGAGTTTTGCGATGTTGTTCTTTGCTGGAACTGTGTTAACTGAAATTGCAATCAAGTTTGCATTGTTTTCTTTCACTTTGTCAATGAATACTTGTGGTGCAACGCTTTTTCCAACGTCTATCGTTTTGAATCCTGCGCGTTTTAGAGATCTTCGGACTGCTTCTTTTGCAGTGTCGTGCATGTCTGGTTCGATGTTACCGATTACGACTATGCCGATTGGATTTTCTGGTTCTGGTGGTTCTTTTTCCATCATAGATTTAAGCCAAGACATTTAAACACCTTTTTTCCTTTTTAGATACTCTTGCCTTTTATACTCGAAATTCATATTTAACCTTTTACCAATATTCCAAGTATAAGCAATCAAGCGGGAAAGTAAATGTTAAAAACAAACAGAAAATACCTCTTATTGTTTTTAATTTTTACTTTTTCAATAATCTATCGCATGCTTCTAATGTTTTGGAGTAGCTATCCACCAGGCGCCGACATAGGACTTCATAACAGTGTAATTCATTCAATCACGGGGTCAGGAAATATGAATTTTATGCATAACTCCTATCAGATGGGTGGAGGCACATCGCTGACTTTTCCAGGATACCACATCTTTGCTTCAAGCATAATGTTGATGACTGGACTTCCCGATGTCACAACACATGTAGTCATAGTGGCTTTGTTCTCATCATTAATTGTTTTATGCGCGTTTTTGATAACTAAGAGTATTTGGAGTGAGTCAGCTGGCTACATCGTTGCTTTTTTGGTGGCTATTTCACGTTTTGATATAGAAATGCTCCTTTGGGGAGGCTACCCTAATGTAATAACATTAGTACTCATTCCCTTAACATTCTATTTGTATTTGAAAAAAGATCGCTTCACCTTAGCGCCTTTTATTGTTTCAACCTCTATTTTGGCAGGTTCTATATTTCTAACTCATTCATTGAGTGCTGCAATTTTTGTTGGTGTAACTTTCATCACCGTTTTGTTTGTTTTTGTTTCTCCTAAAAAGTTTGGCGCTTCAAGAAAAACCGGTCTTTACTGGTTATTACCCATAGTTTTAGGGGCTTCCCTTGTTTTGCCCTTTCTGCTTAATGCTGTACCCACTTATTTGCAGGATAATTCTTCAGCTCCAGGCGTTCAGGGTGTAAGTGACATTACTTCCGCGATATTTTCAACAAGAATCCTTCCTTTGGAGTTTGTTTTTCCACTTTTCCTCATAATATTGGCTTTCGCGCTATTCTCTAAATCCTACAAAGGACGATTTGTTAGTCTCCCAACTCTCCTACTGTCCATTTGGCTTTTTGTTCCTCTATTTTTAACACAGGGTTACCTGTTTGGTTTAATCATCGATTACAACCGATTCCTGTACTTCATTATTCTACCCATAATTATTTTCATTGCATTGCTAATTGATCACGGTTCAGAATTCTTTACAAGATCAATAGCCAATTATCGTACCCTTGTAAACCAAGTTAAAAAACCAAAAGAAACTACCAGCAAAAAAAACGCTCGCCTTTCAGCGCTTTTAACGAACAAAACTATCTATGGAGCATTTATTCTATTTTTCTTGTTATTTTCATTCGTTTTTATCCCAATTTTTATGACACCTTATCAGAATGTTGGTGAAACAATTCAAAGTTTCTACCAAGTCATGAATAATCCAGGTTGGGAAGCAATTAATTGGTCTAAGCAAAACACTCCTGCCAACTCAGTGTTTGTTTCGGACGCACTGTACGGTTGGTGGTTTGGAGGGTTTGCTCAGCGTCCAACCTTGAGTGCACTTGACCCCCAATACATGACCAGCGCCCGAGAGGTAGCGCCTGCAAAAAATGCCAGCTACCTGCTTGACACAGATTATTTAGTTGACAACGGTTGGTTCCAGATTCGAGAAGATGGCGGTTACTTATCAAGACATAACCCAGAGTTTTTGGCAAAAATTAGAAACGAGTATTTCCCATATTCATTCTTTGACTTTGACAACAATGGAATTGTCGTGACCTTACGAAATGGAACCGATGTTGAGATTATTAATTTATCGAGCCTTCCTGTTACAGAAATGACCACTGCAAGTACTTCAAATTCAGAGTCAATAATTGTAACGCATGGAAATAATCTCTTTAATTTCACACAAAAAATTACTGTTTACTCAGCGCTTAACTCTACTGCAATCTCTACTAAAATGTTTCAGTATTTTGCCAATATGTCGGAAAGCCTCTGGACCCATAACCCCGCAGTCACTTTTGACACGTTACAGTTTGATTTAGATACAAAAGGTACTGTTCAACCAATAATAAGCGACGACCACTCATACATTGGGATTATAGATATGGGAATGAAAACAATTGGGCAGTTGATATTTTCAAGCCCTCAATCAAGTCCATATAAAATTTCATTTCCTGACAATGCGTTTAGCCCGATTGATATAACCTACAAACTTAATTCAAAAAGTGAAATTGATTTTAGCTATTCTATGGGAGTATACCAATATTCCGATGCGCAATTAGACAAAATCCAACAAGGTAAGCTAACATTTGACCAACTCATAAAAGAAAACACTCAAACTTACCTTTCAGAACTTTCTCAGGTTCCTCCACCAATAAACAACAAAGACTTCATTGTGTTTGATTACAAAAAAGCGTTGACCTCTTGGGATATTTCTTACATTGCATGTCGTGTTCCTGAAATGTACCCGAAATTTTTCAGGGACCCCTCGTTTAGCCTTGTATTTATTAACAGTGAAGTTGCAATCTTTAAAGTAAATGGGAACCTCAATGAAAAAGGGTGAGTACCTTCGCATCAATAAGCACTATGAGTAAAGAGAAAAAAATTGAAGTTGCCTTCGTTAGCATTTTCTCGGTGCTTATTTTCGGCATTTTCTTCACGCTCATTTCAATGAACGGTGTGGTTTTAGGAAATGACCCTGCGGTTCACTTGGAAAAAGCCCAAATTTTCTTAAATACAGGTAAAATTTCGTTGGCAAACTTGGGTTGGACTCCACCGCTCTATCAGATTGTGCTTGCAATGTTTATTTCTCTCACTGGAGCAACTGACATTGGGCAAATGATTTTTTTGGTTAAAGCTTTAGCGGTAATAGTTGATTGGCTCTTGTTTCTCTCTGTCTATATGATAGGTAGAAGATTTTTCGACAGACGAGTTGGGGCTGTCGCCGCTGTTTTGCTGTTGATGTGTTTTCCCATGTACGAGGTTAACCAATTCGGTGGTTACACCACTGTTTTAGCTTTAGCATTTATGGTCTTGGTTTTTCTTTATACGCCCTTAGCAGCAGAGCGTTTCGGATACTTGGTAGTCACTTTTTTAGCGGCTTTCGGGGTTGTTTTATCTCATCAGCTTGCTGCATTCCTTTCAATTTTCATAATGCCGCCCATATTGATTTTTATGTTAATAAAATTCAAAGGCATCTACCTAAAAGTAGTATTAGCACTATTTTTAGGGGGAGGAATCGCGTTTTTCCTATATTATTTAAAGGCCATGATTGGGTACCTTGACATTGTTATTGAATATGTGTTTTTCGCCGTAAAAACCTATGCGTATCAGATTCCAGCTGCAAGTTTTAGCGCGTTCATGATTAATTTTGGCTTCATATTTTTCTTAGCGTTAAGCGGTATTGTTGTCTCTTATTATGTCTTAAAAAAACAAAAGAAGCTCGTTCTTTTTTTAACATTGATGCTTAGTTTCTTTGTACCGCTATTCTTTGCTGAATCGTATCTTTTTGGTTTGTATATGCCCTTCAATTGGTTCATTTATTACTTGACGCCTTTGATTGCGATTCTTGCAAGTATTTCCGTTGTTTTCATAACTGATAAATCCTCAGTTTTCTACCTTAGAAACAAACGGATTTTTAAGAAAAACTGGTTGAAAATAGTCACAGTCTCCATAATCGTCTTGTTGTCTGTAATGGTGGTTTACCGTTCGGACGTAGTTTATGGAAAAATTATGGAAGCCAGCGTTTACTATTCAACCACCGATCTGAAAGCATATGACGCTGGAGTTTGGTTAAGATCAAATTATCCTGAAAATAGTACAGTTGTAGTGACTGAGGTTCCGGGTTTTTGGTTCCAAGAGTTTTCTGGCAAGAGCGTGATTGCACAAACTGCTCACACTGTGCAGAGAAATGAAATTGCTGAGTCAGTTTTGGGTTTATCTTACGAAGTTGAGCATCCAAATACTCTAATTAGAGCTTATGAGGCGAAAGGCGACATCGCTGAGGAAAACTATGTTTCTATTGATCAGGTGTGGAGTAGGATTTCTTACGTTTCAGGAACAGGAGATTTTCTCTCATATACAGTGAACGGCACTGACTACAAGTTTCCCTTATCAAGCCTAAGTAAACAAATAATTTTTAATGAGCAAAGCATGCCAAAAAAGATCGAGTACATCTACACCAACGACAATGTTGTCTTAACAAAGACTGTGGTTGTCGAAAACACAAGTTATCCGCTCAAAGTGTCTTGGATGTTAACACCAATAAAGAGCGAAATTGGTAATGCTTCACTTTATTTGAGCACTTTCTTTGACCTTAAGTATCACTTTGAAAAAGCTGAAATTCCCGGTTTGTTAGATTGGGTTAACCCCTGGGATGCTCCTTCACCCATATTGACTTCTGATGGAACCAATTGGGCAGTAGCCAGCTTTGGAAATAAAAATTTGAAAGATAATTACACCGGCATCTACGACGATGCAGACGATATTGCTTTTGCGTTTAAGTTTAGTGATTTACCTGATTGGGGTAACATCGGCGTATTGGCAAACAGGCAGATTGACGCGGTTAGGTTCCAGTATCAATTCAATGACCTAAGCATTAACCAAACGGCTTTGCGTTCTTACCAAGTTCTAACCTTGTCAAAAAACAGTTTCCCAAAACTCTCGCCGGATACATTACAAGAATTATTTAACTCTAAACCAGCTGAATTCACGATGTCTTCCCGCAGTTTCAGCGACTACATCAAAGAAAACCAAATAGGTTTCATCGTTTACGACCGAAACAAACTTGACACTCAAATGATCAAAAGCAAACTCCTGCAGCTAATCTACTCAAATGACCGATACGTTATCTTCAAAATCCTAAAATAACCAACGTTTTACTTTCTACAATGTGGTGTTAGAACATTTTTTCAGCCTTCATTATGATCGCCATTTCAACTAATTCTCAAAGTGTAGAGTGCCCAAAATGCAGCTCTCAAGTGGCCGCGATTTCTAACTACTGCAATTTCTGTGGCACAAGGCTCCATCAACCGATTGTACTAAAAATCTGCTCCAAATGCAGCACTCGAATTGATTCTACTGCGCATTTTTGCCCAGAATGCGGACAAAAACAATAATATTGTAGTGGTCTTCAGAAATTTTATTTGGCGCATGTAGCAAATCGAGTAGAAGCGAATATACACACGTAAGTAATTCCAAGATGACATAAAATGGGCAAAGTAGATCCAGAAAAGCTCCCGCCTAGAAAGCACAAGTAGAGTGACAGGTTGTTTATTCTCTGCTTGATAATACTCGGATATAGTCTGCTGTGTCAGCACAATTATCTGCCGCTTGTTCTATGAACTCGATTAGGTCATCAAGTATCACCATAGCACCCCTGTTCATGTTTACGCCGTATTTAATGAACAATATTTTGGTTTTCAAGTATTCCTCGTCGATCGCGTGTTCTATTTGCTCAACTTTTTTTGCATCGTTTATGGCTTCCTTTGAGTTTGTAGAGATTTTTTCAATGCAACCGCTTAGAATTTGAGTAATATCTACCAGTTTTCGGGTCATTAAAACCATTTTTTCAGTAACCTCATTTGGCATATCTGCTTCAGATAGCATTTCGAGGCATCTTGCAGCATCTTTAGTGTGGTCTGCCAGCGTATCTGCTCGTTTAACAACGTGTAATAGGTCTTCTCGGTAATCCGCTACCAGAGCTGTTCCTTTGGATAGCTCCATAAAAACGTCTGCTCTAAGTCTGTCAACGTCTTCTTCTGTTTTGTATAAGCTTTCAATGTATTCTTTTGCTTCTTTATGGTTCTTTTCTGCAAAACTTTGGGTTGCTTCATACAGCCAAGTTACAGTTTCGAAAGCTTTTGTTATTTGGTCATGGGCAAGCTCAAATCCCCTAGTTCTACTGCGTTGAGTAAACCAATCGAAACTTTTTCTTTCCGTTAACCTCAACTCCAATTAGTACTATAGGGAAAGTTCCATTTTAACCCTTGTTGTAATATTCAATAAAGTTGTTTAGAAAGCACAAATACGTCTATCAGAGGAATTTGGTAACCTCAGATAAGATCCTATTTCCTTTATTTTTAGAAAATAGAGTGCGGTTGCCGGGATTTGAACCCGAGTCGACAGCTTGGGAAGCTGCAGTCCTACCGAACTAGACTACAACCGCAACTTTTTCGTGCTACACTGGATAGCCTATTGCATAGGGATAGTTCATTTGATATAGAAACTTTACTATCAAACCTAAGAGGTCATTTTAGGATCCTGTATCTCTCGACAACTTCTACCTTCTGACCTTGGGTGTTCACCCGCTGATTTTTAAATTTTGAGCCAAATACACTTGAATTATGAGAAGACATATATTCTGGTTGGATTATCCAACCAATTAGAGAAGGAAGCTGAAAGGATTAACAAGAAAAAACTCACAATCACACTGGCACTATTGCTTATGCCCGCGTTGCTAGCCTGCACCCCGGGAATAGAGGCTCAACAACCTGTCGTAGATTGGTGGTCTATGTTTCATCACGACCCATCCCACACAGGTTACTCTACCTCGACGAGGCCATTAACCAATACAACGCTATGGAAGTTCAAAACTGGCAATTCTGTCGAATATTCTTCCCCCTCAGTCGTAAATGGTGTTGCCTATGTCGGCTCGCAGGATCGCACCTTCTATGCCTTGGATGCTGCCACAGGTTCCAAAATATGGAGCTTCATGGCGGGTAATTCAATTAAATCTATTGCCGCGGTTGCTAACGACGTCGTCTATTTTGGGTCTCTTGACAACAACGTTTACGCCTTAAACGCCAAAGCGGGCAGCTTAAAATGGAATTACACAACAGGCAATCAGGTGTATTCTTCGCCGAACGTTGTTGATGGCGTGGTGTATGTCGGCTCAAACGACCATTATATCTATGCACTGAATGCGGAAAATGGTGGCAAAATCTGGAGCTTCCAGACCAGTAATTATGTGTGGTCTTCGCCTGCCGTGGTTAATGGCGTTGTTTACGTGACCTCTTGGGATTATGTTTACGCTTTGGAAGCCTCAACAGGGAATAGAATCTGGAGTTTTAAGCCGAAGGATTCTATGTATTCTTCCCCTACAGTTGTCGACGGTGTAGTTTACTTTGGCTCAAACGACCACAACCTATACGCTTTAAATGCAGATAATGGTGCTAAAATTTGGAACTTCACGACAAACGGTTACGTAACGTCATCACCAGCGGTTGCGGATGGCATTGTTTATTTTGGCTCAGACGACCACAACGTTTATGCTCTAAAGGCCGAAACGGGCCAAAAGGTGTGGAGCTACAAGACAGGAGACGCAATAGACTCCTACGCGGCTGTCGCCAGTGGCGTGGTTTACATTGGCTCTAAAGACGATTATGTTTACGCTTTGGACGCTAAAACCGGCGAAAAAATATGGTCCTACAAGACCGGCGCCGACGTGGAATCGTTTACATCTGTTGCTAACGGCGTTGTCTACATAGGCTCAAACGATTACTACATATACGCCATTGGAGCAAATACCGCTCAACAGTCAATTTCTCCATCGCCTACAGACTCGCCTTCACCCACAGTTCCAGAGTTACCAACTTTGATGGTTCTGCTCTTAGTGATTATTTCTATCCTATCGCTAATAGGAATCAAAATAAGAAAAATTAGAGGTTGAAAACGTTCCATTCTTTTATCCCCATCTATTTTAAGATTCTATCAGCGTCGACGTTGTATCCGCAGTTTGTTAGTTCACGTAGGAGGGCAAGCCTCCAGCTATCGCGGTCATCGAAGGCTGTAACTTTAATGCCTTCAAAATCGGTGGGAATTTCGAAGTTTGCACATTCTCTAAAGAAGACAAGAACGTTACTCTTGCCGAGTTTTCCTAAC
This sequence comes from Candidatus Bathyarchaeota archaeon, assembly GCA_963708495.1. GTDB lineage: Archaea > Thermoproteota > Bathyarchaeia > Bathyarchaeales > Bathycorpusculaceae > Bathycorpusculum. The sequence goes on from CAVPSS010000001.1 coordinate 72,753, forward strand.
AGAAAACCAAGTTCAAAAATCACGTCTTGACGAGGTCTCAGCTTGCGTTTGGGCGTTTCATCCTTGAAGTAAGCGGAATCATCAGGCGAAAGCAAAGCCACGGCGAAACCAACGTCGGTATATTCTTGGAAGCGTTCGACGATTGTTCTACCTTGACTTGGCTCTTCACAAATAACCAGCGGTGCAAGCCTGAGTTTAGTCAAAGCGTTAGTGACACTTTGCTTCATCTCGTTATCTGCGCCGCAGACAACGAAAACCCTACGTCTAACATCAGAACTAGACATTGTCTGTTGAGGGGGAGCCATGGTTTTTTCGGTTAGGGACAAGAATTTTTCAGTGCTCAGGTAAGCGCCTTTGACTTTACTCTTGAGTATGTTTTCGAGGACGTATTTTTTGTCTTTGGCGCCTACGAGGTTTTCTTGGTTTGGCAGGATTAGTTTGTCTGCTGTTAAGTAGGACCAGAAAATTACGGCTTTAATAACTTTATTAGGGTTAAGAAGTTTGCCCAAAAACCAAAAAGGTTGACCAATAGTGAAGGGTGAGGAGAAGGTACGCACGAGTTCCTCTTGGGGAACGTTGAATCGGATTCCGGATTTGTCCTGTTCGATGTATTCTACGTAGATGTGGTATTTAGGAGGTGTTTGCACGCAGATCAATGGCTAATAAATCCTTTAGAGCACAAAAACCTTTTTGGGTTTTTGCAAACAAAATCGTTATCAGACAGAAACCTACACATTTAGCGTGCAAGGAGAAACAGGCACGTGTCCAAAAACTACACTTACGACGACGCAGGAGTAAACCGCAAACAACGCGTAGAATCCAAAAAACAACTTAAAACCCTTCAGGAAACCTACAAGCATAGCCTCTTTGGCGGCGTAATGCATCTTCCCTACGGGAACATCTTTCCAATTGGCGAAAACACTTTTTTGGATTTAGTCATCGAGGGTGTAGGCACCAAAGTTCTTGTAGCGCAGCTGGCACAAAAATATGACACAATAGGCGTAGATGCAGTTGCGATGGCTGTTAATGATGTAATTCGTTCAGGCGCCAAACCTCTTTCCATAGCGGACAACATTCATGCTCAAGCCAGCGAACCCACACTAGTAAACGAATGGCTAAAAGGCGTTATCCAAGGAGCCCACGAATCCGAATGCCCCGTTACAGGCGGGGAAACAGGTGATGTAGCCGAACTAATCAAGGGCTTAGCCGAAAACTTTGGGTTCGACATGGTTGTCGCCTCAGTAGGCACGGTTGAACGAAAAGAAATCATCACAGGCGAAAACATCAAACCGGGCGACTCAATAATAGGCTTACCAAGCAGCGGCCTGCACAGCAATGCTATCACGCTCGCGAGAAAAATCCTCTTCAAACAGTGGGGCGGAAAATACCTGCCAAACGACATTCCAGAAGGGTTGGACAGGGAAGTGGTTCTCGAGGTTTTGGAGCCCACGAAAATCTATGTTAAACCATTATTGAAACTTGCTCGCGAAGTCAAGATTAAAGGAGTCGTACACATAACGGGCGATGCCTACTTGAAATTCAACAACCTCGCCAACTACTCCCCAGGCATAGGTTTTGAATTCAACAACTTCAAGCCGCATCCAATCTTTGGTATAATCCAGAGAACCGCGGCTGAACTTGGATTAATCATAACTGATGAGGAGATGTTCAAAACGTTTAACATGGGGTGGGGCTTTGGCATCGTGGCGGACAAGGCAAACACCGAGAAAGCATTAAGCACACTAAAGCAGGCTGACGTGAACCCGGAGATAATTGGCAAAATAACCAACAAACAAAAAGTCGTCGAAATAGATTACAAGAACAAACACATGGTTTTCACGTAAAATATTGCTTTCTTCTTGACGAAAGCGTTTAAATCCTGATGCTTATTTTAAAGGCTTATGAAATATGCTGCCAAAATTGAAGTCAGCCTCAAACCCGGACACAGCAACCCGGAAGGCGAAACAACCGCACGTTTACTTGTAGAACTAGGCTATAAGGTTCAAACGGTGGACGTCAGCAAAGTTTACTCGGTAACCCTCGACGCATCAACGCTAATTGAAGCTAAAGCAAATGCAGAAGATATGAGCAAACGCCTATTGGCAAATCCAACCAAAGACAACTACTCCATAAGCGTCGTTGAATCCAAATGAACACTAACCTTTACACCCAACGCAAAAACAGCCCAGTTCTAGAAGTTGACATTGCAAAAGCAACTTCAGAGGAACTTATTGAAATCAACAGCGAATTATCTTTGGGTTTTAGTCAACAAGAACTATACAACATTCAAACTTATTTTAAAGAAGAAAACCGAAATCCAACTGATTTAGAACTACAAACCATTAGCCAAACATGGTCTGAACACTGTTGCCACAAAACTTTCAAAGGAAAGATTCAAATCGACGGCAAAGAAATTGACAGCCTCTTTAAAACCTACATTGCCAAAGCTACCAAACAAATTAGAGCACCTTGGTGTGTGAGTGTATTTGAAGATAATGCCGGAATAATCAAGTTTGACAAAGGTTTTGGCATAGCAGCAAAAGTTGAAACTCACAATCATCCATCTGCGGTTGAACCATTTGGCGGTGCAGCAACAGGAGTTGGCGGCGTTATTCGCGACATCCTTGGCGTATGGGCTGACCCAATCGCTTGCACCGACGTTTTAGGTTTCGGTCCTTTAGATTACGATTACAAGAAGCTTCCGCCAGGAGTCAAACATCCAAAATACGTTTACATGGGTGTTACCGCAGGCATCAGCGCCTACGGCAACAATATGGGAATCCCAACAGTAAACGGCGCAATATATTTCGACGAATCCTACACAGGCAACGTCACAGTATACTGCGGCTGCATCGGACTTTTGCCTCTAAACAAGTATGCTAAGAACGCTAAAGTCGGCGATTTAGTAGTTTTGGTAGGTGGAAAAACAGGACGCGACGGAATTCACGGAGTAACCTTCGCATCAGCCGAATTAACTGAGAAATCAGAAACAGTCTCGCGACCAGCAGTCCAAATTGCCGACCCCATTGAAGAAGAAAAAGTCAAACGCGCAATAGTAGAGATCCGAGATCTACAACTTGCTTCAGCCGTGACTGATATTGGCGGCGGAGGCTTATCTTCAGCAGTTGGAGAAACAGCAGAACGTTTTAACTGTGGAGTCACAGTGGACTTAGCCAAGGTACCTTTGAAGCATCCGGATTTGGCTCCTTGGGAAATTTACCTCTCAGAATCTCAAGAACGAATGTTAATCACTGTGCCTTGCGAGAATCTGGAACGTGTTATGGCAGTTTTTGAAAGGGAAGATGTTATTGCAACCGCTATTGGAACACTGACACCTGAGAGACACCTTAAACTCACACATACCGGAGAAACCGTCAGCGACATAGACATGACTTTCCTCTTCAACCCATGCACAAGCAGCAAAGTTGCAACTATCGAAAAAACAACCTTAACCGAACCAGAATTCCCGGAACCCTCAAACCTGACTGAAACCTTGCTTCAACTACTCGCAGCCCCAAACATTGCTAGCAAAGAAAGCGTCATTCGCACCTACGACCATGAAGTCAAAGGCAACACCACCCTCAAACCTTTACAAGGCGAATACGCAGGTCCAAACGATGCAGCCGTGCTAAAACCGCTTGATGATTCATGGAAGGGTGTAGTGATTTCTTGCGGAATGAACCCGAATTATGGTAAAATTGATGCTTATTGGATGGCAGCTTCAGCTATTGATGAGGCAATTCGCAACAACGTTGCAGTAGGCGGAAGAAGAATTTCGCTTCTAGACAATTTCACTTGGGGTAACCCAGAGAAGCCAGAGCGATTGGGATCACTTGTTAGAGCCTGTCAAGCATGCTACGATTTCGCTATAGCGTTTAAGGCGCCGTTCATTTCAGGAAAAGACAGCTTATACAATGAATCGCCACTTGGACCAATAACACCCACACTGCTAATCACTGCAGTAGGCGTAATTCCCAACATTCAATCAACAATCTCTATGGAACTTAAAGCCCCCGGCAACCTTCTCTACATAATAGGCGAAACATTCAACGAGCTAGGCGGATCCGAATACTACAAACTCAAAGGCTACATTGGCGCAAATGTACCCAAAGTAAAAGGAGCAAAAGCCAAACGCACCTTCAGAGCAGTCACCCACACCATTGACGAAGGATTAGTTAAATCATGCCACGACCTCTCGGAAGGCGGCTTAGCAGTAGCAGCTGCTGAAATGGCGTTTGCAAGCGGATACGGCTTAGAAATTGACCTTTGCAAAGTGCCAGCCAAAGAGATGACCCGAAGCGATTTTTTATTGTTCTCAGAGTCAAACAGCCGTTTTTTAATCGAAGTTGCAGAAGCAGACAAGAAAGATTTTGAGATTTTAATGAAAGGAAAGAACTGCGCTTTAATTGGAAAAGTAACCAAAGAACCAAAACTATTCATCACGGGACTGAATGGAAAAAGTGCAATTAACGCTTCACTTGAAAATCTAAGACACAGCTGGAAAAAAACACTAAACCAAGAGGAGACACCACAATGAACATTGAAGAAATCAAAGTATGCGTAATGCGAGTCGGCGGCACCAACTGCGACGCTGAAACACAGCGGGCATTCCAAGAACTTGGCGTGCAAGCAGAATCTGTCCATGTTAACGAGTTGATAAAACGCCGAAATCTGCTGGATTACAGTGTTCTGGTTTTTCCAGGTGGCTTCTCGTTCGGTGATTACGTTCGTTCAGGAGTGATTTTTGCAAGGCACCTCTCTGCCAACCTCGCCAAAGAAATGGCAAAATTCATCGATGAAGGCAGACCAATCTTAGGCATATGTAACGGTTTCCAAATCCTCGTTGAATACGGTTTGCTTCCAGGCTTCAAAGGTATGAGCGCCTACCCCGAAGCCACATTGACCACCAATGAGCCTGCAGGCTTCAAATGTCAATGGACATACCTCAAACAAGAAAACAAAGGTAAATGCCTATTTACAGCCAAAATTCCTGCTGAAAAAGTAATCAGCTTACCCATCGCACACGGAGAAGGACGACTACTTTTTCCCAAAGAACAAGAACGGGCACTCTTAAAGAAACTCATCGATGAGGACATGTTGGTGTTCCGTTACTGCGACAAAAATGGCAAGGTCGCCGAGGGCAAGTATCCAATTTGTCCCAACGGTTCATTCTACGACATAGCTGGAATCTGCAACAAAGAAGGAAACATCTTCGGTTTAATGCCACATCCAGAGAGGGCTATGTTTTGGTGGCAACAACCCACCTGGACGCGCGAACAACAAATGCTTCAGTATGGCGATGGAAAACTAATCTTCCAAAGCATAATCGACAAACTAACCAAGATATATAGCTAAATCCTTCGCGTAGGGCAAGCCTGTACGTGCACCCATAGCCAATACACCTCGGGAGCCCACAAAATTGCCCAGCTGACCGCATTCATAGAGGCTTTTTTTGTGGATTAAGCCGAAGAGGAAACCCGCGTTGAAAGCGTCTCCTGCGCCTGTGGTATCGAGTGCTTTAACTTTGAAGGGTTCCACGGTGAGATGTTCTTGGCCATCAGTAACATAACATCCTTTGCTGCCAAGCTTCACTGCCACAATCTTAACGCCCATACCAATCATGAAATCGGCGCCCTTGCGAAAGTCGTCTTCACCTGTTAGTAATTCAAGTTCAGCCTCGTTAAGCATTAAAACGTGAGAGTTTTTAATTATGGGCTCTATGACTCCGAAACCCTTTTGTGCATACACAGAGCCCGGATCAAAGCTGATTTCAACTCCTTCAGGCAAAGAACTTAGGAGTTTTTTTTGCGCTCGAAACGATTTTTCACCTACAAAAGATGATAAGTGGATAAGTTTGGTTTGGGAAATATATTCGTATTTAATTTCTCTTGGCTCGATTAAGTCGTTAACGCCCGAGTTAATGTAGAGGGTTCTTGCGCCCGTTCTATCCACGAAACCCATCACTGAACCACTCCTGCCCTTTGTTGTCTCAACGATTCCGCTGGTGTCAACGCCTTCGGCTCTGAAGCAGTCAAGCTGCAGTTTGCCTTCTCGGTCGCTGGCAACTTTTCCTATGAAACCAACTTTGCAGCCAAGCCTAGCTAGCCCTACAATCGTGTTTGCGGCTGAGCCACCGCAGGCTTCAGTGTAATCTTCGATGAAGCTTTCTTTTACAGCGGTTGCAAATTTTTCAACTTTGAAGAGCATATCAACGTTAAGTGCTCCGAAACCAATTACATCAAATTTTGTCATGGAAATAACTCCTTTAATTGAATTTTGTATTCGCCTAGTTTGCCACCGTAATTACCGGCTGAAACTCGCACAACGCCATCAACCTCTAAAATCGCTTTGATTCCTGTTTTGGTGGCTTCTTTAACCGCATCCAAAGAAATGCCGTCGAAGACAACTTCGGCTATGTAACCGACGCCTTCTGGAACCTTGGATTCTTTGCCTAAGCGCGATTTTAGCGATGGACAGTATAGGTGGTTTGTGGTAGGTCCTATTTTGGGAAAATGCGTTTCTGGTTTGGAGCCAGCTGAACAAATGTCAAAAGTGTTCACGACCCCGTACACTTTATGAATTGCTTTTACTGCTTTAGCGCCCGCTTCTTTGAGTGCTTCTTTTGATTTGCACATTATCCAAAAATTGCCGCCCATAACACCCTTCGCGTAACCAAGATAGTGTTCGATGATAAAGTCCGGAACCATCAAAGGAACAACAATGACTTCCCTGCCATAACGTTTCTCCACCCATTCGTAACCGTCGCCGCAATGCCCTACTCTCTCCATCATATCCAACTTGCCTTCAGCCCTGGGCATGGCATCAAAGATAGCTGTGAAGGGTTTAACGAGAATATCTTGGCGGATGCGATAAGAGAGTTCAGTTTCAAACTTTTTCAGCGATTCCTCGAAGGTTTTTTTGGGGTTTATTTCTCCCCAGAACTGCAATATAGCGCCCATGCGTTTGTCGGGTGTTTCGCTAGGAGTTAGGTATTTTTCAACACCACCTTCGGTTCTGCCAATCACCACCGATGGCGTCGCTGTGGAATCTTCTGCGGCTTTGCGCAAAGTTGGCTCATCGTCCGCAGTTACGATTACCCGACAATAAATCCCCGTGAACGCTTCAGCATAAGTGTTTTCGATTTGTGCTTTAGGCATTTATCCAAGTCTCCCGACGGCAACTCCGCGAACCTTCTTCCTAAACTCGCTACTCTCTTTTATTAGTGATTCCATATTTTTGGCTGTAACTATTTGAACTTTGGGCAATTCATCAGGGTATAGTGTTGATAGTTGTTTTAGTAAAGCTTCGTCTACCTTGTTTTTGTTAAGAACGTCATAACTCCATGATCTGAGCACTTTAAGGCTTTGTTTTTTGCCTAACTTGCAGAACAAATCAGCTATCACAGCCATAACAAGGTTACTATCCGACAGAACAGCAACCTCAGTTTCCCTCACTGCATAACTGTTTCCGTTGAAAGAGACCGCCAAGCCCCCGTTGGTACGTACCAGTTTGAAGGCTTCCACATCAGTTATGCTATCGCCCACATACATCACATCCTCTAGCTCAGTGCCTAAACGTTTGACTATATCGCGTATGGCTTCGGCTTTCTGTTCCCCACCAACGGTAACTACGTCGGTGAGAAACTTGCCAACAAACATCTTGGGAATTAAGCTCCAGAAAACCTCATCTAACCGCTGGATAAGGGTTTGGTCGCGGTTTGAAAAATCTTTAAGGGTTTTTGCGTTTGGGGGAATGTCGATTAGGGGCATTTGCGCGATTTCTTGCGCGATCTCTCTTAGGCGTTCTTTTTCTTGGGGTGTGATAGGACATTTGTCGAGTTTTACTTTTGTACAGTATGTGTTTTTGTAAGGAAAATCAACTGTTTTGCAGAGGGCTTTGATGTAGTGTTCGTAACTGGTACTAATGATGAAGGAATTAGCAATTCTTTGTATATAGTTTAGTGTAGCTTTGCTGTTGGCGATTAGAACAATATTTCTGGCGGAGAAATCTTCCATCTGGCTGTCCGTTATGCCGTACGCTTTGAAGAAGGGTAAAATCAACTTGAGAGTGCTGCCCGCATTATAACCAGGTTTCTTCAGCGCATCTGCCAAGACATCATCGTAGAGGCTTATGTTAGTGAAGAATTTGTCGCCGTTTGGAATAAAGTTCTCTGCTAACTCGAAGGCATTATCATTTTTGGATATTGGTCCTTCGCAGTCGGAAACAAAGACGCGCTTCAAGGTTTCTGCCTCAACTGCTCCATGTGGCTGATGCTTTTGGCGATATGTTGTTTTGAGGCAACATCGGTTCGGTTCCAGAGTGCACCGCCAATGATTGCTTTGGCTCCTTCCTGGCTGATTTGACGTGCTTCCTCGATGCTATCGCCGATGCCTAGGATTCCTATTGCCCGGGATTTGAGAGCATAGTTTTTGCCGTCACGTAGTTCCATGGAGCCAGGGTAAATGCGGATTTTATCGCCGAATTTTTTGGCAAGTGCTTCAGCCTTGGTAAGGTCAACTGGTGTGTTGACGGCTTGTTTATCCGACTTTGTCTGGGAACGCATCGGCATATCCGCCATAATCTGCTGGGACCTTGTAAGTTAATACCGTTGCCGATTTCTCCATTGCAACGCCGTTTAGGTTTCCATTGACCATTTTGAGGCAGACGTCAACGAAGTCGTCTTTTATGATGGGGAGAAGGTTCATGATTTCGGGGTCGCCTGGGCGACTGTTGATTTCGAGGATTTTGATGCCCCTGCCCGTGTGCATGAAGGCAAGGTACAGTGGGACTCCTCTTAGCGCCGTGTCGTCTTTGATTTTTGTTTTCCATCCACTGAAAACTTTGTCAGCTAATGCAAGTTCTTGTTCGCGTTCCGAGGCAGTGAGGAATGGCAGGTAATCGGCGACGTCTTTGTAGGAGCCCATACCACCAGTGTTGGGCCCCTTGTCGTCGTCGAAGGCGCGTTTGTAGTCGCGGGTGTCAGGCAGGGGAATAAAGTGTTTGCCGTCGCAGAATCCCATGCAACTGGATTCTTCTCCATCAATTTTTTCTTCAATAATAACTGAGCCATATTTGAAGTTGGACATGAAATGCTCAAAAAGTTGTTCCCGATTTGCAAAGTGGTCGCCCCAAACTCCTACGCCTTTGCCCAACGCAGGCTTATCGGGTTTAACAACAGCTTGGTTGTCCAATTCATCCAGCCACTTGTAAACTTCACTTTGAACACCTTTACCTTTGTAATCAGCAGGATCGAAAATTTTGAAACGCGGGTTTGCTTCTGGTGCAATCTCCTCAAAAAGTATTCGCTGAGCAATTTTGCTCTCCTCTATCGCATATTCTTTGGTAGGGCAGATTACGGGTATGCCTGTTTGTTTCTCGATGAGGTCGCGGATTCCTTCGATTATCGGTTTCTCAGAGCCCACCATCACAAAGTCGAGTTTGTCTTTGTTTGCCTCTGCGAACTTGCAGATTTCGTTTATGTCCAGGGTTGGGATGACTACGTGTTTTGTGGCGTTTTTAGCATTGTAGGGATTGCATTGTTTGTCGGCGACGTAGAGTTCCACTTGGTATTTTTTGCTTCTTAGAAGAGCATCCGCCATGGCGACTTCCCGTGCGCCATAAGAAACAACTAGGACACCGATTTTTTCCATCCAAAGACACCTATCAGCTTAGACAGTGGAGGGAACGCTTAATAGCGATTACGGCTGAACTTCTTCGGACTCGTAGATTCTAGTCTTTTCTTCGTAACCTTCTTGGAACCGTTTTTTCATTATGTCCGCCATTTTCTGTGCACATGGCGTCGGATACTTGCCTGTAACGCACGCCATACAAAGCTGGTCTTCGGTTTGACCAGTGGCACGAATTAATCCTTCAATGGACTGGTAGCATACGGCGTCTGCACCGATGATTTTAGCGATTTCCTCGGCGTTATGTCGGGAACCGACGAGTTGCCCATAAGTTGACATATCGATACCGTAGAAGCAGGGTCCGATGATGCGTGGGAAAGTTACAAATAAATAGACTTTTTTAGCGCCTGCCTTGCGGAGTTTTTCTATGATGACTTTGGTGGTGTCGCCCCGGACAACGCTGTCTTCAGTTACTATTACTCGTTTGCCCTCAACTTTGCTGCCTAAGATGTTGATTTTCTTGTCGATGGTTGAGTAACGTTCGTTGTTAAGCAGAATGAAAGCGCGTTCAGTTACATAGCGGTGGCGCCTTGACAAACGTTCCCAACGTAAACCCGACGCTTCATGAACTCCCATAGCTGAGTCATCGCCGGTTTCAGGAACAGACATGATGATGTCGCCGTCCTTGACTATTTCAGGGAACTCTTTAACAAGGTTTCTTCCGAAGTCTTCTCGAATTTCATAGACGTATTTTCCGTCAAAGCGTGAGTCGGGTCTTGCAAAATAAGCGTATTCAAAACAGCAAAAGGCTTCACGCGGTTTCTCGATAAGTTGGGTGCGTTTGAAGCCGTTTTCTGAAACCGTCACGAGTTCGCCTGGTTTTAACTCGAAATCTCTCACAAAACTGTTCATGTCTAAGCTTACGGTTTCTGAGGAAAAAGCAAATGTCTTGGTTTCAGGGTCATGCCCTGCGCACAGGGGTTTTATGCCGTGCGGGTCTTTGAAGGCGAAGAATTGGCCATCGCCTGTTATACCGATTACTGAGAATGCGCCGTCTAAACTTTCCATGACTGTTCTGGCTGCTGATGGCAGGTCTTGACCCTGTTTTAGGGCAAGGAGCATTTTGTGGCAGACGATATCAGAATCGCAGTTGTAGAGAAAATCGGAAAAGTTTAGATTTATTTCTTTTTTGAGCGGCAACGTGTTAACGATGTTGCCATTAAAGGAGAGGGCAAGTTTTATTCCGTCTACTGAAGCGACAACTGGTTGGGTTCCATCTATTATGGAGACATCGTCACATTTGCCTGAAGTTGTGTATCGTACGTTTCCGATTCCGATGGATCCGGGTAGCCGCCCAAACCATTCGTGTATGGCACTTGTTTTTAGCCTTGGAACCAAATCTAAGGCTTTGTACGTGAAAAACTCGTTGTTGTTGCTTGTGAGGAAACCGTGTGATTGGTGACCTCGATGGTTTTGGGCACGTAACCCCCAGTAAACATATGGAAAAACGGGTTGTTTATCGTAATTTATTGCTCCAAAGATACCGCAGCCTATTTTTCAGTCCCTTCCGGCAGTAAATGTTCATAGATGTAAAGAAGGGGTTTATACGCTTTTAGTACAAATTTAAGTAAAAAGCATGGGATTTTTGACATAATACAGATTGATAACAACAAGAACTAGAAATGGAGACAAAAGCTAAAAAAAGAAGAGATTAGGGCTTTTAGCATGTACTCTAATATGCCAAAATGGTTGCCCTCTGGGTCAAACGCAAGTGCCCACCAGCCAAAACTAGGAATCTCAATCTTTGACGCCGCTATTTTGCCGCCCAAAGACACGACCTTCTTGCTGTACTCCTCGACCGACTCCACCGAGATGTAGTTTGTCGGCCTAGCCATGTCGGGCATAGAGGAATTCTTTTTGCCATAAAGCCCACCGTTCACACCAGGGTAAATGGGCTTCATTGTTTTTTCATCCACGGGACAGTTCCTACAAGATAGTAGACTGTTGGTCCAAGATACTTAGTAATCGTCCAACCAAACAGATCCAAATAAATTTCTTGATCTTTTAAATATTATTGGCTGGAATTTCAAAAGGTACAATTGTATGACCCACGAAAATCTAGAACCATTAAGAGTTTTAAAAGAATCACTTAGAATCAAAATGAACAAAAAATTAAAAATAAAATAGGAAGAGTGGATGGCTTATGGTTGCCATTTCTCTATGAGATACTTAGGTATCTCAGCAACTGTCGCGTGGTCCAACTTGGACTTTCCAGCCGCTTAGTTCTTCGATTTCGCCGCTGATACGTGAGGCTTTGCCTGGAATGATGATTTTGCGGTGTTTGACTTTTTGTTCTATGCCTGAGGCTTTGATTGCGTCTGCTACTCGTTCTGCTGTTAGTTTGCGTCCTGCGACTCCGCTGTCGATTGCTGAGCCTTCTGTTTCGACGACGATAAGGTAAGCATTGAGTTTGTTGCTTTCGATGTCTGATGCTACTGTGTAGTATGTTAAAGCGAAGTTTGATGTGAAGAGTACTGGTGAGTTTTCATCTGGTGTGCCGTAGATTTTGAGTCCTGGTGCGACTGCGACTGGTTTGCGTGGGTCAGTGTAGATGTTCTGGCGCAACACTGTCATTGGTAGTAGTGACCATCCGTCGTTGCCGTGCATAATGAGTATGTCTGCATAGCGAACTATTAGCATGGAAGCTATGTAGGCTTCCCGCCATTTGATTAGGTCGTCTGCTGTGTCGCCTTTGTCTACCCAAGCGACCATTGGAACGCCAAGTAGAGGTAAGCCTGCGAGTTCGTCTCCAGCTTTTGTTGCTGCTCTTCTTAGCATGGTAAAGTTGTTGATTGTGTCTGGTAAGCCTTCGTTTGTGAAGGTGCCGGGGTCTAAGACTATTTCGGTTATGCCGTAAGCCATCAGTGTTTTTGCTAATGAGACTAGTGTGTTTAGGTCGTTTGGTGCAGAAGCAACTATTGGACAGTTGTACATCAGGGCTAATTCTGCCATGTCTTTCCAGTTGGTTGAGTTTGCTGCGTATAGGAGGGGTCGTGCTTTTGGGGCAGCCATTAAGCCTGCTTCAGCTATTGTAGGGTTCATGGTACATAGTATCATTGGTAACTTTGTGGTTTCTGAAACTTTTTTGACTGCTGCTTTGAATTTGTCTGCGTCTCCGGAAGTGCATCTGACTGCTATCAAGTCTAGTTTTAGGGTGTTGCCGATGTATTCGAAAGTAAAGTTATCTGTTTTCTGGACGCGTGTAACGATTTCGCTATCGGACATCTCGTCGGTTACGTCAATTGCTATGGCTGTTGGGTTCTTGTATGTGAATTCGTGACGGTACATGACTAGTTTGCCGCCGATTTTCTTTGCTTGGTCTCCAACGCCGACGATGATTTCTTTGACTGCAGGTTTTAGGAGTTCTTTGAGTACAGCGTATGATTTGGCGTTTTCTGGTTTGAGAAGTGGTTTGCAGCTGTCCAGTTCGATCTCGCGGTTGACAATTTTTGTGGCGAATGCCATGCAGTTGTCAACACCACATTCTTTGCAGTTAGTTTTTGGCAAACTCTTGTAAATGGTTATAGGGCTAAGTTCTTTTAGTCCGCCTTTTTTCTTTTCTGCCATATCAGTCATGTCTCCTTAAGCTTTTATCGTGACCCAGTTTGCGTATTTTGATGGGTCTGCTTTCTTAGCGCTCGTTAGGTAATTTGTGACGTCTTTGAGTGTTTTTACGGCTGCCGGGTGCATCATCATAAATAAATCTACGCCTGCAAGCAACAAAGTTATGGCTGTTGTTACTTCCCAAAGGGGACCTCTGAGTTCGCGTGGTTCCCATTCAGCTGACATTTTTAGCCATGCTTCTCTTGCTGCCCAAGCGTTAGTTGTGCCTGAGGACATTGGGTGTGCTAGTTCAGAATCGCCCATTAAGCCGCCCATGCGTGCGCGTTCCATGTTGGTAAATGCATAGTCTAAACCGTAGCCGAGTGCTGCGGTAGTTAAATCCATAATTATGTCTTCTCTGCCAACATAGTCGTAGAGGCGTCTGTTTAGCTCACGTGCCAAGTTGAGGTCCATGGGTGTAAACGAGAGGATTGCGTGGCCAGCTTTTTTGATGAATTTGGCACATTTCTCGACATCCATGTCGCGTGTAACTGAGCTGATTAGGAAGCGTTCCCCTGGAAATTGTGCACATACTTCTTCGAAAACTGCTGTGTCTTTAACTGGGTCTCCGCATCCGCCGATTACTAATGGTACATCTACGGCTTGCAAGACTTTCTCGATAGTTTTGCATGCGGCTTTGGGTGATGCATCTTTTAGAAGTGGGTCAACACTGATTAAATGCATAGTAACCATATCTGCACCGAATTTGTCGACTGCAAGTTTTGCCCAAGCTGCTGGGTCACCAACCACGTCTTTAACATGCATCTTGACTGCTTTACTAAGGGGAACTTCCATGTCGAAAACGTCTAAAGTAATAACTGGTCTGTGTGGCATTGGCCGCTCAAAAGTGTAGAAAGCGGGAGAAACTTCTCCGCCTATAGTGAGCGTCTTTCCGCGTGTGCCGCCTTCGCTTCTTGTAGCCCCAAGTTTTACTTCAGCGATTTTGTTTGGATAAGTTTCGATTGGTGGCAGGAAAGGAATTTGGAAAATGCTTGTGGGTTTTCCGCCTGTGATGCCCGGAAGCTTTAATTTAGGCATTAATTGACCCGCTGCGCCTGCTTCGAAGATGATTTCGAGTTCTTTAGCGTCTATCTGGAAGTCTTCCAACTCGATTGTCTGGAATTTTTCTAGGGCTGCTAGTAAGTCATCGCTTAACTGTAGTCCTTCAGCGTCTTTCTTTTTGTCTGTGTCATGGTGAGTCGTGAAGATCACCGTTTGTCTTTGTTGTCTTTGCTGTCTTTAACGGTTGTAATGATTACTTTGTTTGCGTAAATCTTTGCGTCTTTGAGTATGATTTTGAATCCGCCGGCCATTATTGGAAGTGAGCCTGCTGTTGCAACTGGCATCATCGTGCCTGCTGCTTCTTCGTTAACGGTGATTGCGGCTGTTTCTGCTGCAAGGGTTTCTGTTTCCCATTTAGCAACGACTGGGTGGTTCTTTTCTTTGAGGAATGCTCTCAGTTCATCAATGTTTTTGGCATTTTCCTCTGTGGCTACTTTGTCAACGACGTCTTTTGGAATGAAGTCTTTGACTTTATCTTTAACTTCTTTAGGCACCCAAACGACTCTGTTCCATCCGCCGTCTGCAGCGAAGAATTTGGAGCTTCGCATGTATTCGATGGACATTCCGTGGAATCCGTCGATTTGGCGTCCACCTGCTGCGGAGTCTGCTACTGTACTGAATGGTAAACCGTTTACGGTTGCGCCTTTGAAGTTTCTGTTGACTACGCCGAATCCGTCGACTTCTGGGATGTAGAAGGTTACTGCTTCGAAGCATCCACATGAAGTGTGTGGGTGATCGAATGCTGTGTAGAGCCAGACTTGGTTAACTTCGCCCATGGTGCGTTTCTTGGCGGCATCGTTGACACCGCTGAATTCGCCTTTGTCTGCGTTTATTATTTCGCCTCTTGGAATTGCGAAGACTGGTCCTTTAGGATCGATGCTTGCAGAAGCTTTGCCATCAAACCAGCTTATTGCACCACAGTTGCTGTATCTTTGTGGTGTGATGACACAGACGTGGCTTGGTGCGAATGACTGGCAGAGTGCGCAACCATAGAATGTGTCGACTTCTGAGTCTTTTAGACCTCTGGCTTTTGCATCGCGCGATTCATATGCTTGGATTGCTTCAGGTGTCATTTCCTCTAGTTTTGCAAGGTCGGTTATGAAGGTAATTTGAACTTTTTCAATAATTGGCAGTTCGCTCTTGAATAGTCGGTAGAGTACTTTGCCAATTGCGTCAAAGCTGTTTAAGCCTTTTTGGAAAGATTTTTTGCCTATGCGTATCCAAATGTCGTAACGCTGGTTTAAGTGCATGAAACCTTCGATGTAGTTCAGGTAGCCATGGATTCGTCTTTCAATTACACCTTCGAGACCTGCGTCGAGTTTTGCGCCTGCTGCTTCAACGAGGATACCGAACGGGAACGCGCCACCTTCTTTCATATCTTTTAGGTCTGGACCGATTATGGTTATTTTTCCATCTTCGATCTGGTCAAGGGGTTTTACTTTTGCAAGTTCAAACTTTTGCTTGACTGTAGGACCGCCAAGTTCTACTTGCATATCATTTCTTCGAATACGTTCTCCTTCGTAGATTACGCCAACTTCAACAGGTATATCTTTAAACATAGACATTTTTAATTTCCTCCATTAAATTTTTCTGTCATTACTTTGAGGTTTGCAGCCCATTCTTCAAGGGTTGCGTTTGGGAAAGACCAGCTTGCGTGGACGTGGAATAGGTTGTCGAGAGTCATGGTTTTTTGGTCTGGTGCAAAGTGTTTCATTCCTGAGAGCATCAATGATTCAACGTAGTAAGGTAACCCGACCAACAAAACTAGGTCTGGGTGTCCTTTGCCGTCGAGTCCCATCCATTCTGGATCAACCACTCTTTGACCGATTTCCATCGCATTCATAAATGCTGCAGGTTGGTATCCGCGTTTTATGAATTCACCAACCATATGGGCGGTTGCGACTACGGGTACTTTAGAGGCTTTAGCGAATTCAATTACGTATTCGATTAGTTGTTTGCCTTCCATGTACCTTTCAGTGGCGTTGCTTCCCACAATAAGAAGGGGACGTTGGGCTCTTTTTGATCATTGCCACTGCTATCTCGGGTTTACTTATGGGGTTTGCTTTTTTAGTTGCTGCGATTTCTCCACATTGCCATGGTTCACAGGACATAGTTTTTTCCTCCGTTTACTCCTTCATTTTACGGACCATTCTTGGAAGCAAGGTTGGATCCGGAATTACTGTTTCTTTCCAGTTGTTTGTCTTCTAAGATTTTCTCGAATTCCTCTTTCATAGTCATTGGGACATCAGCCATTGTTCTCACGATACAGGTGTAGGTCGTTTGGCATGACTCCGAGGTAACGTTTGCTTAAGTCAACATAGTGGCTAAGTTTTATGCTGCGTCCTTTCCATGTGTCGTTGGGTCTGATGCAGAGTTTTGCGATTGCAACCATACATTCTTCTTTGGTTTCCGCTATGTTGAAGAGGTGTTCTGGTGCAGGTCCAACGTTAACTTTTTCGCCTGTGCGTGCATCGAGAACTTCCCAGTCTTGACGGATCTTCTTTTCTGCCAAGGAGCATACGACGGTATTTGACTCCGTGAGGACCGACAAGGACTGGTACACCTAAGCGCCAGAATCCTGCGCCGATTGCTGCGGCTTTCTGTGAGTATGCACCCCAAGCTAAGCCAACTGCGCCTAAGCGGTTGTGGATGTAATCTGCGATTTCTTCGTAGTTGCCTCTTAGTGAGCGTTTTGCGAAGATGTTTGCTACTTTGATTGCTGCACCTGCAATGTGACTGTTTGCAACGCATGAGCCAACGTTTAGCACTCCTCCAGCTTCGAATCCGCCTGGGAATTCTTCGTAGATGGTTTTGCCTTCACTATTGCGGTAGCTACCTGCGGACATGGCTGAGCATCCTGATAGTACAACAATGTATCGTCTGCTTGCGAATTCTCTGCATATGTCGTAGACATCCTTTCCGCCTTTTGGATAGTTGCTGCAGCCAACAATTGCAACGATTCCTGGAATTTCTCCAAGGACGATTGGGCTGCCGACGTTGCGGATTTCGACGTCTGAAACTGCACCTCTGCCAATGCGGCATAGGTTATCTTCGCAGAGCATGGCTTTTTCGCCTGCTTTAATGATTAGGCTGTGGATCATGATGTTTTGTGGGCATGCTTCTTCGCATCTTCCGCATCCGATACAGGTCTCATAGAGATCTGTTAGTAGGGTTAGGTCGCCTTGTGCTGCTGCTTTCATTGCTACTGGAATGGCGTAGTCTTGTGGGCAGTTGCGTTGGCATTTGCTTGCATTGTGTGCAAGTCTTTGCGATTTGTGTAAGTTCCTCTAAGCTTGGAAGAACGTTCTTTCGTTTGCGGACTGGAGCGACTTGTTGTGCAACGCGGACTGCTACTTCGCCGACTTTTTCAGGGTCAAGAATAAGTACACCTTTGACTTTGCCGCTAACGAGGTCAGCGACAATTTCGTCTGCTGGATCGTTTGTGCGGTTCTTGAAGCCCATGCAGTTCTTTTCTGAGGCTGCGATTACTGGTGCGTTAACTTTACTGGCTTCGTCGTAGACGTCTGTTCGGATGCATTGTTCGTCGAGTACAACTACGTCTGCTAATCCTGCCCGGATAAATCTGAGTTCCCAGCTGATTGGACCGACAATTCTGGCGCGGTTGTAGTATCGTGTCATGTCGTGTGATGTGCAGCATAAGCCGACTATTTCGATTTTATCGTCAACTTTGTTGTCTTTTGCATAGTCGATAATTCCGACTGATGGAACGACGTTGTGACCAATGCACATAATAACTGGTTTTGTTCTGTCGACACTTCCGATGCCGAGTTTGACGAGTGGGGCTTCTGGGTCAGCTTTTGGATAGCCTAAGGTTGAAATTTGTGCGATGTCACCGACTTCCATGCCTACGTGGTCACCCATGCCAACATGCATTGCTTTGGATTCAAAGTCTAAGTTGCATACCTTCTTGACCTGTGTGTCCTACTGCAAGAACTTGAGTGATTTGTTCTTCAACATAAGACAAAACATCGTCAAGATCGCCGAGTGTTTCAGGTTTTATACCTGTAACAAGGCGTGTGATTGGTGCTTCAACTTTAATGTTTAAGCCGCCGATGTCTAAGGGGTATCTGCGACCGTATTTCTCAATTAAGTGATGGACAAGGTGGCGTGAGTGAGCTGAGTGACATGCTGCTCCGATTGCACAAGCTAACATCACAATACGAGATGATTGGGTTGCGATGTCTAAGCCGCATGCGCCGCGTTTTCCAGCGGTCAAGTCGCATTTGCCAAAAGTGCAAAGACAGCAGAGATCACAGTCGGGCATGTAGAAGGGCTTGTACTTGTTGAGAAGTTTCATGTCCCAATCCCGAAGGGTGGTCATGGAGGGCATTGGGGTTGGACCCATGGGCTCGGTATAGTTGTCATTGATAACTTTGCCAATGGATAATTCAAGATTTTTAATAAGACCGCTATTGGTCTTCATTTCGTCAATTTTTACATGGACGTTTTTACTAGTCAAATGTGAAACCTCAGTAAAGGTTTATAACATATGCGCAATTACATTCTTTTTAAACCTTTCCAGATTTCTTACGCAAAAGTCACGTTGTAGTCATAGAAATGGAAGGTTTAAGAAAAAATTGTGTAAAACCCAATTGTAGCTATAAATAACCCAGGGTTTTCAGGATATTCTTCACTGAAAGATATGCTTTATTGTCATTTGGCAAGTCAAGCAGGGATTTTCCATTCAGAACAAAATCATCAAGTTGCTCGTCAGCTTCGATTTTGCCTAAATATTTGAATTTCAAGTCAGCTTCAGCTTGCTTTCCCAGTTCTGCTGGAAAACGGTAACCGCCAACTAGGTAAAAGTTTTCGAATTTCATGTCAACTTCTTTGGCTATTTTGAACTGCTCTTCTAACATGGTCTTGTGATTTCTTTGAATGGTCAAGAATATCAAAGATGTCGTTAACGTTTGAGGTGATTCGTCTGTTCAGGTTTTCAAGTCCTGCTGGAGAATCAATGAGTACGTACTTGTAGTTTTTAGTTAACGATTCCAATGCGGCTTTTAGTGCGGAGTTTGGCATGCAGTAGCAGCCTTCAACCCATTTGGTGCCCACCGACAAGAAAATCGAAGTTTTTGCTTTCATAGAGACCGTTTTCCCAAATGCGGCTTTCAATGCGTTCTGTTGGTGGAACGCCGACTGTAGTGCCGCCTTTTTCAATAAATGTGCTCACGATTAGGTCAGCGATTGTGGATTTTCCTGCTTCTTTTAGGTCTACTCCAAGCATTTCAGCCAAGGTTCTGGTCTGGGTCAGCATCAACCAACAGTAGAGGTGCTTGTCCTGCTTCAATGAAGCATTTAGCCATTAGAGCGGTAAAACTGGATTTTCCTGTTCCGCCACGACCAACAGTAACAAGAGTTTTCATATCAAAATAACCTCAAAGTTTATGCGTTTTCTTAAGCAAAAGCTCGCATATATTGTCTATGGTTTTAACCGCCATCAATTTCTTTATTTTTAAGCGGTGTTTCGCCAAGCATGTCGGCCTCAATTACTTTTGGTCAAAAGGTACAAAAGCAAGCAAGTTAACCCGTTTTTGTCTGCAATGCTTTGAATTGCTTCTTTTTGAGCGTCGTTCATGACTCTGTTGCCTACGAGGTAGATTGCTTCATTCCAGCTGCAGATGCCAAGTCGTGAATGTGCTTAGCAATTTCCAGAGATTTCAGGTTAGAGTCTGCAACAATGAGTAATGCGTCAACTTGTCTTGCAGTGCCTCTGCCGATGTGCTCTACGCCTGCCTCCAAATCCAAAACAACAGCTTCATTCCGTTCCACAACAAAGTGCCGCAGTAAAGCTCGGATGACAGCGTTTGGGGCACACATGCAACCGGCCCCATCGCCTGCACCGTACCCATAACAATCAAGTTTACTCCAAGCGGAGTGGAAACGGAGTAGTCTCTTACGATGTCGTCAACAGTGAAATTTAAGTTATAAACGCCAGAGTAGCCAGTGCTGGTTTTAGATTCTACTAGCTGCTTATTCTCTGTAATAGGCACTATTTTGCGTGTTTCCTCGGTGACAAACCCAATGTTAAGCCAGGTTTGGAGAAGAATCAGCATCAATAGCCATAGTTTTTAAGCCGCGTTCAACAAAGCCATGGGCTAAACCGCCAGCAATGAGGGTTTTGCCAACGCCACCTTTACCAGAAACAGCAACTTTCATACAACCACAAACTAACATAGAATGATTCTTTCGCCAACATTAATTTACGTTTCCTCTAAGAACAAAAGGAACAAAGACATTCTGAAATTTTAAATCTTAAGCGGCAAGCCATTATTGGTTATAGGTTTTTAAGCGCAGGGCAGGCTTGCTGGCGCTTGTGGCTGAATTATTTCGGCAAAACTTTTCTTTGCGCGGTTTAGTTTCAAAAGTTGCCAGCTTTATGATTTCGTTTTTGTTGGACTTCAGCTGTTGTAAGCTGTAGGTTTTCCAGAAGTTTTTGCGCCTACGTCGTGAACGTACAATATACGGTTGAGTATCCTTCGGGGCTTCCCACGGATCCCACAGATATATCTGCGTATTTGTTTGTGAAGTCATCGCAAAAGTTGCAGCCGTGCTCTTCAGCAGCACTCAAATCCTTCACTGCAACAGCATACTCTTTGCCCTCAACAGTGGCTATGAATTTGCCCTTGTGTATCTGTGTTTTCTCAGCTCTGTCCAAGTTGACGCCCATCTGTTGTTGAACAGCAACCTTAAGTTTATCATAATCGAACGCCTCAAAACAGAACAAGCCCACGATGGTAGGCTGCAAATCAGGGAAAGTAGCAAGCATCACCTGCTGGATTTTTCTTACAGCTCGGACCTCGCATGGCGTTCCGACGACTGCGATTTTCCTCTTCCCTTTCAAACAAGATCAATCAGCAGCCAGAGCATTTTTACTCGCAAGTACTTTGTAGCTTTACCTTTGATAATATCATCCACACTCTCAGCAACTACAGCTTCAGCTTGATACCCTTCTGTGCGTTGCACAACGATGGCTGTGTCAAATATGCCCTTTTGCATGCCAGACACTAACAGCGAGGTTGCAACTCCGCCGTCCTGTCCATCTATAGAGCTTTTAGCCGCCAAAATTTGACTGTAGACGCCTAGGTTCGTCATCATAGGTGCCTTCGAGGAATTGCTCGGTTATTTTTTTCCATCTTCTTCCAGCGTTGGATAAGTTGTCAATTGTAAGCGCTTTGATTTTGTTGGGCAAATGTTGCGCACGCGCCGCAGCCAATGCAGTCGTTTGAGAAAGTCATGGTAAGGTGTTGTGACTTCTCGTCTCTACGCCTCGTTTGGCGAAGTCAATGGCGTGTACACCGACTGAGTTCATCGCAGACACGAGTGCACAGCCCACAAAGAATACAGTCTTCGTTTTCGTCGGCTCGTCCAGAAACTTGGTTTTTCGATTCCGTATTCAGCGGGCCAATTCTTGTGATCTTTTGGACTTTGGGAGTTCGAGCCAAAGCAGAAGTCCAGTAATAGTTTGCGAAGTTTGAATGTTTTTTCAGATTTAGTGTAAACTACTAAGTCCTTCTTCAACAGGGTAGTTGCAAGAGGTAACAATACGGCTTCTTCCTCGTTTATCAACGATTTCTACAGAGCATAATCGGCAAGATCCAAACGAAGAGAGCGCTTTATGGTAACAGAGAGTAGGAATGTTTATGCCCATGCTCTTTGCTACTTCAAGAATTGTTGTGCCTTCTTTGGCTTTTACTTCTTGGTCATCTATCTTCAATGTGATTTCTTTCGGGTTGGCTTCCATTTTGCTTTGCCTCCATGTCAATTCGCCTTCTTGACAGGTTTTTTCATCCGTTGTTCCTCAGGGATTGGGGTGGAACAGGTTTTCCAGAGATTTTCGTAACTGCCTTGAATGTACATGCATCAAAGCAAGTGCCACATTTAGTGCATTTCGACTGGTCAATTACGTGAATTTTGCCGACTGCTCCATCGATAGCTTGGCCGGGCAGTTTCTGGCGCATAAAGTGCAGGCGTTGCATTTGGTGGGGTCAATATAGAAGTTTATGAGCGGTTTGCAGGATAATGCTGGACATCGTTTTTCCTTGATGTGTGCTTCATATTCGTCGGCAAAGTATCGCAGAGTCGTAAGCATCGGGTTCGCAGAAGTCTGCCCTAATGCACATAATGCAGAAGCAACTTGAAGCCTCAGCGATTTGCCGAAGCTTCTCGATATCGCCTTCTTTGCCTTTGCCTGAAACAATATCTGTTAGTATTTTTCTTGCCTGTTTGAGACCTTCGCGGCAGGGAACGCATTTGCCGCATGATTCGTCGCAAAGGAAGTTAACGAAGTACTCTAGCAACATCCACCATGCAAGTGTCTTCATCCATAACGATTAAGCCGCCAGAACCCATAATGGCGCCTAATTTTTTGAGTTCGTCAAAGTCAACTGGTGTGTCAAGATATTGATCAGGAACCATTCCGCCTGAAGGTCCACCGCCTGCGACAGCTTTGAATTTCTTCCCTTTTCTGTATGCCGCCACCGATAGTGAAAATCATTTCCCTGAGGGTCATACCCAATGCGACTTCCACTAAGCCAGTGTTGTTGACTTTCCCTGCCAAGGCAAAAATTTTAGCGCCTTTGCTGTTCTCGCTTGCCAATTTTGGTGAACCATTCAGCGCCATTGTTTATAATAAGCGGGATGTTTGCCTAAGTTTCAACGTTATTCAAGACGTTGGTTTATCCCAAAGTCCTTTCTCTGCAGTATGAACATATTTGGGTCTAGGTTCGCCTACTCTGCCTTCAATGGCTGTCATAAGAGCACTTGATTCGCCAGAAACAAAGGCCCCAGCTCCTTTGTGAATCTTGACTTTAAAGTCAAACCCTGAACCAAGAATATTTTTACCCAGAGGCCATATTCTGCGGCTTGATCGAGGGCTAATTGCATGTTTTCTACTGCGAGCGGATATTCTTGTCGAACATAAATGAAGCCCTCATGAGAACCAATCGCGTAAGCGCCTATGATAAGCCTTCAAGAACGCTGTGAGGGTTGCCTTCCATTAGAGCCCGGTTCATGAAGCTCCAGGGTCACCTTCATCGCAGTTAACGATAACATATTTGGGTTCTTCAGGTGCTTTCGTGTGGTTTCCCATTTTTGGAAAGTTGGGAAGCCTCCTCCGCCTCGACCACGTAACTTGGATTTCTTAACTTCTTCCATGACTTGTTCAGGGTTCATTTGGGACAACGCTTTGGCCAGTGCTTTGTAACCATCGATTGCGATGTAGTCTTCTATTTTCTTTGGGTCAATTATAGCATTGTTTCCATTAGAAGCCTGTATTGATATTTGTAGAAGGGCACATCGCTCAGGCGCTTCGCCTTTTCGCCCGTGTTGGGATCAGCGTAAAGTAAACGTTCGATTACTTCTTTTTTCAGCAGTGATGTAGATACAATCTCTGGAACATCGGAAGCTTGAACCTTGAAATACGCTATGTCTTCGGGGTAAACAACAACGCGTGGGACCTTTTTCGCAGAAGCCCAAACAACCGGTCTCTTTGAGGTCAACCTCTCCTTCCAAAGCTTGTTTCTCAAATTGGTCTTTGAAAGCTTTCAATACAGCTTTGGCGCCTAGAGCCTCACAGCCCGTACTGATACATAATGTCACAGATGGTCTATGGGGGTCTACCTTTGCAATTATTTCATCACGGAGTTTTTCTAAATTAGCGCAGAGTCTAAACGTTCCATTGGTTTATTCCTCAATTAGGTGTATTTGGACAATAGCTGTCCTATGGTTGCTGGAGAGAGTTTTCCATGATATTGGCCGTCAATTTCAACTACGGGCCCTAAGGCACAGCAGCCTAGGCAGTTAACGGTTTCAAGGGAAAAGTTCTTGTCACTTGTAGTTTCACCTGGCTTGATGGTTAGTGTTTGTTCGACAGAATCCAAAATTCTGGTTCCTCCCCGTACATAGCAGGCGGTTCCAGCACAAACTCTAACGAGGTGCTTTCCTCTTGGCTTGAGACTTAAAGCCGTGTAGAAACTAGCAACTCTATAAATTTCGCTTACTGGAATTCTGAGCCTTTTGTGTATTCTCATAACAGCTTCTTTTGGTATCCAACTCAACTCATGTTGTATTTCTAGCAGTAATTGGATCAAGACGCCTTTCTCGTTAACATATTCGCCAATGATCTTGTCAATTCTTTCCATTGATAAATTGCGCTCCATCTTCATCTAGAAAACCAATTAATCTTTCCAGCAAATAAGTATTACTGTCTTTTTTGAAGCTTCATTGAAAATGTATACCAGCCACCTATTTCTCACTTAAAACCCCTACAGCATTCAATACATATACTCTCTCGACATGTTCCATCTATGAACTATCAGTCGTTTGTAAATGTTCACTTTTCAGCGCCGCTTCACATTTTCTTTGTAATTTGTGAATTTTGTTTTACTGGAACGTAGCCTATTTGCTCCAAGACTTTTCTGCTTCTGGTAAAATTTTCGATTTCAATAAACTTATTTAGGTCGTCTTGCGAATCAATGTCTATGAGAACCCCAACCGAAGAATAGAATCTTAAACGTACATGTTTTTTGAAGGCTTCACGAACATGCCGCACAAAACTGTTAGCCCCAAACAGTGGGGATATCAACTTTGGGGGATTCTCAAAAAGCGTGTTTGTGCCTCCATTGAGCGAAGGGGACAGAATGACCGATTCACCTGCAGAACCAAAGTCGACTATTTGGTTTATGTATTTTGGAGAAATCAGAGGAATGTCATCTGGGAGGACGGCACTCGATCCGCATGCTTCCTAACGCACCAGTTAGTGGCTTCCTCAACAGCAATATTCAAGCCGACTGCACTTGCCGAAAAATAGGAAACGCCAAACCTGTCCGCGACCTCATGAATGACTGGATCATCGCTTGCAATGACAATCTCATCGACAACTGAGGCTTTCAGAGCGGTCAAAACATCCTCAAGCATAGCTAACGTCAAAGACCTGCGCTCCGAAGGAAAAAGAACTGAAGAAAGTCTCCTCTTTGAAACGTCAAGCTTCTTAGCAGGAACAATCGCAAAGACAGCCAATCGCCAAGCACCCGTCAAACACATTTAGCAACAGCTACTTCTGACACCCAAAAGAATCTGCTATGGTAGCTAAAAAATACTTAGCTGAAGCGAAAAACGCGTCGTTACGAATTTAGTCTTGAACCGTGGAATGATTTTGCTGCCAAGCAGGTCGATCGCTTTCTTAACGTTCGTTCCGATTCGAATCCTACGACAAATTGGCTTATGCCTATCATGCTAATCGTCAGATTATCCAAATTCAAGATGGAACGCGCCAAAAAGACTTTAGTTTACCTAAATGCGGCTAAATAGCACTTGTTTTTAAACATGTTGCTCCAGAATACCTTATACTGAAAAACTCAATTCATCGAATGCAAAAACCTTTTTAACCCAAACATCTCACCCATTAAGCTGAGATGAAATCTCCATGAAAATACTAAATGAATTTGTGCCAACACGTAAATTCCTAAAGCTTGCAGATGAACTCAAAGACTTAGTAGATGGATGGAACGTAACTGACGGTGCAGCAGGTTACCCAGCTCCAAGCGGAGTAGTCGTAAGCTGCTTACTAAAATACAAATACCCCGAAAAATATGTCTGCCCAATCTTCATTCTGAAGTATAAAGGCCCAGTTGAAGTAGGAGGCTTAGCCCTAGCATCAGATATTATCGGATTAGACGGTTTAGCAGTTACAATGGGAGACAACCCAAAGTTTGGTCAACCAATAACGATGCTGCCTTCATCAGAGAAAGCACGCGACTTCATACGCACAGATGTGAAAACCAAAAACCTAAAACTCGGTTGCTTACTAACAGCACGACGCTCAATTGAAGAGACACTGGAACGGGTACGTGAACCATGGGACTTCGTGTACTTCATGAGGCTAACCGATGATTCATTTGAAGCCCTCAAAGCAGTCTCAGCTGAATGTAAGAAACTAAACAAACCACTGTTCGCATACTTCCTAGTTGGAACAGCCAAAAACGTAGAAACCGTCAAAATGATCGGATGGCCTACCGCTGCAACTATGGAAACAGTTGAAGAGAAAGCAGCAAAACTTGTCGGACTCGTCGACGGCATTATTGCAACATGCGCAGGCGATGCCGAAGGTGACAAACTGATGCTTCAGAAATTGCAGAAATTCAGAAACTAAAATAGCACAAGCAAAAAACAATTGAGACCTTTAAGGTCCCCCAACTATTCTTTTTTCAGTTTCTTTATTTCCAAACTTCTTTCGAGATAAACTTAAGTTCTATTGCTTAATTAGCAACCTTAGAAGAGGCAAAATGCGTGAATCCTGTTCAAGTATTCGCTGTTGAAAATTTACCGTTAATTAAGAAAGGAGACAACTTAGGGAAACTTATTGTTGAAGCAGCAAAAAAACAGAATATCCCAATCCAAGAAAAAGACATTATTGTGGTTACGCATGTCGTGGTTTCGAAGGCAGAAGGAAACGTAATTGATCTAGACAAAGTTAAGCCCTCGGAGAAAGCAAAGGAAATAGCTCAAAAAACCAACAAAGACCCCGCATTAGTTGAAGTGATTTTGCAAGAAACTAAAGATATAGTCCGCGTTGGTCAAAACAGCATTATAACTGAAACGGTCAGCGGCATAATTTGTGCCAACGCAGGAGTTGACCGATCCAACGTTTCAGGAGACAGAAATGTTGTGCCCTTGCCAAAAAACCCTAGTGCTTCAGCAGAGAACATAAGAAAAGAAATAAAACTTTTAACAGACGCTGATGTCGCCGTTATTATTTCTGATACTCATGGAAGGCCGTTTAGGCTAGGCGAAATTAATGTGGCGGTAGGTGTAGCTGGATTTAAACCAATAAGGGATAGACGGGGCGAAAAAGACCTCTTCGGTTATACGCTTAGAATAAAGCAAACCGCTATCGCAGATGAACTATCTTCAGCTGCAGAGCTTGTAATTGGTCAAGCCAACGAAGGAATTCCAGCAGCTATCATCAGAGGATACAACTATCAAAAAGACGATAAAGCGTCAGCCACTTCACTAACTAGAGCCAAAGAAAGAGACCTCTTCAGGTAAGTTACCAAACGTTCAATAACACAATTGTGTAAAATGTTTGAAAATCAACGGGCTGAGATCATGGAGACAAATACACCCAGAGAGTTCTTCGAAAAAGCCTTGCCTGCCAGGTTTAAACCAGAAAAAGCAGCAGGCATCAACGTCATAGCTCAATTAAATGTAACAGGACCTGAAGGTGGAAACTGGACGGTTATATTAAAAGACCAGAAAATTCAGGTCACCGAGGGAACCCATGCAGCCCCCACGTTAACGTTGAAAATGAACGAGAACGATTTCATGGATATGGTTAACGGCAAATTAAGCGCCGAAAAAGCCTTCTTCACAGGAAGAGTTCATTTTAAAGGTGACATTGGCGTAGCACTTAAACTAAGAGATTCTGGCTTTTTATAAACCAAGTTTCTTAACCACTTCAAAGGGTAAAGCTTCTTCACCAACTTTGAATGTTTGGGGTTCTTTGATTTTCATAAGCTCCCGCAACTCATTCGCATCCAATTCTTTGATTAGCCGCATAATTTCTTTCTTGGCGACTTCAAAATGATCTTTGAATGCGGATTTATTCTTATATAGTTCACCTGCATAAGCGCAGATTTCTGATTTTTTTAAGAAATACTCAACTTTCTTGGTCTTTAAATTAATGTCGAAGGTAATTGGTCCAGCACGACATGTTTCAGGCTTAACTGAATGAACAACACATTTCTGGGTTTCTTTACTGTTAAACTTGCAGAGAAGACTCACATCCACTGATGGGTAAGAGTAGTTTTCCTTTGTGAAAGGCGAATCAACGTTTATTTTCTGTTCTTGCAAATACTCTTTAATTATTTTTTTTCGACTCTCACTTACTGGTGGCTTAGCGTCTTGGCAGCAAATGTTTTTACATTCGCATACATACGTCATATGAGTAGGTTGTTCCTTTGTTGTCTTCAGGCATTTTTTCACCAATCTTTTAGAGTAATGGTTGATTATCGAAGAGGCACTTAATAAGAGTTGAATAAACATCAATGATAGATTGATCGAAACTTGTTTTCTGAGCCCGCCTCAAAACTCTTTCACGTATGAGCTCTGAGAGGTTGCCTTCTTCGATGCGCTTCTTAACAAGCCAAAGATATTTTTTCTCGTCTTCGGTTGCATGTTCCATAGCTATTTTGAGGTAGATTTGGCAGACTTGTCTTGCTGTTTTCCCATGTGGACTTGAGACCTCTGCGTTCAATCCACCCTTAATGATCTTGTTGAAGTCATTAACTAAAATTTCATGCGGCAAAAGTTCAACATCTGAAGCATTTAACCCTCTAAGTGCAGCACGCACAAAGCAAGCTAGAGCTACATCCGACTTTATGCATTCTTGCTCATCCATAAC
Organism: Candidatus Bathyarchaeota archaeon; assembly: GCA_963708495.1. GTDB lineage: Archaea > Thermoproteota > Bathyarchaeia > Bathyarchaeales > Bathycorpusculaceae > Bathycorpusculum. Next base: position 101,526 of record CAVPSS010000001.1, read on the forward strand.
CCGAACTTCGAGGGCGCAGCGGTCAAAGCGGAAAATTACGCCTCTTGAGTTAACCCATTCTCGGTGAAGCAAGGTTTTGTCTGCACCTGCGTTAGCTAAATCCTGCGAGTACCGCTCAATAACATCTCGCTTATACTGACCAAGTGAGGATACATATTCAGGGATGACGTCTCCGCTTATCGATGGAATTTCCTTCTGGTTTACCTTATAGAATTGCAAGCGATTATCAATATCTGAACCATTTTTACCCTCATAAATTGGTGAAGAAGCCGAGATTGCAGGCAAATAAGCGCACAGGTTAGCGAGTTGGTTATGTGTTTGGATGCCGTCGGCTTCTTTTTGAAAAGGCAAATTCAGGTGAAAGCTCTGGATGTTTAGCCATCCATGCTGGTTTAAGTCGAATATTTTTCGCGTATTGCTGGTAAATTTTTTTGTGGTAATGAGGCCAAATGCAAGTGTCTTGCAGTTTGAGGAGCGGATGCATTCCTGTTCCAAGCAGTATTGCACCGTATTTTTGCACGATTTGGCTCAGGGTTAAGACAGCGTTTTGCATGGTTTCTTCAAATTCAAATGGTGATTTGAATGGGTTGGTTGGCTTTAATTTCCATTACATGTAGCTGCATTTCTTTGCCAAATGTGAAGGAGGGCAGCTCGATGAAGTTTATTATTTTTCCACAATAATCTTTGATGATTTTGTCGCTAATTGGCAACGGAGTTTAGTTCTTTGCTTACAAGCGAGTATTCATGTTCTGGTCCGAACACTTCAAGCGGTTTATACGTTGCTTTTGCCTCTTTTTTTATTCAGCATTAACTTAAGATGCTGTTATTATGTATAGTTAATTTTAAATATAACTCTACGAATAACGCCTCCTAATTGACTGGTGCACTATGAGTGTTGGTCGTTTCTAACTTCGACCTTACAGATGAGCTTAAAGCTCTAAAACCTTCACAGTTTCTTGAATCATCGATTAAAGATACCACCATCAACATCAATAACGAATATCGGTACTTAAAAACAGGTTATTACGTTTCGCTACACGCGGAAGTTTTAGGCAACAACGTCATTCCATCATGTGAAAACATTATTGATTCAAGCAGAACACCAATTCTTCTATTGCGCGCGAAAAGAGCAAAAATACCAACTCTGCCATTCCTTGTTACTGATTCAGTCAAGAAAATCATGACTGAACTCAAATTGCCAGTCGTAGTTTTTGCAGTTAACCCATTCATTTATGAGGGTTATGAAGTTGCCAAGAACAAGAGCGCATTGTATCGGGCGTTGAAGAGTTTAGGGATGAACTACAAGTTTACCGTTTGCGCTCAGCCTTTGACTGGCGAAATGTTTACAGTCAAATCGTTTTTGGGTAAATGCCAAATCGAGGATGAGCAAATTAGCTCTATCACGGAAAAGGTTTATGAACTATTCAAGATTCCCATCTGTAAAGTTCATGTTCAAAAAACAGAAGGAAAAGCGTTCCTGTGTGGTCTTGAACCAATGAAAGAAACTGAGCTATCTAAAAATGATTTAGAGTTAATCTCGAAGGAGATTATGCTGATTTCTCAGCAGGGTGAACATATCGGTGTCTAAGATCGCTTGTTTTGTTGAAAAATATAATTTCACTGACCACAGAGAGGAAGCCGCACTACAAAACTTTAAACTGACTGCCGAAAGATCAGGAAACGAATTTAGTTTTCTTTTCCGCGAAAACATCGAAGATATTCCAAATTACGACGCAGTTTTTATCAGGGCAACCACTGATCCCCTTTTCACTTCCTACATCGTATCAAAAACCGCTTGGGAATTTGGCTTAAAAGTCATCGATGATCCCGAATCAATCAAAATCTGCGGCAACAAAATCCATCAATACGCACTCTTCGAAAAATACAACGTCCCGCGCATCCCAACCGTTTTTCTAAACAAAGATGATTTACATCACAAAAAAATCACCGAAATCTTCGATGAACTAGGTAAACCCGTAGTCATTAAAGCTCCCTACACAAGCTTTTCACGTTATGTTGAGAAGGTTGCCTGCGAAACAAGCTTCCGAGACGTCGCCAAACGTTTCTTCAAAAAGTCCGATGTTTTGGCTATTCAAAAATTCACTCCAACAGGTTTTGATTGGAGAGTAGGAGTACTAAACAACGATATTTTGTATGTCTGCAAATATATGATCCCAAAGGGCAAATGGAAACACGGCGCTAAACTCCGGGGTAAACCAACAGTTGTTTGGGGCAGAACCGTAAGTTCAGAAAAACGCGACATGCCTACAAGACTCCGTGAAGTAGCACTTAAAGCGTGCAGTATAGCTGGAAAAGGACTCTATGGCGTGGACATCAAAGAAGTCAACGGTGACTATGTAGTAGTAGAAATCAACGATAACCCAAGCATTTACGCTGGCTATGAAGACTCTAGGGATAAAGACATTTACCAGCGAATCATCGATTACCTAGCCTACTAAGCATCGCGTTTCGACACCTATTTATTCCAAATTTCAGTATCAAAGTTGATGTAGGAGAAAATAGGGATGAACAAAGAAACACCGCATAAGGTACCCGTAAAAGATTACGATTTCTCAAAGGAATTATCGGTTGACGAGCTAGTTTTGCAGATGGAAGCAGCTTGGGGTTTCACCGCGGGCAAACTTGCCATAGGCGTTAACATAATGGAAGCAATGATCAACGACAAAGAATGTGTAAAATTCCTTTCATTCACGGCCGACATAGTAGCCACTGGAACGCGCGGCGTAATTAGGGAACTCGTTAAACGCAGACTCGTCGACATTATAATCACCACTTGTGGAACATTAGATCACGACGTCGCACGATGTTACAAAGACTACTACAAAGGTAGCTTCATTATGAATGATTCTAAACTTCACCAAGAGGGAGTAAACCGCCTTGGAAACGTACTTGTCCCAAACGACAGTTACGGTACAGTTATAGAAAAGAAAATCATTGGGTTACTTGAAGAGCTGTACAATGAAGGAAAAAAGGAGCTTTCAACAAGCGAGCTTACCCGCGAAATCGGTTTGCGCTGCTGCGACGAGACCTCAATTCTCTATTGGGCAGCCAAACACAACATTCCAGTCTTCGTGCCGGGCATTACAGACGGCGCAGTAGGTTACCAACTCTGGTTCTTCAGCCAAGACCATAATGATTTTAGAATTAACCTGCTAGAAGACGAAGGTGCCCTCAACAACATAGTCTTTGACGCGAAGAAAAGCGGCGCCCTCATAGTCGGTGGTGGAATCAGTAAGCACCACACGATTTGGTGGAATCAATTCAAAGACGGCTTAGACTACGTTGTCTACATCACCACGGCAGACGAATGGGATGGGAGCCTTAGCGGTGCACGCCCCCGCGAAGCAGTTTCCTGGGGAAAAATCAACGAAAAAGCCAAACGCATAATGATCGAAGGGGATGCCACGATAATAATGCCAATAATGACAAGCTCGTTGCTCACAAGATTAAACAAGAAATAAAAATGAACAATTAAGGCGTTTATTGGACGCCTTTGAATAGCCAGCTCATATCTGGCCCTTTCCGTTTTTCAGGTACACGCTCAGCTAGTGCGTGGCAAATTAGTGGTAAGGCGATTGTTGCGTCGCAGTAAACAACTGCGCGTGAGCCTGTTTGGCTGTTAATTTTACCCCAGCTAATAGCCTCTTCCAATGTACAGCCAGACAAGCCACCCCATTGTGGTGAATCAGTTGTAATTTGTATTGCGTACTTGTGAGGGTAATAGTATTCTTGAAGCCCTTTACGTAAACCGCCTTTTCTACCTTTAACTCCTTCATCACACGTGAAAGGTGAAACTGAGATGGCGATGAGTTGGGTTAGGTCTTTTGGAACGCCACCACCGATGTAGACTACGCCGACTTCCTTGGTTTTTGTACCTATGCTGACGAACTGTTCGAATTCTTTAACCGAGTCAATAACAACGTGGTGTCCTTGGTTTTTGGCCAAGAGGAATGTCTCTCCGTAAGCGCTGTCAACCATGGCTGGGCTGAATATGGGAACGCCATTTGCTGCAGCAACCGCGGATATAGCGGGTATATTTTTCTTGCCAAGATATTTGCCAAGCAAAAAGAGAAACTCTGCGGAAGTGTAATTGTAATCCTGTTTGCAGGTCATAACGAAATCGGTAACGACCTCTTCCATTTTACGATAATCTGTTTCTTTGCCGTAGACATCATAGTATCGGTTGACATCGTCGTGTAGTAACTGTTCATCATTCACTATATGACTACCTTGATAGTAGCCTAAGCCCATGGCGTCAACTATGTCTTCTGAGACGTTAGCCCCTGTGGATACCAACAGATCTATGAAGCGGTTTTCGATCAGCCAATTAATTATTGTCCATTGCCCGGCCGTGCTCATGGAGCCTGCAAAACCCAAAGCGATAACTGTATCTTTTTCTTTTATCATGTTTTCCCAAATGTCGACGGCTTCACCTAGTTTGCGTCCTTGGTAAGCAGTTTTACCCATTTCTTTGAGGAGTTGTGAAATTGGTTTCTGTTTTGTAACTTTGATTGGTTCAAGTTTCTTACTGAAGTATGAATCGCTACTCATGATTGTGCACCTCGTTTTACATTATTGGGCTTGTATATGAAATTTGTTATTGCCAGAATAACTACCAATAATAGGTCAACAAGGGATTACGACTTAATCTGCAATCTTTTGCCACACACGTCTTCTCACGAAAATAAATGAGGTTATACTTGTGATGAAGAGCGTACCAATTAACAATAGATTGGCGACAGTAACGTATTCGGGAGTCGCGTAAACTGAAAGAGTAACAGAAGCGGAAACGTAGAGAGAAACTGTCCCCGCCACCAATTGAACCGCAGAAACAAATCGAGCGCCTTGCCCAACCTTATATTTTAGCCAATTTAAACCTGAATCCAGCTTAGTATGAACATCTGGAAGATCATCTAAGACAAGTGTCAACCCTCCTAAAATAAAAAATCTGCCAACATTAACCTGGACACTTGTGTCATTCACAAGAAAAATTGTCAACAAGGAAATGGGCGTAATAAATACAATGTATACGACGGCGCAAACCAGGACCATGAAGCCATAGAAATAATGGTGGAACAGAAATCTACCAGTATGCAATGAGCGGCCAAGCCCAGCACTTGGAAAAATGTTTATGATGGCTGATGTGATGGCGACCCAAAACAGGTTGCCGCTAATAAGGTAAGGGAAGAACGGGTGCCAATCGTGGTAGTACAAGTAGAAGCCTGCCAGGATGCCGCTTATGCAGCCAATGGTCAGGAGGGCATTGAAGACTAAGGATACGCTGAAGATTTTTTTGCATATTACCCAGCACCGCCTCATACCTATCGACCATGATTTTACAGGTCATTACTGGTTCATTTCTAAAAAATCTACCTCAATAAGCGAAAATCTGTTAGTGCGGGCAAGTTATCTAGATCTCACTATTAGACAATTAGGGCATAAATTAAAGAGAGACAATGGAACATTACAAAGAGGACAGTACATACTCATGAACACCTTGAAAATCGTCAGTAAGGCTGCCTCCTTTTTTGCAGCAGTATCCGCAGTATTTGCGGTTATATTAGTCATTGTGACATACCGTCTTATCCAAATAGTCAATGCAACAGCAACACCACCAATGGATTATGTTGTGCTTTCGATTTTGGCGAGTGTGTTTCCGTATCTGTTTTTAGCCATGGTTTCGTTGGTTATTGCATATGTTTTGCGGGGCGTTGGTGAAGAAAGCGTTGAAATAGAAGAAGACGAAGAAGTGCCCCCAACCCCAGTTCAACCTACGGAGTCAGTTGCCTAGTTTGTTTTTTCTTTATTTTTAGCCAAAAGTAGTCTGTTGTTTTCCCAGACTTGATTGATTTCCTTTTCAGAGGGAACTATTCGAAGTGATCTGTCTTTCTTTTCTTGGGAGCTTAGCGAATTGGGTTGGTTTTAGATAATAGAATTTCAAAAAAAGGCAAATACCAAAAAATATCAGTTTCTATTAGTCTGCAGCTACATTTTTTCTGGTGCAACAACACCTATGAGGTCCAGAGCATTGTGCATAACGATTTGAATAGCTGTTGTCAAAGCAATTCGTGCGTCGCTGAGTTCTTGGGTATCAGCCTTTATCACTGGCAATGCGTTGTAGAATGTGTTGAATTTGTCGGCTAAAACGTTGGTGTAGTCGGCTATCATATTTGGTTTAAGGTATTCTGTGGCTTCGACAAATATATCTGGAAAACTGGCAAGGTTTAAGATGAGTTCGCGCTCCAGCTTCTCTGTGAGCAATTCAAATGATGGGTTTTCGGGTTCACGGGCTGCCTTTCGAATGATGCTGCAGGCTCTTGCATGTGTATACTGAACATAAGGTGCACTGTTAGTCTCAAAATTCAGCACGCGATCCCATGTAAAAACCACTGTTTTGGAAGGATCAACATCTATAAGAGCGTACCGAACCGCTCCTAAACCCACAAAATCCGCGATTTTGTGTTTTTCCTCTTCTGAAAGCAAGGGTGAGCGTTTCGAAACTTCTTCGTAAGCCCTTTGGACCGCTTCGGTTAAAACATCATCGAAGGTTATGTAGTGACCTCTTCTGCTGCTCATCTTGTAACCCGGCAAAGTAACTAAGTTATAGGCAAAATGCACCAGATTTTCGGCGTATTCAGCGTGACCCATTGCATACAGCGCTATTCTTAGCTGCAACTGAGCCAAAGACTGTTCCATACCGATCACATTTATGACTTTTTGTGTTTGCTTAAACTTCCAGATTGTGTAAGCGATATCGCGAGTGGTGTAAAGTGTTGTGCCGTCGGCTCGTCCAAGCGTCAAAGGGGGAACTTCGTTGTTTTCGCTTAAACCCAATTTACCCTTCAAGTTCAGGGTTTGAACGACTTTTTCGGCGTCAAATTCTAACACACCCTTTTCAGTGAACACAAATTGTGAAGCCTGGAGTTTGACTAAAACATCGTTAACTTGTGTACCCCACACGAAATCGCTTTCCCAATCCCATGAGTCATAAGTTATACCAACCCGTTTCATAGTTTCGCGGAAGCCTTCAAGACACAAATCGCTTACTTCCCGAATTAACTGTTTTGCGTTAGATTCGCCGTTTTCATAAGCGCAGTTTAGGCGCTTAATTTCTTCTTCGGGGTCTTGGTCTTGGTTAATTTTTGCTGTCAAAGCCTCAAAGAGCACAGGATGCTTTTCTTTAAGTTCCTCTGCAATTGACATCCACTCGTCAATTTCCTTGTTTGCCTTCACTAAGTCATCTGCATTGGGAACGACGATTGCGTTTTCACGTGCTTTTTTAAGGCGGTTAATCTCAACTAGGCAGCTAGTTACTGTGTAGATTTTTCCTACGAAAAGGTCCGCTTTCTCGGTGGGTTTTGGTTTGCAAAGTTTAGCGTAACCGTAAGCCACAACCGATGATTGCCGTCCCACATCGTCAATGTAGTAATGGCGTGAGACTTCATGTCCCCTGTACTTGAGAATGCGTGCTAATGCATCGCCCAACATGGGGTTTCGGGCTTGTCCAATATGGATTGGATGTAGCGGGTTAACGCTTGTGTGTTCAACAATTATTTTTTTTGGCATGTTGGTTTTGACAAAGCCGTATTCGAGACCTAACTTTCTAATGGAGTCCAGAGTTAACGCCGAGAATTTAACGAAGTTAACATGAAAATTTATGTAACCTGCACCTGCAGGTGCAACCTTTTCGATCAGATTAAATTCTGATTTGTCTATTGCTGCGACCAATTGATTGGCTAAAGCAAGTGGTTTTTGTCCAAGTTTTTTTGCCAATTCAAAACAGAGAGATGATGCTAATTGACCGAAATCTATGTTTGGTGTTTTATTTAGTGTAATGGTTGGCTTTTGTGTTTCGGACAAGACTTTGTTTAATGCGTTAGTTAATGAGGCTTGACATTCTTGTCGGAATTGGTCGAAAGGATTTTCTGAAATCACGCGTTGAGTCTCCATTTACTTTAGGTTGTTAGATTCTGATTAAGGTTATATTTTAAATGCAAGCGTATTTATCTGTCTAATGGATTGGCACTCGGATGGGCACTCGATGAAAACAAAAATAGTCTATTCAGAAAAATGTTTAGGCTATGGCACTTGGCACGTTGAGGGACCCCAAAGAGTAAAAGCCGCACACGATGTTTTACAGTCTAAGGGCTACGAGTTTTTGGAGCCTAAGCCGGCAACTGATGAGGAAATTTTAAGCATTCATGACGCCGATTACCTTTTTAATGTAAAAAAAGGGTTTGTTGAAGATTCAGATACACCTGCTTATAATAACATCTTCGAATTCGCCCGACTCTCCGTCGGCGGAGCAATTTTTGCCAGCAAAATTAATGGTTTTTCACTTATGCGTCCACCTGGACACCATGTTGGAAGAAGCGGAGCCGCCTTGGGCGTTTTAACACGTGGATTTTGCTACTTAAACAATATCGCTATAGCTGTAAGAGAATCAGGAAAACGAACTTTGATCTTGGACATCGATGGACACCACGGGAATGGCACGCAAGAGATTTTTCAAGGAGACGAAAAAGTCTTCTATGTTTCTCTGCATCAATCAGCTAATTACCCTGGAACAGGAGATTTCACCGAAGGAAACTGTATAAATTTCGCGTTGCCAGGCGATTTTGGCGGACAACGTTACTTAGAAACACTAAACAAAGCGCTAGGCAAGATTGATTTGGCCAAGTTCGAAGAAGTTGCTGTTTCCGCTGGTTTTGACACTCATCAAGGTGACTTAGCAACTTTAGGTTTAGTTGAGCAGGATTACTTTGAAATTGGAAAAATAGTTGCTAAACTAAAAAAACCTACGTTCTTTGTTTTGGAAGGTGGTTACGTTGGCGAGAAAGTCGGGCTAGATATAGATAGTTTTCTAAGGGGTTTTGACGAAAACAGGATAGTATGAGAAAAGAGGATTTTTCTATTTTTTGACCTTTGCTTTCTTGTTCAAAGCTTCTAGTTTTTCGGTAATAACACCTGAACGTTTTTCTGCAATAGCCAGAAATGGTTTCCAGTCCTTATTTTTGATGCTGAGGGTAATTCTATCAATTTGTTGTGACAACGTTGCTAATGCATCGTTAAACCGTTTTTCTGCTTCTTCGTCTGAACCCACAATTGCTAAAGCTTCCTCGGGACAAGAAGAAAGGCATTTTGGCTCACCTTTACAAAGGTCGCATGCGATTGCCTTTCCTGTATCGGCATGAATGGTTATTCCCCCGTGGTCACAGGCTTGTACACACCAGTCACAACCTTTACATTTATTTTCGTCAATTATTAGCAAGCCTGTATCTTCTGCCTGCGAGAGCGCCCGTTCCGGACATGCTTTTACACATTTTGCATCTTCGCATCCTCTGCAGGATAATGCAAAGTTGAGTACTGGCGCCATGCGAACTACTCTAATTCTGGAACGGATTGGATTCCAAGTGTTTTCACCTTTTTCTACGGTGCAAGCATACTCGCAGATTCCGCATCCAATGCATTTGCCTGGGTCAACTGAAATGAATTTTCTCTGTTGGGTTTTAGCAGACATTGTTACCAAACCTTTCTTGGTGCTAAATTATCACTGTGCATCATTTGCTTTTAACCGTTACTTAAAAAAAAAGTCAAATCCATGGAAAAACAAGTTTACCAAACATTTCATTACCCATTTTTCTGAGAAGTCTAGCCACTTATAAAAAAACAAAAAGATTGACAAACAAGTTCCAGCGGAGAAAACTATTTTGTCGGACCCTCAAGGTCCGGGGCTTTCTGAATGCGGTTCTTATCTTCTACCATTGCACCTTCTAAGAGCTTCCAGGCGTAAGCATCCTCTTTGCACAATCGCTCGGCAAGCAATTTAGCATCCTCCTTTTGATTGTACTCAAGGTGAAGTGCTTTAAAGGTTAAAAATGAAGCATTTTTGCTTTGTGAGGTAATCTTGTAGAGGAATTGGGAGTGCTTGTTTGGACCTGTCAAATGAGTTGACGTCCATCTGCATTGGTCGGGGTAGAGGTGAACGAGCTTCTGCTTCTCAATTTTCCCTGTAACACTATTGAATGAATCTTTGAGGATTAATACGCCGTCGGCGAGGTGGGTTATTTGCCGTTCAACCATCTTGTCGCCCATTAACATGTTGTCTTGTGAGTTGAAGTCCGTGCACCAGTCGAATGCTTCTTGAGCAGAAACAACAAAACGCTGAATAAAGTGGTACCTAACCGATATAGGCATAGAGTTCGCCGATTGTCAAGTGTTAAAAGCAGTTATATTACTTTTGTTCTATTCGAAAACTTGGAGGTGGTTGGTGCGGAGGGTGGGATTTGAACCCACGAACCCCTGCGGGATAGGAGCCTCAGTCCTACGCCTTTGGCCATGCTGGGCGACCTCCGCGCTGTGTAGCGGAAATATAGAAACAGGGCACATTTAAAGGCTTTACTTTGCTTTTACCGTAATTGTTTTAGGTTTAGTTTGTATTACTGTTTGCAGAGTTACGTTTGGTTGTGGTAAAACTTATATCACACCTCATATAACACTGTTATAACAATAAGGTGTTAAACTTGAAAATTTACAAAAACGTCCTAGAAACAATCGGAAAAACACCCCTTGTCCAAATAAACAAACTAACCCAAGGCGCAAACGCCACAGTATTAGCTAAACTGGAAGCAAAAAATCCGGGCGGGAGCGTCAAAGATCGAATCTGCCTATCAATGATTTCGGAAGCCGAAGAACAGGGCATAATTAAACCTGGCGCAACCCTAATTGAACCCACAAGCGGCAACACAGGAATAGGCTTAGCGATGGCAGCAGCTGTCAAAGGTTACAAACTCATTTTAACTATGCCCGAAACCATGAGCATCGAGCGCCGAAATCTCCTCAAAGCGTATGGTGCACAACTCGTTCTAACCCTGGGATCAGATGGGATGGGTGGCGCTATAAAAAAAGCCGAAGAACTTACAAAAGACACTCCTAACAGCTTCATGCCTCAGCAATTCAAAAACTTAGCTAATCCAAAAATCCACAGAGAGACCACAGGACCAGAAATATGGGAAGATACTGACGGAAAAGTAGACATCGTTGTTGCAGGTGTGGGAACTGGTGGAACTATAACCGGCATAGCCCAATTCATTAAACCACAAAAACCAGAATTCAAAGCCGTGGCTGTGGAACCTGAAGCCTCACCAGTCCTTAGTGGTGGTCAGAAAGGACCCCATAAAATCCAAGGCATAGGCGCCGGCTTCAAGCCTGATGTACTAAAACTTGATCTGGTGGATGAAATATTCAGAGTTACGGACGATCATGCAGTGCAAACTGCAAGGCAACTTGCACAAAAAGAAGGCTTACTTGTCGGTATTTCTTCTGGTGCAGCAACATACGCAGCAATAGAAATAGCAAAACGCCCAGAGAATAAGGGCAAGCTTATAGTTGTAATCCTTCCTGACACAGGTGAACGATACCTAAGCACCGTGCTCTTTCAGGAACCAACTGCACCCGTAGCCACCAACATATAATCTATGTTTAAAAGACGCTTTTCTTATATTCCCCCTTCTCATAATTGAATAAAAGTGAAACAAGATGCCCACAACTCCAAACCAGCCCATACCCAAAGAGTGCCAAGAATGCAAAGACAAAAAATTGAATAATGACTGCTGGAACCCGGAAAGAATGCTGGCCACACTCATGCATAACCACGATAAAGTAGAGCAAGACTGGGTTGAAACCGGCGTGCCAAAACTAGTGGACGAAATTATGAATAGTTACCGTAAATTCGGAGGCATGGACCATCTTGAAGGACGAGACCTACCATCGAAAATAGTAGTTATCGAAGTTTTAGAAGACTTATTCACAGTTCTTTTTCCAGGTTACTTGGGCGATTCAGAAATAACTAAAGCCAACATAAAATATCAGCTTGGCACCACCTTGACATCGGTTTATACAAGGCTCACTGAAGAGGTTGAAAGAAGCCTCAAGTACATCTGCAGAAAAATCAGTGAATGCCCACAGGACGTATGCCAAAAACGCTCCCAGTTTGTAGTTAAGGAGCTTCTTGAGAAACTGCCCGAAATCCGCTCAATGTTAAGCGGTGACATTCAAGCAGCTTATAGCGGTGACCCCGCAGCGGTAAGCAATGAGGAAGTCATCTTAAGCTACCCCTGCGTATTGGCAATAAGTACTTATCGAATAGCCCATGAACTCTACCTAAGTGGCGTACCCCTAATTCCAAGAATAATGAGCGAACATATCCACTCACAAACAGGCATAGACATCCACCCAGGCGCAAAAATCGGCAAAAACTTTTTCATCGACCACGGCACAGGCGTCGTCATTGGCGAAACCGCAGAAATCGGCGATAACGTCAAACTCTACCAAGGCGTAACCCTTGGCGCATTGAGTTTTCCAAAAGATGAGAAAGGAAACATCATTAAAGGACGCAAACGTCACCCGACCGTTGGAAACAATGTTGTAATCTATTCAGGCGCAACTTTGCTTGGCGCTGAGACAGTAATAGGCGACAACGTAGTCATTGGCGGAAACGTCTGGATAACATCAGCAGTGCCTTCAGGAACAAAAATAACTATCGCAGCTCCTGAACTAAAATACAAAATCGAAAATCACCACCCAGAAAAAGCAAAACCCTAAACCGTTTATTTGTATTTTTGCAATAAATACTGCAATCAAATGGCCTTTCCTTATTTAAAGAATCAAATTGACCGAAAGAGCCCTGCACATCTATAGGTAAGTCTTTGAGAAATAACAAAAATTAAAGAAGAAACTAAAAAAGCTCAATTATAACAGGCGGAAGTTTTCTTTCACCGTTGTTAAAACTACGTGGGTGTTTGTGCGTTCAATGTATGGTAGGGCGAGCAGTTTTTTAGTGAAGGCACCTAAGTCTTCGCGACTTTTGAATTTGGCTACGATAATGGCGTCTGTTAAACCTGTGACGTCGTAGACTCCGCAGACGTTTGGGATTTTGGCTATCTCATTCTCTGATTCCACAAGCCTACCTTTAGAAACGGTAATTTCTGTAACCACCGTAAGTTGGTAGCCGAGTTTCTCATGATCCAAAATGACTGAGTAACCTTTGATTAAGCCGTCTTCTTCCATCTTTTTGATTCTAGATAAAACGGTTCCGACTGAAACACCCACGTTTTTGGCTATTTGTCTGCTTGAGAACCTTGCGTCCTCAAGTAGGCCTTTTAGGATTTTTACATCGGTTTCATTTAATACCATAATCATCTTGTCCTGCACGTTCTTTCAGTTAAGTCTTGTTTTTTGGAACAGCCTTTTAATAATTGTCTGTTTAAGTTAATAAAATTTTAGTTATTTCAGTTAACCAATGAAAATCAATTAAGCCAGCAAAGAACCCCAAAACAGCTGTCTTTACCGGAAAACAGATAGTAATCTTAAATTAGACGCTGAACTCCAATAGTTCTGAGCCACCATAATGCAAACAAAATACGACACCATACTTGTTCTTGACTTTGGCGGGCAATATTGCCACCTAATCGCCAGAAGAATAAGAGAACACGGCGTCTATTCAGAAATAGTTCCCCACGACACCTCTCCTGAAGAAGTAGCGGCTCTTAACCAAAAATTTAACGTTAAAGGATTAATATTTTCAGGCGGACCCTCAAGTGTCTATGAGGCAAACGCGCCAAAACTTCACCCATGCATCTTAGAAGTGAACCTGCCAATTCTGGGATTATGCTACGGGCACCAGTTGTTAGCTCAATTAACTGGCAGCAAAGTTGAACCTGCAACCTGCAAAGAATACGGAATCGCCCAAGTCGCAATCGATAAACCAGTCGGTGTATTGGAAGGGTTAAGTGAGAAGGAACAGGTTTGGATGAGTCACGGCGACACCGTCTTTGCGCCCCCGCCAGAGTTTGAATCGTTAGCCCACACAGAAAACTGCCCTGTCGCCGCCTTCAGACACAAGACAAAACCAATCTACGGCCTACAATGGCATCCAGAAGTTATACACACGGAAAACGGCATGCGAATGCTCCAGAACTTCATCTTCCAAGTGTGCAAGTGCCAAGCCAACTGGCAGATGGAAGACCTAATAGGAAAAATGGTAAAAGAACTAAAAACCGAAACTGGTGGAAATACAGCAATCATTGGATTAAGCGGTGGCATAGACTCAAGTGTCGCAACTGCACTTGCAGCCCAGGCACTGGGAGAAAAGTTAACAGCCGTTTTTGTTGACCATGGATTCATGCGAGAAGACGAACCGGAACAAATACGCGAAACATTCCAAAAGTATCCGATCAAATTCATTGTGGCGAACGTACAGGACCGCTTCATGGCAAAGCTCGAAGGCGTAGTGGAGCCAGAAACTAAGCGTAAAGTCATCGGTGAAGAGTTCATTAGAGTTTTCGAAGAAATCGCCAACGAATCAGGCGCCAAATACTTAATCCAAGGAACGATATACCCAGACAGGATTGAATCTGGTTTCAGGAAAGGTTCCGATAAAATTAAGAGCCACCACAACGTAGCCGGGTTACCAGAGAAAATAAAGTTTAAGAAAATTCTTGAACCACTCCGCGACCTCTACAAAGATGAGGTGCGCAAGGTCGCACGGATGCTTGATTTGCCCACTGAAATCGTGAACCGCCAACCGTTTCCAGGACCTGGCTTAGCAGTGCGCATAATCGGCGACTTAGATGAGGAAAAAGTCACTATTGCTAAGAAAGCCGACAAAATCGTGCGTGAAGAAATCGAGAAGAATAATTTAGCGGAGAATCTTTGGCAGTACTTTGCTGTCTTAACAGACACGAAAGCTACTGGTGTTAAGGGTGATGCGCGGGCTTACGGCTATGTGGTTGCTGTTCGGGCTATGGAGAGCCGAGAAGCAATGACCGCGAGTTTCGCAAAGATTCCCTACTCAGTGCTGGAAAAGATTTCCACGCGAATAACAAACGAGATTCCTCAAGTTACTCGAGTAGTTTATGATATTACTCATAAACCGCCTGCAACTATCGAGTGGGAATAGTTAAGCACCCATAATTGTTTATATAAAAACATACCTATAGGTTACTTCATACCCAAGGTGACTCCTCTGAAAGCGTTGATTTTAGCAGGCGGTTTCGCCACACGATTGCGCCCTCTAAGTTGCTCCAGACCCAAAACGCTCTTCCCAATAGTTAACAAACCACTGTTACAATGGATTTTTGAGCGATTAGTAGAAGGTGGAGTAGACGAAGCAATTCTCGCCGTCAACGCCTTAACTCAATTCTATATTCGGCAACATAAACCATCAAAATGCGGCTTAAGAGTTCGATTTTCTGTTGACCCCCCTAAGATGCCCCTAGGAACAGGAGGAGCACTAAAGAAGGCAGAGAATCTGATTGGTCACGTTAAGCCGTTTATTATGTTGAACGGCGACATATACGCTGACATTAACTACCGCGAACTGCTTGAAGCACACAAAAAATCCGGTGCATTAGCAACAATTGCGCTATGCAAAGTTGAGGACCCATGCAGTTTTGGTGTTGCAGACCTAAAGGGCAATGCAATCAAAAGGTTCGTAGAGAAGCCACCTAAAGGTCAAGCACCAAGCAACCTCATTAACGCAGGTGCATACGTTCTAAGCCCAGAAGTGTTCACATACATTCCTGAAGGAAAAACAGTTTCTATCGAACGAGAAGTCTTCCCAAAGTTGGCAGTGGAAGGAAAACTATGTGGTCACTGCATCGACGGGTTATGGATAGATATTGGCAAGCCCCATGAATATTTGGAAGCGAACAAAGCTGTCCTCGATTCCATCGCAAAAAACGCCAACCAAGAAAACACTAAACCTTACATAAAAAGCCCTGTTGCTTTGGATACAGGAGTCTTTGTTGGAGAAAACTCAGTGATTGGACCGTATGCAATTCTAGGTAAAAATGTCAAAGTCGGCGCAAATGTGCAAATCTCAAATTCAGTGATTTTTGCAGAAACGCACATAGCTGACGGCGCCATCCTCAACGGAGCCATAGTTGGTGAAGGAGCAAAAATAGGCAAAGACGTTAAACTTCCAAAGGGATGTGTGGTAGGCGACCTCGCTAAGGTTAAAGATAGCATTCATATGCATGATGGTCAAGTAGTATGTCCAGCAAAGGAAGTAACTGAAACATTTTAAAACCTAAACTCAACTGTTAATAGCTATGCAGAGTTGAATTTACATGAGCACAAAAAAACTTTTTGGAACAAACGGAATCCGCGGCCTAGTCAACGTTGAGTTGACTCCTGAAATGGCCATTAAAGTCGGAGCTTCAATTGGAACTTTTTTCGGAAAAGAAAGGAATTTACTTTTAGGATATGATGCTAGAACTAGCGGTCCAATGTTTGCTAAAGCAGTAATTGCTGGATTGACAGCTACTGGATGTAACGTGTTTTTTGCCGGAATGGCACCGACACCTTCCTTACAGTTTGCAGTTAAAAACCACAAGATGGATGGAGGAGTAATAATAACCGCTTCCCATAACCCGCCAGAATACAACGGAATTAAAGTTATCTGGAGCGACGGCATCGAAACCTCACATGAACAAGAAGTTGAGATAGAGAACATTTACTTTGATAACAAAATCATCTATGCATCATGGGACAAACTGGGTACTAAACGGGAGTTGCCTGGAATCAATGATGAATACATCCAAGCTATCAAAAAACACGTTAACAAAACAACAGTAGCCAATCAACACTTTCACGTTGTCGTAGACGCCGCCAATAGTGTAGGTGGACTCACAGCGCCGTCGTTGCTAAGGGAACTTGGCTGCAAAATAACCAGCATTAACGCTAACATCGACGGCACCTTCCCAGGCAGAATGCCTGAGCCAAGACCCGAAAGCCTGGGTGTTTTGGCTTCCACCGTGAAAGCCATCGGAGCACACATGGGGGTGGCTTTTGACGGCGACGCAGACCGCTCAATCTTTGTTGACGCAAACGGCGTGATTTATTGGGGAGACAAAACCTTTGCAGTAATTATTAAACACTATTTACTCAAAAACCCCGGCGCAAAAATAGTAACACCAGTAAGCTCATCAACCCTAATCAAAGACACTGTTGAAACTTACAAAGGCGAACTAGTTTGGACAAAGGTCGGAAGCGTAACAGTTTCGCAAAAAATGAAAGAGATAGGGGCTAATCTGGGAGGGGAAGAGAACGGCGGAGTATTCTATGGTCCACACCAAGCCGTTCGTGATGGAGCAATGACAACTGTGCTTCTGCTTAACATCATGGCTGAAACGGGACAGTCACTTTCTCAACTCGTAGCTGAACAACCGCAGTATTTCATTGAAAAAGCAAAAATCGAGTGCCCAGACAACAAAAAAGATCTTCTGCAACAAAAAATCTCTGAACAAGTTAAAAACGAAAATGTAAGCACAATTGACGGCGTCAAAATTTGGTTTAACGATAACAGTGCAATTTTGATTCGGCCAAGCGGAACTGAACCAGTTTTCAGGCTGTACGCTGAGGCGAAAAACCAAGAAACAGCATTAAAGCTAGTAGAGAACTACACATCAAAGCTCAAAACAATCTTAGAAAAGATATAGCCAGCCTAAAAGCCACACTTTGGAGAGAACCAGTCTATGCCCCCAGTTTTAAAGCTCAAACCCGAAGAGATCGATACCAATGAAAAACGCTCAAAATTCACTGTTTGCGTTAACGGATGCGGGCAAAAAGGAATCCTCTACGCCAACGCCTTTGCCGAAGCAGGCTTTAGGGTTATCTGCACAGATGCTGACCCAACGGTTATAAAAAAAGTGGCGAAGGGAAAAACACCTAGTTTCAGAACCGCAAGTTGAAGCTAAACTCAAAAGCCACCTGAACTCAGGACAAATTAGTGTTAGCATAGAACGAAAAAAAGCTGTTTCCCAAAGCGACGTCATCATTATAGCAATTGGAGCAAAAGTTGATGAACAGAAAAAAACAGATTACTCCCAAATAATAAGTGCTTGTAAACAAGTTGGTGCAGCACTTCAGAAAGGCGTATTGGTCATTTATGGCGGTATTGCTGGTATCGGTTTTACCGAAGGCACAGTGAAAGAAACACTTGAGAATACCTCTGGGTTTAAGTCAGGGCAAGATTTTGGTTTAGTCTACAACCCAATTCTTTCGGCAGACAGCTCAATTACAAACTTGGAATTAAAGATTGCAGCCAGCGACCAAACAAGCTTAAACTCAGCATCAACTATTCTGAAAACAATTACAAAAAAAGTAAAAGAAATCAATGACGTAAAAATGGCGGAGACTGCCGTACTTTTCACTGTAGCAAAACAAGATGCAAACCGTGCATTAGCTAACGAGTTATCAGTTTTCTGTGAAATCGCAAAAACCGACTATTTTAAAATTCTAAAGCTGCTTGAACTCAATGACCCTAGTTTTTGGCCTACAATAGTTGAAGAAGAAAACAGGAACGAAACTTATTTGCTGCTTGACAGTGCAGAAACCTTGAATGCTAAACTCAAACTTCCAGCATTGGCTAGGCAGATAAACGAGAACATGGTTAAACACGCAGTTAATTTAACCCAGGATTCTCTAAGAAGCGCAGGAAAACCGTTAAGGAGAGCAAAAATTGCTGTTTTAGGAACAGCTAACCCTGCTTCTGCTACTGGCATTTTTGTGAAAATTATTGAGCAAAAAGGAGCCAAACCTAGCCTGTACGACCCCATTTCGAAGATGGGGCCTCAGGAATGGCGAGTTGTGAAAACCAGCCTTAATGAGGCAGTAGAAGGCACAGATTGCATTGTAATATTGACGGGGCAAGAACAATTTAGAAACTTGAACCTGAAAAAATTAAAAGCCTTGATGAAAACACCTGCGGTAATTGTTGATTTAATTGGTATTTTTGAACCCTCAAAAGTTGAGGCAGAAGGCTTCATATACTGTGGTTTGGGTAGAGGAACTGATAAGAATTGAAGAAACTTGGCGTTGCAGTAATCGGAACAGGGCAATGGGGAAAAAACCATGCACGGGTCTACAAAGAACTCCCCTCAACTGAACTTGTTGCAATATGTGATGTTAATCCTGAAAGAGCCAAAACCATGGCAGCACAATACGGTGTAAAAGCTTACTCTAGCAGCACGCAAATGCTAAAAGACACATCTATTGAGGCGGTAAACGTTTGCACTTGGTCAACGATTCTGGCTAAAGAAGCATTAAAAGCGCTTAAAGCTGGAAAACACGTTTTGGTAGAGAAACCTATGGCAACTAACACCCAGCAAGCCCAGAAACTGGTCCAAACGGCACAAGAGAATGGTCTCCATTTGACTGTTGGGTTTTTAATGCGGTTCATACCAGGCCTACAGATTATTCGCCAATCGGTTGAAAACAAAAAAATCGGAGAGCTTGTCTGCGCCACCGCCAAACGCGTTTCGCAATGGCCAGAACGCATAGGCGACGTGGGAGTCGTCAAAGACACAGCCATTCATGACATTGATGTTATGCGCTTCATTTCTAATGAGGACCCCATTTCTGTTTACGCCAAGATGGGCAGTAGGCGTATCAAAAAATTCGAAGACTACGCTCACATAATGCTAACTTACAAAGATGGCAAAAGCGCATTCATAGAATCAAATTGGCTTACACCCTACAAAACACGAACCTTAACTGTTACGGGGAGCGACGCTATAATGCGACTGGATTATATAACGCAGGATCTATGGATCGAGCAGCAAAAAGAATCAATTCAACCCAGATATCCTTTCCAAGAACCCTTGAAAGCAGAACTTCAACATTTCGTTGACTGCATAGTGGAGAAAAAGAAGCCTCTTGTAACAGGCGAGGATGGTGTGAGAGCTCTAGAAGTAGCTGGAGCCGCGATGCAGTCTTCTGCAAAAAATATGGCAATACAATTAAAAAGTTAAAAAAAAGTTATTTAAGGTTGAAGGGCTTGCCTTCAGAAACGATTTTCTGAGGCGCTTTTTCCTTCCACTTCTTCAAAAAAGGTAAATCCTCAGCTTCTTTGCGCAACTCATCAGGTAGCATTTCTGGGATTTCGTCGCGAATTGGGTACCAGCGTAGGCATTTTGGGCAAACGATTAATCCTTCCACTATTTCGTCTTTTTCTTCGAAAACGTGAAGCTCCAAAGGATGGTACTTATCGATTGGGCAAGCAAGGATTTCCATTAATTTTAATTTCATGTGAATACCACGAAATAGATAGTTAACGTTGAGTTATTAAAACTTGTTCGGCAACGTTTCTACCTTTATGTCCACAACGGTTTGGTACCAGTTTGGACCCGTTGGACGCATAACCCTCGAATTAGCAAACACATAATTTACACCTAAGCAATCGAGTTTTTCAGCAACTTTGAGTTTGGTTTTCTCTGTAGGATTTTCTTTTCCCGGCGCATGTTGAAAATCGTAGTAGTGAATCCACCCGCCTGTTTGTTTGAGCGTCGAAA
Source organism: Candidatus Bathyarchaeota archaeon (assembly GCA_963708495.1). Lineage (GTDB taxonomy): Archaea > Thermoproteota > Bathyarchaeia > Bathyarchaeales > Bathycorpusculaceae > Bathycorpusculum. Next base: position 121,901 of record CAVPSS010000001.1, read on the forward strand.
GTGCGCAAGGTAGGTATTCGAGGGCTATTTCGGGTAATGGCATTAGAACGCGATCAGCCACTCCGTGCAGTTTTGAATTAATAATGTCTTTTGCATCGCCGAGTATTGGAAAAACAGATTCCTCAACTTCGTTCATTCTTACATTTTCTTCCATGCATTGAAATGCAGCTGGGTTAACATCAATCGAGTAAACCCTGGTTTGGCTTGCAGTTTTAGCGATAAAAATACTAAAACAGCCGACGCCCGCAAACATGTTAACAACTGTCTCCCCAGACTCAACAAGCTTTGCAACTCGAGAGTGTTCAAACGAAAGTCTAGGTGAAAAATAGCATTTTTGAACATCAACTTTGAAGGAACATCCCGATTCCTTATGGCATGTAACTGTTTTGATTTCACCCGCTAAGTATTTGAGTTCTCTAACTCTGAAATCTCCCGTGATACTAGTGGTTGGGGTGAGAACAGTTTTAATGTTTTTTTGACAAGCCATTATTTGATTTGCAATTTCTTCGGCATTTTGAAGAGCATTAATTTTAATGATTGCAATATCGCCTATTACATCAAAGGAATTGTAAACTTTACCTAATTCTTCTAGCGGAAGAGCCACTGAAAGCTTGTCTCGGAGTCGTTTTCTCAACTAACCATCCTCATTATCGCCAAGTATTGGAAATGTTTAAAAGTAAAATGCTTTTCTTTGTAGGACAGGCGTTCTCAATGGAAAAATCAGGAATTGTTTATGAATGCATGAGATGTGGCTCAAGAGTGCCATCTGAAGAATTAGAGTTACGTGGCGGAGAAACCAAATGCATCATTTGTGGATACAGGATTCTCAAGAAGGTTAAGCCACCAGTAGTAAAACGGGTTAAATCAAAATAGATTAGAAGAACTTGCTGTTTTTTACTCGATAATTTTTTGTTACAGCCTTTTATTTTAATTTAATAGAATTCTTGGTCTCCGAGTTTACGCAACGCCTTTCCTTTAAGCTTCACTGAGTCGTCGAAGAAATCATCAACGTCTTTCTCAACAGTCTTGCGTTTTATGGTTTCGCCGCAAACCGCTTCAGGCAGCAAACGTCTTTTCATGCACATTGAATAAGTGCATTTTGCGACGTTGCATTGCTCCTCGGTTTCTCTACACCAAATAGAGTCTCGCCTAAATAACAGAGAGTTTTTTGCGCACTTAAAAGATTGGCACGCTGGAGAACAAGCTTTTGATTGAGCCAACAATACACCTCAATTGTCAATTCAAAATGTGTTTATTTGATTAGTCTTTAGACTTTCTTATGTAATTTGATTATAATATAAACTTTTTTCTATTAAAGGGAGAAATTTAGGTGGAAGTTGTATCTTTAACTCTTCTTCGCCTATATATTTCTAACATAGCAAACAAGATTATCGCTAAAAGTATGATTACCATAGTGATAACTGCACTTGCTGGTATTAACATTGACCCCAAAGCAATGTACCGGTCTATTTTTACTTGCACAGAAGTTGGCTGGTTAATTGTTAATGTCATTGCCTGGTAGGCATCTTTTGTTCCTGAAGCTTGAGCAATTATCTGCATATTGCCGCCAACGATGTTGGTGAAGGTCGCTTTTCCATCGCTTTGAGTAACTTGCGAGATTTTTTCAGGTCCATTTAATGTGACGTTAGCGTTTGAGATTGGATTGCCAAAGAAGTCAACAACCGCCACCGAAAGTTGAATTCCGAATAGTGTGCATCGGATTTGTTGTTGGCTGTTGCTAAAGACTTGCACGTTTGTCTCGTTGATTAGAGTATTGTCTTTGTAGACTCTAGCTCGGTACATTCCGAATGTGACTTGGGTTGTAGCTAAACCACTGCTGTCTGTGGTGGCTGAATAGAACAAACCATTTGATAACTCTACTAGTTCAATGCGTGTATTAGGAATTGGTTCCTGGTTATTGCCGACTACACTGAGTGTTACGGTTTTGGTTGGACAAATAATGAATACCTGTGCAGTTGCTTGAGTCTGAAGGTTACTGACTGTGTTGTTGCCTGCATTGAAAATTTGATTGTAAATTGAAGCATCTATGGTGTAGGTTGAACTTGCTAAACTTGAGTTTAATGTAAAGCTGCCTGAAGAATCTGTTTGCCCTAAAGCGCTACCAGTTTTTGATCCCGCGTTGCTTTGGTAGTGGTAAACTATGTTTAGATTAACTAAGGGCATTGCAATTCCGTTTGAACTTTTAACAGTGATTTTTAAATTGGTTAATTGACAATAAATAGTAAACGTGTAGTCTCCGCTGACGACTATGCTTGTTTCTCCAACGTTAACTCCGTTCCAAGTAGCGGTTATATCATAGGTGCCTTTTTCAAGTTTAAAAGTTGCCGTTCCATCAGAGCCACTTGTTGCATCATATGCAACCTTTGTTGACGAGTCAACAGCGTGAAGTGCCACCTCTGGAACTACTTGTCCAGCTATATTAGTTGTTTGAACTTTAACAGTGTATCCGATAACTGTGAAAGTTTGTGAGTCCTGAATTGATTTCTGAATACCATCGGCAGTTATTCTTATAGTGCAATCTCCTATGGGAGCATCGGAAGGAACTATCCAACTTGTGCTGATTAAACCGTCAGCCGAAGCTGTTACTGAAGCAGTTCCAATTGTTGAGCCAACCGCACTGATCACGTTAAGGGTTGCTGCTTGGTTTGACTGGTAACCTGTTGCGCGTACCACTACTGTTTGACCTCGGTGATATGAGGTTGAATCGATGAAGTTAACTGAGAATGTGGTTTGCGCTAGATTTTGAGATTGATTAAAGTATGCTGTGTAAGTTCCTGCGTAATTGGCAACTGAACCGACAGGGTTGAAATTGGAGTCTGGAAAAGTTACTTTTGCACTTGCAGCTCCCTTTTGGCTAACTGTTCCTAATGAAACTATTTTGGAGTAAGTTGTTCCCAGCGGATTTGGAAGAACCACAGCAACGTTTGCGCTGTATGGTATGCCTGATTGAGCTCCTGATATACTGACAGTTAATTCTAAACTATTTCCTTCCTGAACCGATGAAGGAACAGCAGTTATTGCATATCCAGTAGTCACTGTGAATTGTTTAATAGAGTTAACATTTATGCCCAGGTCTATAAGTGTCAACGCGTAAGACCCAACTGGAAGTTCAGGAACCGTGAAGTTTGCATCAACATAGTAACCTTCCGCTTTGCCGCTGCTTACAACAGTTTTGCCCATCAAAATTTGATAAGAACCGTTAGAGACATAGATAGTTCCAATAACGTTAACACTGGATCCAACTGGTCCAGTGGCTGAACTGGGAGTTATTTGGAGAATGCTTACGCCAATGTTTGTATTCTGAGCTAAAACTTCAAGAGGCGCAAACACAGTGGCAAACGCCATAAGGAATAAGATGGAAACTGCAATAATTTTCTTGTTCAAACACTCTACTCTCCCAAATCGATAGCCAATATTAGCTGATGATCATGATTTACCTACAGATGATTTTAAACTTTACCTTTAAAATCCAAAACCTAATTGCTCAACCATTAAAACTAGTTAAACGGGATTCATGAAGAAAACTGCTTGTGCACACAGGGATTTTTAAAAGACCGTTTTTCTAGTGTTATAGAAACCTGGTGTATAACTTGGAAAATCAATCTGCCTCGCCACTTTTAACTGCTTTGAAGAAGCAAAAATACCATTTAATCGGCAGCCATTCAGCGGTTAAAAGGTGTAAGTGGCTATACGAATCAATCGTTAACGAAAGATCATGTTATAAACAGAAGTTTTATGGAATCCAATCTCACAGATGCATTCAGATGACACCTTCGCTCTATTCCTGTACGCAGCAATGTCTTTTTTGTTGGAGAGCGCAGAGTGGAGATTTAGAAGTTAAATGGGACGAAATGAAAAATCCAAACAAAGATACGCCAGAAGATATTGTTGAAGGCTGTTTTAAGGCGCAAGAAAGAATTTTAACTGGCTACAAAGGTAACGAGAAAACTAATTGGCTTAAATTCCAAGAAGCCCAAAGACCAAAGCAAGTTGCCATAAGTTTAACGGGTGAACCAACACTTTATGAGCCGCTAGGCGAACTTATTAACACGTTCCACCAAAAAGGATTAACAACTTTTCTTGTCTCGAACGGTACCTTACCCTCAAAATTGTCTAAACTTAGCCGAGAACCCACACAACTTTACATTTCAGTTTGTGCCCCAAACGAACAAGTATACAAACGGGTTTGTCGGCCTCTATTTCCAGGTGCCTGGGCTAAACTTAGCGAAACATTAGGTTTACTGCAAAGCTTCAAATGCCCCACAGTGATTCGCACAACTTTAGTTAAGGAACACAACATGAACTTGGTTGATGAATATGCTAAACTCATTGAGAAAGCTAATCCCACTTACATTGAAGCAAAAGCCTACATGCATATTGGCTTTTCAAACTTGCGCTTGAGCTTCGACCGCATGCCAATGCATGAAGAAGTCAAGGATTTCGCTGCCCAGTTAGCAGAGAAGACTGGATACAGAGTTATTGATGAGGCACCTGAAAGTAGAGTAGTGTTGTTAAGTAGGTTGGATAAACCCCTTCGGGTAGGATTAAATTAATCTATTTTGAAAAAACGTTGGAAGTTTTAAGAAATTGAAATAAACAACCAAACAATAATTTCCTATCGGGTGTAGTTTTGTCCTCTTTAGAATTAGTTATCCAAGAAGTCAAAATCGAGCTTATGTCGAAAAACCAGATTCGTGAGGAAACCCACGAAAGCATGCGCAAAGCCACCAGCCTCTCCAAACAGGCGATTCTGCTTATTCACCAAAAAAGATTCGACGATGCAGAAAAAATGGTTGCAATCGCCAGAGAAAAAATTGTAAATCTTCAAAACCAAGCTAAACAATACCCTGAAATCATTTACGGCGGAATGCTTAGCGCGACTTTTCAAGAGTATTCTGAAGCTAACATTTTCATGATTTTGGTTAAAGAAGACCGCTTTGTGACTCCAACCGAGATTAATGTGCCAGCGGTTGATTATGTGTTGGGTTTGGCGGACGTCATAGGCGAATTCAGGCGCTTTGCCCTGGATAATTTACGTGAAGGTGAAGTAGTGAAGGGTGAAAAATGCCTTGAAATCATGGATCAAGTCTTCATTCAACTGTTGGCTCTTGACGAAGCATATATGCTTGTTCCGGGACTAAGGCACAAATCAGACATTGCTCGAAGAATAATTGAATCTACACGCGGCGACATCACATTGGAAGTACGAAGAAAATCACTTGAAGATCAACTAAAAAGGTTTGACCCATCTATACGACGCAGTCAGACTAAAACCCATAAAAGAGTAAAATAAAGTTGCCAAGATTACCTAGAATTTCTCAGCCCCCAATTTCGCTACCAAACAAAGAATCAAGCTTGCGGGAAAAAGCAAAGTAAATATCTAAACACACAATGACTTACGCTTAAGCGTGAAGATTATGGCTGAAGAAATAACTTTCAATGAATTCCAAAAAATAGACTTACGCATAGGAAAAATAATTGAAACCTCAGCAGTTCCAGAATCAAAAAAACTAATAAAAATTTTCGTTGATTTTGGCTCAGAGAAGCGTCAAGCGGTTGCTGGGCTCCTAAAATATTACAAGCCTGAAGAGTTAGTGGGTAAAAAATGCGTATTCCTCCTAAACCTCCAAAGGCGCATGTTGGCGGGGTTAGAATCACAATGTATGATTTTAGCTGCTGAAGATGAAGCGGGCAACGTTACGGTTCTGCAGCCTGAAAAAGACATTGTTGAAGGTAGCAAAATCGGTTAATCTCACGCCAGATTCTTCTTTTTCCTTTTACAGAAAGACAAATTAGTTATTAGAACAAGGTACTCTATAATTTATTGAGAAGGTTAATTTATGGCAGTTAACGAAGAAGCACTTATGTGGGTCGAGAAGTACCGCCCCAAAACCCTCGCAGACGTTGTGGGTTTAAAAGACATTGTAGAGAGCCTTAAAGCATTCATGAAAAATCCAAAGATTATGCCGCACTTGATGCTGGCAGGGATTCCTGGTACAGGAAAAACAACAATTGCTCTCTGTATCGCTCACGAATTGTATGGCGCTAACTGGAGAAACTTTACGCTCGAACTTAACGCTTCAGATGAAAGAGGCATTGATACGGTGCGCGACCGAATCAAAGATTTCTCACGTTACAGTCGGTCTGGTTTTGGCGACATCCCTTTTGCCCTAATCATACTCGACGAATGCGACCAAATGACGGGACCAGCTCAAACAGCACTCAGACGCATAATGGAAACCAGTTCCCGTACATCCAGATTCATCCTAATATGCAATCAATCGAGCAAAATTATAGAGCCAATACAGAGCCGCTGTGCTATTTTCCGATTCTCACGACTAGACAAACAAGCCATGAAAGACCAACTGCAATATATCGCTAAAAAAGAAAACATTGCCCTTCAGCCGGAAGCAGCCGACAGAATAGTGGATTACTCTGAAGGCGACTTGCGACACGCTATAAACGCGTTACAAACTGCATCAGCCTACAAGCCTGACTGTGTGGATGAAAAGACAGTTTCCTTAGTCATTGGAGAAGCCAGCCCTATGCAGGTCCAAAAAATGATACGAAAAGCCTTGTACGGCGACTTTATAGAATCCAGAAAAACAATGTATGAAATAATGGGGTCGTTTGGTTTTTCAGGCAACGAAATCATCCGACAAGTGCAACGCGAAATCTTCAAAATGTCCGATCTGACGCCCGAACAAAAAGCTGACCTATCAAACATCATAGGAGAATACGATTACCGGCTAACTCAGGGTGCAAACAGTGACATCCAACTAAGCGCACTATTAGCTCAGTTCGCAAAGTTTGGGAAGAACGTAGAGGAAACTTATGCAACGAAATGATCTTTTATGGGTTGAAAAGTACCGCCCAAAAAAGATAGAAGACATTATTGGCAACGAAGAAGCGAAAGCTACCTTTATTGAGTGGCTCAAGAGCAAACGTCGAAGCAAGAAAGCTATTTTGCTCTATGGACCACCCGGTGTAGGAAAAACAGCATTAGTAAATGCCGCTGCAAAAGAATTCGGCTTCACAATTATCGAAATGAATGCCAGCGACACACGCTCAGAAAAAGCTATTAACTCGGTTGCTAAACCAGCTACTTCCTACGTAGCTTTAGACAATTTCTCAAATCAAAATCAAACCAAAGGCAAAGGTAACCTTCTCTTCCTAGACGAAGTGGACGGCATCGCAGGCAACGAAGACCGAGGCGGCGTAGGCGCAATCATCAAAATAGTTGAAGAAGCGCGTACACCAGTCGTAATGGCTGCCAACGACCCCGAGGTAGAAAAACTCCGACCGCTAAAAAAGGTTTGTCTGCTCGTGCGGTTCCAGCAAATACGCATTCCACTAGTTATTGCTCTGCTTCAGAAAATCTGTTTGCTTGAGCATGTGAAAGCCGAGTTTGAAGCACTTGAGCTAATTGCCCAGAATAGCCGCGGCGATGTGCGTTCAGCCTTAAACGATTTGCAGAGTTTAGGCGAAGGAACCCACTCGTTAACGCTTCAAGATACGATCATTTTGAGTTCAAGAAATAAAGATATCAGCATGGACGATACATTAAGGGGCTTCTTTTCTACAAAATCGATTGCAGAAGTGTCAAGTTTGCTTGCTTATTCGAACGTTGACTACGACGATTTTCTGCTTTCTATAAGTGATAACCTCCCAAGACGCTACACTGACCCTGCGGAACTTGCAGCAGCATACGATTTTGTGTCTCAAGCAGATGTTTTCAGAGGTAGAATTGGAACTGAACATTGGTTTCTTTTGAAATACTTCTTTAACTGTTTATCAAAAGCTGCTGCCGTTAATCCTGAATCATACAAACCTTTCACTTTCATTTCACCGCCAATTCGAATCATAACTTTGTTCTGGACTAAGGGCAGAAGAACAATGCTTGACGGTATATGTAGCAAAATCGGAGCAAAATGTCACGTTTCTCATGAAAAAGCTAAACAGGATCTATTTCCTTTCGTCAAGGAGTTGCTGCAAAAACAAAAAGGAAATACGCTTGCAGCCTGGTTTAAATTTACTCCTGAAGAGGTTGATTTTCTAATTAAAATGAACAGGTTCTAAGCTATAATGGTGGTTTTGAATAAGAAAGCATTCAAGCTTCCACGGGTTGAAAAAGAAAAATTCATGCTCCTTATAAACTCGGGGCTATGTTACAATCGCGAGCAGTGTCTCTACTCTATCAAAAACTACAACGACATCGAGAACCTAATAGACATAATCATCGGCATCCTTAACACTGAAGTGATTTTTCTTCAAAGTTGCACTCGATGCGAGAAAGATTTTGCTTGCGTACATTGCAAATATGACAAGTTGTGCACAACCAAGAATTTACCGTTTGGCTGCGTTTGTCCGCAGTGTTTGATGGACAGGAAGCAATTATAAGAATACATAGAAAAAGTCAAACATTACGAAAGTCGATAGCCAATTGCAGTAAACTATGCGATTTCTCTTAAAAAAAACAGGATAATACTAATCTTTTGTTCTAAAACTTAGCGTTCAATATCTTAATAGCAAATTTCGCGGTTTAGTGCTTCTAGATAAATAGTGGAGGAAGAGATCAAAATATGAATAATCCATTGTATACGAAAGCATCAACCAAACATACAAAAACACCTCAACGGCAACTCTTAACTAGCCATTTTTAATTAGCTTTTGTTGTAGAAGGCTCGTCTATTGGCAGAAGAACACACACCGTTAACCGTTGCACTATCTCAACTCAAATTAGCGTCTGAAAAGCTGGGGCTTGATCGAGGCATGCACAAAATGCTTAGCCAACCTAAACGCTCAATCTCCGTTAGCGTCGACATTCGAATGGACAATTGTGCAGTTGACGTTTTCAACGGTGTACGCGTTCAACATTGGGATGCACGTGGACCTTTCAAAGGCGGGATCCGCTATTACCCAAATATAACTATTGGCGAAGTCACTGCGCTTGCGATGCTTATGACATGGAAATGTGCAATCGCTAATATACCGTTTGGAGGAGCTAAAGGAGGCATATGCGTCGACACCAAAAAGTTAAGCCAAAATGAGCTGGAACGTTTAACTCGAAGGTACGTTAGTTTGATTTCAGAGTATCTTGGCCCACATATGGATATTCCAGCGCCCGACATGTATACTGATTCGCAAACAATGGCGTGGATAATGGATACTTATAGCCAACTTAAAGGCTACAGAATCCCCGAAAGCGCAACTGGCAAGCCAGTTGAGATTGGAGGTTCATGGGGCAGAACCGAAGCCACAGGTCGAGGTGTAATCCATTGTGTAAAACAGGCAGCTGTGAATAATGGGTTAAAAGTCAAAGGCGCGAAGGTGGCAATTCAAGGCTTTGGGAATGTGGGTTACCAGGCTGCCGTTGCTGCTCGAGAAGTTGGCTGCAAAGTGGTGGCGGTAAGCGACTCTACCGGCGGAATTTATTGCCCAAAAGGCTTGACACCGCAGGATGTCTTGACACACAAAGAAAAAACCCAAACCGTCCATAGGTTATGAGGACTGCAAGAACGTAACCAACGAGGAACTACTCGAATTGCCATGCGACATACTTATCCCCGCAGCCATACAAAACCAGATTACATACAAGAACGCTGACAAAATCAAAGCAAAAATGGTTGCTGAAGGCGCAAATGGACCAACTACCACTGAAGCTGACAAGATTTTGCATGAGAAAGAAATTTGCCTTATCCCAGACATTCTCGCCAATAGTGGCGGCGTAACAGTAAGCTATTTCGAGTGGGTCCAAAACCTAACTCGCGAACAGTGGCCGCTAGAAACTGTCAACCGTAAGCTTGAGGAGAAGATGACTAAAGCCTTCAACGACGTGGAAGCGATTGTAGTGAAGGAAGAGAGCGATATGCGCACCGGCGCCCTAATACTAGGGGTTGGACGAGTAGCAAATGCTATAAAAATGCTAGGACTCTGGCCATAAATATCTCACATCCTTGAAAACTTTCTTGATTCTTTGTCAGAGTATTGCAAGTAATGGATTTTCTTTGGTTTTGTTTTTCTAGCAATCCTTAAAACTGTTCTCGCTATATCTGTTGAATCCCGCAAAAGGGCAAGCGTGTTGAGAGGGATTGGGATTTGGCAGCAAAAATATGCACTTTAGACTTTTGCTATGAAAATTCACTAGTTAAAATAATAGCGAACCGCAACTGCCCAGAAATCAAGCTTGCCGGATTAACTGTAGGTCCCTTTGACGAAGGAAACGAATACGAAATTTATTTTTGGGTAGCCAAAGAACTTGCATCTACGGGCATGGTTCATTTCCGCGAAGACGACGTGCTAGACGCCACTAAACTCTTCAAAGTCCAATGGAAGGAAGGCGTCCAGATTCCAGGGCAAATCTCAGAGTTGCCAGGCGACTTTTACCCCAAACTCCGCAGATTCATCTCAGATCTAAAAGACCAAGCCCAAAAACAATCCGAGAAATACCAAGAATACGACCGCACAAGACAATTAGCACGCGACATCGTTAATTCGAGACTGAAAAAAATAGTCGCAATATCCGCCGCTCCCACTCAAAGCGACCAAGTTCTAAAAAAATTCACAAGCGAAGAAAGACTTGTTTACGAGCAACTCGTCAAAATCATTTCGGAATGGAAAGCAAGAATCTTGGAAAACGCTGGAGAGAAATAGGATGGCTAAACTTGAGACTATAGATCCTCAGCAACGTTTTCAAGAATTTTTCAAAAAAGAAAAGTATCGCCAACGAATCGCACAGTTAGCCATTAATGGAAAGGGGTCTTTAACTATCGATTTTGAAGAGCTCTATGGATTCGACCAAGCCTTAGCAGAACTTATACTCAACAGGCCTGAAGAGTACCTGCAACACGCTGGCAAAGGAGCATACGAGCAGCTTCGAATTGAGGATGCAGAATACGCTGAGAAAATAGAGAAAGTTATTGTAAGAATTGTAAAGCTTCTGGGCAAAGAGATACTTCGAAAACTCGGCTCAAGACAAATGAGCAAACTAGTCATGATTGAAGGCATCGTCGTGCGGGCCACGCCGGTGCGCCCGATGGTTCAGCTTGGAGCTTTCAAATGTAAACGATGCGGCACAATAAATCAGGTTGAACAAACTGGGCAATTTTTGAAGGCTCCATCCGTATGTGTTGCTCCAGATTGCGGTAGAGATGGACCATTCGAGTTTAGTCAAGAAGAATCCACATTCATAGATTCACAAGATCTTCGTCTTCAAGAAAAACCTGAAGATTTACCTCCAGGACAACTCCCACGTGTATTAGCAGTGAAACTTGTCGGCGACGAAATAGTCGACGTAGCAAGACCAGGTGACCACGTTTCCATAGTTGGCACAGTACGCGCTTTTGCACCATCGCTTATGGGTATGGGAAAACTGCGCACATTCATACTTCAACTAGATGCTAACTCAATAGAAGTTTTGGGCAAAGAACCTGAAACCTCCCCGCCAACGCCTGAAGAAGAAGCCAAAATGGTAACATTATCCAAAGACCCCGAGGTACACCGCAAAATCCTAACTTCCATCGCGCCATCAATCTTTGGATTAGAACATATCAAAGAAGCAATAATGTATCTGCTCTTCGGCGGGGTTTCCAAAAGTCTGCCAGATGTAAACTTGAGGGGCGAAATGAATGCACTGTTAATCGGTGACCCCGGTACAGCCAAATCGCAGTTGCTTCAGTATGTTGCAAGAATTGCGCCTCGTGGACTGTACACTTCGGGCAGAGGTACTACTGCGGCTGGTTTAACTGCGGCAGTAGTGCGTGAAAAAGGTGGAAGCATGAGTCTTGAAGCAGGTGCATTGGTCCTTGCGGACAAAGGAATCGCTTGTATTGATGAAATGGACAAAATGCGTCCGGAAGACCGCGTTGCCATCCACGAAGCCATGGAACAACATACGGTTTCAGTTGCAAAAGGCGGCATTGTAGCCACATTGAACGCTCGAACAGCCGTGCTTGCAGCCGCCAACCCATCCTTAGGTAGATATGAACCTAACCGAACCGTTGCAGAAAACATTTCTCTGCCTGTAACTATCCTCTCGCGTTTCGACTTAATTTTTGTTCTCCGAGATGTACCAAACAAAGATTCGGATAGAAAAATGTCTAGACACATATTAGAGATTCATCGAAGAGGCGTAAGCCCTGTAGAAGCACAAGTCGACGCAGAGCTTCTGCGAAAATATGTCAGTTTTGCCAAGAGCGTCAAGCCAGAACTAAGCATGAACGCATTAAACCGCCTTAGTGACTTTTACCTAGCTATGCGCTCAGCAAGTGAAACAGAAGGCTCACCTGTCGCTATAACAGCGCGTCAGCTTGAATCACTGGTCCGTATTTCAGAAGCCCGAGCACGCGTTGCTCTTCGCAGTGAAGTCACTGCTGCAGATGCAGACGCCGCCATAGCCATTATGAAGCGATCGCTTGAGGAAGTAGGTATCGACATGTCCTCATACAAAGTGGACATTGACTTAATTATGACTGGTAGACCAAAGAGTATTCGAGACAGACTGCATATAGTATTATCAACGCTGATGGAAATGGAGAAAATCACGGGCATAGTAGAGAAAGACGCATTAGTTAACGAGTTAGAAACCAAACAAAAGATCCCAAGGGGCGAAGTAGAACGCATGGTAGGGCAACTGCTACGGGAAGGAACAATTTATGAGCCACGTGAAGGCTGTCTGAAAAAAACATAGGACGAAATTAAAGTTAACAAGCTTAGAATGGGTAGCGGGACACGGCCGAAAATAATCGAAATGATCCTATAATTCGCGCCTTAAATTGAAACAGAGTATAATTGTCCTTTTTGTCAGCCTTCTGATGGATAGATCCAACGATGACACTTGAATTGATAAAGAAAAGATGTTGCTTAAGAAATGTAAGTGGTTTTCTTGTCATCTTGCTTTTTTGTTTCTTCAGCTTGTACTGCTCGTTTTTCTTCTATTTGCTGTAACTTTGTAACCATTGTTTCTGCTTTAGCAATCTCTTCTTCTAAGCCTGCAAGATCTAAGTCAAAGTCAAAAGTTGACTTTAACACTTCCAGAACGCTTTTAGCGGCCAATGGATCAGGCAAATAACCTCGGGTTTCCCCAAGTAAACAAAGGGCATCAATTTTTTTGAATTTGGCTAAACCAAGAATTAATCCAGCAGTTCCTACGATTGGGCTTCCCGAGGTACTTAATGTTGCTCCAGCTTGCAATGCCTTTTTTAAAACATCTTGTGAGGTTGCGGCTATGAAGACTTTGGGTTTTTCTTTGGGTTCCATACGGTAGCCACCTATGGTTGCGATTGTCTTAACGCCGTGTTTTTCAGAGTAATCAAGCATTCGATCGGCGATTTCGTATTGACCTTCGATTGTTTGTGATTGACTATCTCCGGTAAAGAGGATTATGTCGTTTCCTTTTGGGTTTTGGTAATAGTAGAACGCCCCTCTCAGGAGTCTTACGTTGCCCTTTTTATTAACTAAAACGAAGTACGGGAAATGTGGTGAATACAGGTAAGCGACTTTTTTGGCTTTTAACTGTTTGATCAGGTAGCGGAGCGCAATTTTGCCCACCAAGCCTAAGCCTGGAAGTCCTTCGATGAGGATTGGATTGTTTGGCTTGATTTCAGCAAATTCTTTGATGTATGTTTCTTTCACTCTGTCGTAGCACTCCTTTTCATTGCCATTCTGTACTTTAGATATTTATCGTCTGGAGAGAATTTGGCTGGATGTGGAATTCTCACTGGCCCACCACAGTAGGGGCAACTAGTTTTGTTTAGTGTATAATTTTCACATTTTACGCATTTGCGTAGTTGCCAAACCAATTATTTGTCCCTTCTAAAAACTACTTGTGCACCCATAATGACTTTTTTTATTGTGACGATTGCGAGGTGGCCTGCTAAATGCCTTTGGGGCTTGCTCTGAGCCATTTGGGTGCTCATCTCTTACTCGAGAACTGCTTGGACGTCACCGTTAATTTTTGCCCTTCCACCAGAGGGTTCAGCTAATAATTCACCGCAGACATTGCAAGAGATCTTGTTAACTGTGTTGCTGAAGATGAGTTGTTCATTGCCGCATTTTGGACATTTAACTCTTAGGAAGACACTTCTGGGCTTTGGGATAAGTTTATTCCATTCAGACATAATTTTCTACTCCGCTAATTTTATTGAATGACTAGTTTTCGTAGTCGGATGCCGTCTTTATGGCGCATGAAATTGCAAACTTTGCATTTTAAGCGCAAGGTTTGCTTTTTTAGTTGTTTTAGCGAATATTCTTTGAAGTGGATATTTTTGTCCGCCGTAACCTTCCTTTTCTCTTGCATGGTGACGTTCGCCTTTTGCTAAGGCTCTGCGCTTTCCAGGCTTGTAAAGGGTTACAGCGTGAATCTGATGAACTTTACATTTAGGACAGTAAGTCTTTACTTCTTTAGGAACGTTCACGGTATCGACCAGCTTTGCATAAAAGAAACATACACATTCTTATACTTTATGACTTTTAAAGCGAAAACCAACAACTTTTAGCACGTTGGCATGTTCTTTCGTTAGAATTTGCTACCCAAACACCCCTTAAACACAAAGCAACACATTAATCTAGAGGGATACCGTTTCTGTTTCTTATCCGGTTTCAAGTTGCAGGTTACTAAAACTGAATAAACTATCTAAAGGGGTCAAAGCGTTTTCATAAATAGTAAAAATTCTTTCCGATAGAGTCTAAACGATAAATGACACTTGTAATAGTCTGATATTTGAATTTTCAGAAAACGGATTTTAAACAAAAAAAGAAAATTGGGGAATGAGTTTATGCTCGTTTTTTCATTATCAATAGCGCTAGTACTAAGCCAATGACGATGATTGCAACTAACAGGCCTGCGATTGAGGGTATGAAGTATTGGTCAGCTATTGAAGCTGGAGCTACTGTGGGTTGTGGAGTTGCTGCTGGTGTATCGTTAACGACGAAGGAATTCGCTGCTGTTGAGCCGTAGTATGCATTTGATCCAGCGAAGGTTACGTAAACGTCGTATTTGCCTGCAATGTCTGGTACCCAACTAAAGCTGTATGATCCCAAAGAGTCACTTGTGGTTGTTCCAATAGTTCTGAAGTTGCCATTAGAGTCGATGACGGATACTGTTAGAGGAACGCCTGTTGCGTCGGTTGGAGCATCGAATTGTTTCCAGACATGGAGCATCCATGCACTTTGGCTAGCGTCAGATACTGCTGCAACACCGTTGGGGAACCGTGCCATCATAGAGGTTTCTTTCAGACCTGGAGATGCGTCAGTTATTGTACCTTTTATTATCACTGCGTTTCCGGAGTCAACTGAGACGTCAGGTGCAGAAGCGGTAAGTTTTGTTGGGCCTTTGCCGATAGCCCAGACTTGTTGATCGTAGGTATCCATTGTAGCTATTATGCTGTCGCCGATAATTCCGTTGCCACCCCAGCGGGTTTGACGGAACATACCGTTTGCGCGCCAGATTTGACTTCCGTCTGTTGCGTTAATGCATGCGTATGGTCCGCCGCGTGGTACTGGCTGTTCAGCAGAATGCTCGAGTGTGCCGATGTAGATTTTTCCGTCAGCGATAATGTCAATCCAGCCCCACCAGTTCTCACCAGTGACTGGTTCCTTGTATGGATCAGACATTGCCCATGTCCAAGCCGTTTTGCCGGTGGATAGATCATAGGCATATAGTATGCCGCCTACGCCGACTGAGTAGAGTTTGCCGTATGCAAAGTACCAAGTGTGTTCTGCGTTGCCCCAGCCGTAAGCATCTAGGTAGATTTCAGAGTCTGTATTCCAGAGGAATTTCCCTGTTTGCACGCTAAAGCCATAGTGAGTTCTTAGTTCTTTGTTCCAAATTCCGATTACGCCATTTCCATATGTGCTGTCTTGAACATAGTTGGTTGCTTGTGAGTAGGCCAGAGTGTTAGAACCCTCGCTCCATTCTGTTGGTGGTGTCCAGTTCTCCTTGAATAAGAGTGTCTCCTTGATGTCCCGGTGATAAGTCTAGTGCCCATACATTTACGTTTGTTCGGTTGAAGTTCATGCCAACCATTCTGTTGTCATTGTAGATTTTTAGTGCTGCTCCGCCGATTCCGCTAGTTGGAACAAGTAAGCCCGTGGGGATTGTTACGTTCCATGAGTAGCTTCGTGGGTTTGTTGCGTTCAAGCCTGGATAACGAGCTGGGCTCGACAATGCAGTTCCATGAGCTGTATTACCCCAACTGCCATAATCAGGAGTTCCGATTACGGCATTCTGCAGTCCACAATCCGTTGAGTTCCAGAGGGCCATCCAGCCACGTGTGTAGTCGATTTGGTATATCAGAATTTCACCGCTTGGACCGAAGACTCTAGTGCCTGAAGGGACGTTGCTGATCCTCATTTGCTCATTGCCAGTGAAGGGGTCGTATGCAGTCCAATAGGAGTATCCTTCGTTCACCGTTGGTGTGCTCGGGTCATTAGGCACTGAACGGGTGGTATCCCAGATGTATGAGAATGTGCCGTCAAAGTTGTAGCTGTTAAAGTATAAGATTTGGCCGAATGATAGAGTTGTTGCGTTTCTGAACATCGATTCCTCACCAGTGTGTAGGTCGACTTGCATTATTGCTGGCGCCATTTCTCTTCGGGTGTCTGTCCTTTGGTAGTAGAGGATTCCGTTGAGTATAACTGAGCCTGGCCATTTGCCTTCATATGCGTCGCCTGCTTCAGCGCTGGTTGGAACTTGTCCAGGTCCCCATAGACCGCCCATTAAGCCGCCAGTGGTTATTGGATGTGCCCATAGAACGTGGGCTGTTTCTGGTGCCTCGTCGTTGAAGAGTGCTAAGAGTTATCTGGTCTTGTAACCCAGTTGCCTGAAATAGAGTACCATTCTCTAAGCTGTGGATCGATTGGGCGACTCCAGTATTCAGTTGGTAGAGCGTGACCTGGGTAGAATTGCAAGGGTTCTTGTTGTACTGTAAGGTTCATTGTTGCGGTGCTTGCTTTCATTATAGTGCCTTTGGTAATCGTGGCACCGCTTTCACTGCTGGTGAAAGTTACTGGACATAATTGTTCTGGGAAGATTGTCGTTACTATGTATGTACCGACTTGGTCAGGCGTGTATTGTGTGTAGGTTGATCCTGTGGAATCTGTATAGAAGGGTCCAAGTGTTTGGGTTGTACCATCTGGTTTGGTTACGGTCATTGATACTGTCCAACCCCAGAGAGCAGAACCTAATTGCTGCAGAATTCCCATTTTTAGCAGTGTTACTTGCCCTACGCCTATTGGGTTGGGTATGGCGTCGACGATGGGATAAGTTACAAGTGTTGGAGTTGGTGTTGGAGCCGGTGTTGGACTTGTTTGTGCCTGTACATTTATATTTATCAAAGGTATTAATGTAATTATTGAAGCTACGAATACGAAGAGTAGCAAAGTCGCGAATATATTTTTAGATTTCATTTTTTCTTTTTCTTCTCCTTTTTGAATAATTCTAAAGAACAACTTGCTCTTTTCCTTATAAACTATTTGAAAAAATCCTTTGCTGTCGCAATAGACCCTATACAACCTAAATAATAATGTTATTAACATTTCAACAACGACGCCTTCAGTCTCAGAACACACAACCTAAAAACAAGCATATTTTTTTAGCATGAAGTACGTGTTTGTCGGTTTTACTAGGGCAAATTTATAAACAAAGAGCGTAATGATAAACTAATATAACCGACCTGTATGGATTAGAGCGAGGAATAGGTACATGTTCAAGCTTAAAGTGTCTGACGCAAAACTCTTAAGAGATATGGCTACAGCCATATCAATTCTTGTTGATGAGGCAACCTTCAAAATTGACGCTGAAGGCTTAAAACTTCGAGCCATGGATCCATCACGCGTTGCCATGATTGATTTTGAATGGCCAAAATCACTTTTCCAAGAGTACGTTTCCACTGAACCGACAAAAATTTGCTTAAACATAAGTGAACTTCTAAAGCTTCTCAAACGCGCTGGAAAAGAAGAAGCAGTTGAATTATCACTTGATGACAAAACTGGAAGATTACTAGTAACTATTACTGGAAAATACAACCGTAACTTTACTATGCCAACGCTTGAAGCTTCAGAAGAAGAAGTCCCAACACCAAAAATCAGTTTCAACGTTAAGGCTAAAACCACAACGCAGGGCTTAAGCCAAGCAATCGAAGACGCTCAACTTGTGAGTGACCATGTAAGAATCGAGGCTGAACCGGACAAAATTACATTGAGTGCTTCAGGCGACTTAATGGGAGCAACCATAGTACTTCAAAAAGGAAACGATGCATTACTTGATTTGGAAGTTAAAGAGAATGCTAAAGCCACATTCAGCCTAAGTTACCTCTCAGAAATAATTAAGGCGGCTTCGGCAACTTCAGATATTGCAACACTTGAATTCTCATCCGATATGCCTGTGAGAATAGATTTTCAGCAAACAAAAGAGGGAAAGTTAACTTTCTTCTTGGCGCCAAGAATCGAAACAGAGTAATGACGCCAATTGCAGATGGAATCGGCATTATCTTCTGAAGATTTTGCCAAATACCCTTTTTTAAAACAAGCATCAAAACAGATAGAAGAACTACAGTTTACAATTGTAAGTCTATCTTCAGAAAAACCCGTTTTTGACCGTGCTCAAAATCGGGTAGAAACTGCGATCTTAGAAGCAAATACTGGGGATGCAGTAAGGGATAAAAGGACAGAAATATCCTCTTTTGCCGCAGCACTTATTTTAGTTATAGCCTCCAAAAATTCGTGGATAAAAAAAAGATTTGCGTTGGCTGTTGCGAAAACAGCGCACACACAATTGCTTGGTGAGAGCAAAGGAAAAATTTTTGCCATTACCCGAGACTTTGACTGGGACATTGCTGAAGGTTGCTTTGGCAAGGATTTTCGGGTGGGGTTCAGTATCTACCTGAAAAATGCTTCTCATTTGCATGGTTCTGAGTGGAAACTTGTTAACCAAATTATGGATAAGGGCATGGTTTTTTTAAATAAAGATAAAGTTGTTCGCCTGCTCCAGGAAGAAGTAAAGAATAGGGTAGAAAAAAGGCTTGATGCTCCAGAAATCAAAAATCTTCCAATAGAGATAGTAACCGTATCTGAAGAATTAACTAAATTGGCGCAAGGAATAATTGGGCAAGAAATTGAGGAAATGCCAAAAACTATTGTTCAAAAAGCTTTTCCACCATGCATAAACGCATTGTATTCCGATGCCTCCAAGAGCCACCAGCTCTCACACATAGGCCGCTTCACCTTAACCTCTTTTCTTGTCAATATTGGAATGACTGCAGAATCGCTGAATGAATTATTCAAAACCTTCTCAGATTACAATGAACGGTTGACTCGCTACCAAATAGAACACATTGCAGGAGAAAGAGGCTCAGGGACAAAATACACTTGTCCTCAATGCTCTGTTCTACAAACTCATGGTGTTTGCAAAAATAAAGATGACGTTTGCCGCTTAATTTATCACCCACTAAAATATTATAAAAGAAAACAAAAATCAATAAATTCAGGTTGATGGCTTGATAAGACAATTAAAGCGTTATGCTGTTATAAGGAAGGTCAGATTTCTTTAATGGTTTATCAATTGGTAGGTAACTCCAATTTAAGTTCCGAAATCGGCGTGATTCTTCCTACTTATGGAGAAGCTGAGAACATCTCGAAATTAATTGACGATATTGAAAATCTAAAATTAGACGCTTCAATATTGGTAATCGATGATTCAAGCCCTGACGGAACCGCCCAAATCGTTGTGGAAAAACAAACTCAGTACTCAAACATAATGCTTTACAATCGAGTGAAAAAAACAGGTTTAGGCACGGCTATAACCGATGGATTCAAAATATTTTTATCTACCAAACAACCCCCAAAATACGTTTTCACAATGGATGCTGATTATTCTCATAATCCACAGGACATCCCCCAACTGTTAGCAGCCATGAGGGAGTGTAACTGTGGAATAGTCATAGGCAGCAGGTATGTAAAGGGAGGCAGAATCGCTGGTTGGCCATTCACAAGAAAAATGATTAGTAAATCAGCTAACCTTATTGCCAGAGCTTCTTTAGGCTTAAAGCTGAAGGATTGCACTAGCGGCTTCCGATGCTACTCCACAAAATTCCTCGAAGAAACCATTGGAAACTTGCACAGTCATACATATGAAATCCAAATAGAAACTGTTAGGCAAGCCAGTTTAAGAAAATTCAAAGTTAAAGAAACACCCATTTTATTTGTAAATAGGAAACGCGGAAAATCAAAACTTTCATGGACAGAAATCAAAAGTTATTTATCGTATACCGTTAAGGCAGTTTGGCGTTCATAGATCCTTGTTGAGGTAATGTTTCTTTTTATTTAACAGAATTAAATATTAGCGAATTCCTATTTTTAGTCGGTGATAAAGTCGAATTCAATGAAGGGGCAAGGCACAACTAAAATTCTTCTCTTAGTCACTATTGTGTTCCTTGTGCTAAGCCTTCTCCTAGCGGTTTTGAGCCTGTTTCCAATAGTGACTGAAAATACCCAAAAAACTTTACTAATCAACGATTCTTTCAGGCTAAGCCAAAATGAAGTATTCAGAAAGGGCATAGGAACTTTCCAGGGCGGAGAAAATATTTCAGTAAGAGTCGATTCATCAACATCGTTCTCAAAAAATTTTTCCCTCATAACTAGCACCAACAGCTCATTCTATGTTTATTCTTCGAATCTAAACGTCGCATATTCTTTCACTGCAGACCCTGACTACTATGAGGCCATTTTCCACTCCAATTCACCAAATGCTTACTGGGTCAATTTTCAGGTGACAGCTGAGAAACAACAAGTCCTCCACCCTTACTCCGTGATAACTACCCCAGCAAAAATCATGTTCCTACTCAGCTTAGGCGCCTCCATGTTAATCCTTATAAAATTGGGATTTAGCAAACGCATAGAAAAACTAGAAACCGAACCCGCTAAACAGCCTACAGACAAAATCTTCCGCAACCGCCTTTTGGCATTTATTTTATTTTCTTTAGTCCTTTGGCTCATTTTTTTGGCTTTGAATTCCAATTCGCTTGCAACAGTCGAAAATTGGTTCACCGACCACGTAAGACACTCCTACGTTTCAACTCTATTTCTCAAAGATGGCTTATCAGTTTTTAATCAGCCATTAGGAACACTTTCAAGCCAAGACAACTCCCACTTTATGTATGTAACATGGCCCGAAATGCCACATCTATATCCACTGGGGAGCATTCTAGTGTTTTTGCCTTTTGGTGCTTTGCTGCAGAAGGGTTTGGAACCAGTTTTAATCTATAAATTTGAGATTGCTCTTTTCCTCGTTTTTGCCCACATCTGCCTCTTCTTCTTCCTAAGGGCTTTTTTGAAGAAAGACTTACATTTATTTTGGAAGATGATAGGACTCTACATCATTTATCTAACCTTAGTAATTTATGCTGCTGGCGGAATGTTTGATTCCATCCCAATCATCTTTTCTCTATTTGCAGTAACCATGTTTTTGAGTGAACGTTATGACTACTTCTTTTTGTTCATCGGAATTTCTGTTTTCTTAAAGTATCAAGCAGGCATATTTCTGTTGCCTCTAATAATCGTGGGTTTACTTAAGTTAATTGAAAGAAACAAACCTGGACTCTTGCTCCGAAACAAAGCAGTTATTACGGGCACCGCATTTATTCTCATTAGTGCGTTTACAGCTTACTTGAGTGCACCATTTCTATTACAAACTAGGCCAGAGTTAATTATGAACGGCATAAACGCTTTTGCATCCCATACTCAAATCTCATGGACCCTGCAGTTTACCTTTATTCTTCTAACGCTGGCGGTCACCTTGGTTTATGCGTTTTATATGCTAAACAAAAATAGTCTGCTTTCGTTGTCAGCGCTCTTTCTTCTTCTGCCAAGTTTCACTCTGCCCTACTTCCAGAACTGGTACATACCTTACTTTTTTGTATACATATTGATCCCTCAACGCAAAACAGAACTCGGGGTCACAATGATTTGGTTAATCATCATGATTGCATTGCTAGCTTTCAGCGGCATGCCCTTGTTACCCCAACAAATTGTCAATAACATCCAAATTTTGCTCAAAATCTAGTGACGGGCAAATCGTTTTCTAGCGGTATACAGTTAAATTAAGGCTAATAGAATAATTACGTCATCAAGAAGAGGGAAGGGTATGGAGGCTTCTCGAGAATTCGTTTACCAGAAATTCACTGAATACTACCAAGATACCTCTACAGTGATTCCTGAGACCACTATGCCTGAACAGCGGGAATTTGCCTATCTCATGTTCAAAGAACGATTTATGGTTAGACACAGAAGGTTTGCTGAATTCAAAAACTTTAGAGCAATGCTAGCTGAAACAGTACCATCAGATGTTTACCATTCCTGCGCTTATTATGAAAACCCAGACGTTGATATGGACAAAAAAGGTTGGATAGGCTCCGACCTTGTCTTCGACATAGACGCCGACCACATTCCAACGTCATGTAACAAAATCCACGACGAATTTAAATGTATGAAATGCGGTTTCGAAGGAAGAGGTATAACACCTGAAGAGTGTCCCTGCTGTGAAGCTACCAAGTTTGAAACCAAGATTTGGGCTTGCGACCTTTGCATTCAATCGGCTCGAGATGAAGTCGCCAAACTGTTGGATTTTCTTGAAAATGATTTTGGTTTTTCACATAGCGAGCTAAGGGTGTTCTTCTCGGGTCATCGTGGCTTCCACTTGCACATCGAAAACGAAAAGGTAAGGTCACTAGATGCTTTGGCAAGAAAAGAAATAGTAGACTATGTAATCGGTCTTGGAATAAAAACTTTCGAGAAAAAAGGTAAGACTTCAGTCAAGTTTCGATTACATGATTTTGGCTGGAATAGACGTTTGAAAATGGGTATCAAGAGTTTTCTCTTTAAAGCGCGTCAAGAGGACTTGATTAGAGCAGGTTTCGACACACGAAAACTAGAGTTACTTACAGAAAAGAAGGATACGTTGATAGAGCGTTGTTTAGATGAAGGCTACTGGGCAGGTGTCATGGGTATCGGTGAAGGAACATGGAGGAGACTAGCTGAATACATTAGAGAAGAAGAATCTGCTAAGATCGACACTGTTGTCACCACTGATATTCACCGTTTAATCCGTATGAACGGTACTTTACATGGGAAAACAGGCCTCAAGAAGGTGGAGTTTCCATCGAAAGACCTGCAAACTTTTGATCCTTTTACTGGAGCGGTAGCTTTTAAAAAGGGCACGGCTAAAGTGTTGGTCTCTGACGCACCAGAGTTTAGGTTGAGTGGGGAAACATTGGGGCCATACAAGAATCAAACTGTTGAGTTGCCTGTTGCTGCAGCGGTTATGCTTATCTGTAAGAGACGAGCTCAGGTGGCAAACTAATGTACAATGAACTCTACTCTGCTTGGCAAAGAGAAATCGACGACCCCACACTTGGTGGATTACCGCTAGACTTCTATGCTAAAATCTCACAGTACCTAAAGCACATCAAAGAAGAGGACAAAGTTCTTGACAAAAAATCCGTCAAAACAAATTTGCTTGAACATGAATCAGTAAACGTTGAGCGAATGCTTAAGGAACTGCTCGGGTCAAGATACAGAAAAATCATTAAAACAGTCACAAAAACCCAGAAGTTACCCTCAGAATTGTTAACCGTTGAAGAAGCCAGAATGTGCGAGACTTTTGCAGATTTCACAAAAGCTTACTATAAGTTTACCGATGACTTAATGCAGGGTCAGCTAAATGTCGAGCCAATGAAAGTAGTAGTTAAAACCGAAACTTATACTGCTGCGCCTCAACTGCATAAACGATCAACTATTCGATTCTTAAAGAATATTCCAGCTATCATGGGAGCAGACATGAAGTCATATGGCCCATTTATTGCTGAGGATGTTGCTTCTCTGCCACTGCAGAATTCCCAAATTTTAGTTAAGCAAGGCTTAGCTGTATTGGTTGAGGTTTCATAACTTTTCTGTTTTTGATTTTTCTCCACAGCCATTGGCTTGCAAGAATAAGCAGTGGATAAGAAATAATCCATGTCATTGCATATAATGGACCATAGTAAAAATGGAATGCTTGTACTTGACTAGAAAGTACGCCATATTGTACTCCAATGGTGAAGATAGTTGCTATTCGCAGAACATTTATTAAGTATGTGATTAACGCGCCAAAAGCGAAGAAGCCTATTTTGATTTTCCAAGAAATATTCATCCTCTTCAAAAACAGAAGAGCCACAGCGGTAAAGATTAGTAGACTCTCGATACCTGCACAGGGCCACGCTATTGCGAACTTTGCCGTTCCCAATGCACCAGTAACTTGCAAAGTTGGCATCCCAGTCCCTATTTCAGTACCAGGTACAGAAGTGTACCCAATCAGACCTAAAACGCCTGAGGCAAGGGTGGCGGTTGTTGGAACTAGCAGTTGAAAGGGTGTAAATTGCCCGTAGGGAAAAACATTATCAATTGTGTATAAGACTCCTACTAACCCCGCAAACAAGGCGGGTAAGGCGAACATTGCTAAACCCTTCTTTCCAAATGAGAGGAAAACGATTCCACAAAATAGGAGAGAAAAAAAAACGTACTCGATTGCAAGAGGCATTGAATCCGAGAAGGCAACTCCGCTTTCTGTTGCCCAACTTGCAATAGCTGAGTTTAATCCTAAATAGTTCTCAAATAGAACGTACAATGTTGGAAGCAACAAAACTAACACAAAAGCGGCCGCTCTTGTTTTGTTTTGCTTACTTATTTTCAATTTAATGTTTTCCCAACTTAGAATGAACTCTAACGCTACCAGCCAAATGAAGAACAATTGGAAGGTTCTGCCTTTCCACATTAATTGGAAAGACTCTTGCGCTGAAACCTTTAGGTATGGATCCGTCGGATTCAGTAAAAACAGTAACGCGAGTGGAACAGTGAATGCGATGAGAGGCAAGAGTTTAACAAAGACAATTAATTGGTCTTTGTTTTTTGGCGAGTTTGGGTCATTGTTCAAGCCGAGCACAATCATAACCATTTAGTCTCGATTTAAAAAAGAATACGCATTTTCATTGCCCTATCATATTTTGCGGGCAAGAAGCAAGAAAATGGAGAGATTTAGCTGTACTCTCTATACGTGTAATTGCATTTAGTGCAACGTAGAAACTGAGTTGAAGATTCATCTGCTCCACGTGTCTGCACTTGCCAGACATAAGCAGTGTTGTTTCCACATTTTGGGCACTCAATGCGCACAGTGGGTAACGTGCTCAACTTTTGCTCTTCTTTACCGATCACTGCTACAAGCTGTTGGGGAGTATGCTGAATGACTTTAGGCGCCACTTTTGTTTCGGTTTTTTTGTCGACTTCAGGCTTTTTATATCCGCATTTTGCACAGGCAAGAACCAAAGTTGCTTCTTTACCACTCTTGGATTTTTTTGGCTCAAGACGTGAACCGCATTTAGGGCAGAATTCCATATACCTTTCTACACATCCGTTTTGGGACACCTTAGCATTCTACCTTTTAAACTTTTTCTAATTCACGGCTTTGGGAAAAAAGTTCTTTGAGCTAATTTCTACGTTGCCCCTTAAAGTGAATGTTCAGTAAGCCTAAGAAAAACATTGCAAGGATCGGTGTTTGGGCTGACATTTTAGGCAGGATGATGACTTGGCTAGTTGACTTTCTTTCAGAGAGTATTATCATAGGAATGTGTGTGAGAGCGGTTTTTCTACTGACAAGAGCAGGTTTGGTAAAACTATCCGGCAGAAGAGGGAAGACAGACAACAGACAGCGCTTTTCTCAAATGCCTTTTTCTACAACCTATACGCTATAAGAATTAACCCCAAATAGTTTTGCCCCAATGCCCTAATTCACTCAAAATCAAGGACTAACTCCGGAAGCGATAAGGTGAGCAACACGCAGTGGTTCGGGCAAACTGCTCCTTGTAGAGGTTAAAGCGATAATTTTTTCTGCATCATCAAATGAAATTCCAGCTGTTTCCACGTATATCGTTGTGCCTTTATTGATGATCTCGTGTATTTTTCCTGCCTCAAGAATCATACTCCAACGTTCTTTAGCTTTGGGCAAGTTTTTAAGCGCTTCATGAATACTATTCAAATCAGGCTTCTCATTAGTCAACGCTAAGACCGGAAGCTTCGTTGCTAAATACAATTTTCTTATATCAACCACATTGAATCCTCCAAAAGTTATTCCATTCAACATTATCAAGCGCAGTTGTTTATGGTGTGGTGAATTGTTAATCATTAAAGCTAGCTTTTCAGTTGCATCTAAACCGTCAATTATAATTCGTGTATGCATTACTCCTTCAATTGAGCTACCTCCTCGGAAAACAATCCCCACAATTAAGGCGCTGCCTTTTGTTTGGGGAAGAAATTTTCCGTCATCGATACCTAGCACTCTGATTTCTGGTTTTATTGTACGAAAGTTTTTTTGGCTGCTCAAACTTGTTCCCTTTAACCCTGTAGAGATACATATTTTTCTCTAAATTAAAAGCAGCACTAAATAGCAATAAAAGGATAAAAACTAAAATAGAATTTGATGATTTTAGATTAAGCTTTTAGAACACGATCAAGTTCTTTACTGAAAGCATCGTTTGCTTCCCGAACTTTGCTTGCAGCCTCAATCAATGCGTCTTCAGGCTTATTGGCGCCTTTCATCCTTATGTAAATTATTGGGCTTGAAGCTAAAGGATGCGGTAGATCGTAGCCTGCAAACTCCACTTTTTTATCTTCTAATAGTCTCTTTGCCAGCAAGTTGCAGAGTCCGTGACTTGTTCCCTCGATTTCTATTTTTAGCTCATTTTCGGATTTCTTTAATACTTTGACTTTCATAGGTTCTTCCTCTTGTATCCTATAACTCTTCTTTGTCGTAATCTGGAGCCAGTTTACGTGTTTCAACGTTCCCGTCTTTTGGGCATTTAAGGTCATACCCATTCGGCACAAGCAAGGTACCACAACGCGAACAGAAACCATACACGACACCTAAACCCTTGTCGTTCATTGATAAGTGAAATGTTTGGTTCTTGTCGCTGATGACTTTTGCACGAACGATGTCTCCTGGCTTAACTACATCGCTGATTTGGTCAACATATCTGTCAGATACATCTGAAACATGTAAGATACCGCCGAAATTACCTGAGAGCTTCTTTTTTCCAATCCTGAATATTTTTACTAAAACATTGTCAGATTGTGCATTGCCGATTTGTCCCATTACTACAGTTCCAACTTTGGGAACGACTATGCCATCGACCACGGGGTAAACTGAAACACGCCTATTTTGCAGATCTAACAATGAACGACCAACAATCTTTGAGTAAATAACGCCGTTTTTCTCGTAAGTTCCCAAGTCGGGAATAAATTCTTCAATAACGCCCAAACGTTCCCCGGGCACAACTAAATGACCGCTTTTTTGTTCTGGAGATTTTAGACTCATGATAGTTCCCTTTACTCGTAAATAAGCTTGATTTTGATAAATGCATATGCTTAGTTTCGATTCGATGCAATAAACCTTTTGATTAATAAATAAAAATACCGCTTTTATCGGCAAACAAAAATCTGCTACCGTACACTTTACTTTAGCTTTATTTTAACAGCAATTATAATTGTCCCGAATTGATATCTGAGGTGAGTTGCATGAAGCCAATTATTGTTTACAAATCTAAAGGAGGTAATACTGAAAAGATCGCGAACGAGATCGTTCAAGAACTAAACCGATAATCGATTAAGGTAACTCAACCTGGCTTGGCAAGTCCATCTAACTTAGACAACTATGATTCGATCTTTGAGGAACAGGCATCCATTATATCAATCCCAACAAAGATTTAAGTAAACTACCTAAAAACAATTGATTTAAAGAAACCAAGTTACTCGCGCTCTTTGTAACTTGGGGTGGAGCAGGAAAGACCAGCCAAGATATAATTGTAAAACTCAAGACGATTTTCGAATCTAAAGGTCATAGAGTAACTGACCATTGCTTTAATTGTTATGGTGGGTGGAGCTTTTTAAGGCGAGGGCACCCAAATTTGGAGGATTTTATAACTGCAAAGATCTGGACGAAAAAACTGTAGATACTATTTCGCACAATTTCAACTAAAAATTTCAATAATCTAAGTTTTAGCAAATACGAATTCTAAGAGGCATTCTTTTTGATGACATACATATCGATGACAAAGTCGTGTTTTAGTTTTGTGTGGAAATCAAACATTCGGGGAATAGTCATAAGTAAAGCATAGACTGCTTTGATTGATCCGCAATGTTTGGCAATGAATTTTTCGAGGAAAGGAGAAGCGTGGAACTTGCAAAAGCCCCTGACTTGCTTTTAGCTGTTTTATCAACCGGGCATCGACTTCTGGATGACTATGGAGTGAGTAGACGCAATTGCTGACTTCAAGGGCTTTTGCCAAGAAAGCTCGGTCAGCCTCACGCGCCTGCACGCCAAAAGGAGGATTCTGTAGAACAGTATTGAATCTTCCAACCACGACACTTAGGTCTCCAAGGACCCATTGAACGGCATCGGCTAAACAGATATTCTTTGAATTTTCATTGGCAGTTTGAATCGCTAACCTGTCAATGTCAACGCCTACAACATCATTAGCCCCCACGAATAAAGCGCCCAACGCAAGCCTGCCTGTGCCACATCCCAAATCCAAAACCGACTTACCTACTATATCGTCGTTGACGTAGGCAGCGACGTAGAGCATGCTTGCCGCAATCTGTTCTGAAACTGTGTACTGTTCTAGATGGACCTTTGGGCTAGGTTGGGAAGCAACTTGGGAGAGAAACCGTTCCAAGTCTAGTTTTCGAATAAGCCTTTTTTGAGCATGTTCTCCCATGAAGATTCGCCACAAACAACCTTAAATTCATTAATAGTCAAAACAGGTTTTTGGAACTTTCCTGTTGCTTCGAGAGAAACCCTTGGGCACGCCGTATTCACGTATGCGTCAATGGATGGAAACTCCAAAAGTGTCTCAGGATTAATTTCCCTGGCAACTAACACGTATGCGGCTTTGCCATTTTTCTCAGCCAACTCTTTCATGTGAAGCGCCATGTCCAAATGTTTCTGTCCAGGTTTTAACCCAACGAAAACGCCGTATTTTTTGGCGTTTTTGGCTTCTTGGATGATTGTGAAACGTTGCTTGAGAATCTTTTGTGCTTCTATGTTGATCGGAAAAGCCCTGTTATCATAGGGGTCAGCTACAAAGGTTGGTTTAGAAGTGTTTAAAGCAATTCCTAGCGCATGAAACATTCCGCCACCTACGAATAAGAATGCTTCAACTTTATTGGCGATGGATTTTGCGTTGCTGTAGTTGCATCCGCTAACCTGTCCTGGATAAGTCATTTGTCGGGTGTTCCCGATGATAACTGTTTTTCCAGCCCGAGTCAGGATTTCTCTGGCTATGTTGAGTGTTTGCAGGTGCTGTACTGAAGTTGCCAACCCGATCGAAGTATAGCTGCTCAATAATGGAAGAGAATGTTCAACTGCCTTGTCCAATGTTACAGTTGCCCTGGCTTCGACGTAAATCGTATGAACTGGCTCATGCTTAACCATTTTTGCATGTCCAAAATGCACGATTAAATTCACGCCTAATCCTTCCGCTTCACTGTCGGCTATATCACAGGCTCCATAGCAAGGGTCGGCTGAAATTATCGCCAGGGCACCGGCTTTCTCGATGATTTTGGCTAATCTGGGAGCTTCAGGTTTTAATCCTTCAGGCATCTGCAACAGAACACGCTTAGCGCCTATCTTGGTGATTTCTTGTTTTATTCGTTTCTCTTCAAAATCAAAGCCTAGCATACTCTGCCCTCATGTTTGCGAATAAAAAAATAAAATAAAGTTTACACTGGTTGCATGGCTTAAACTTATAACTGCCATTCCCAGTCTTGAATTGGTTTCTTGAGTGGTTGCCCACGCGCTAGTGCAACCTGTTCGGCAAGGCGTTCAAGGATAATTTTTTGTTCTACACTGGCAACGTGTTTTCGGGTTGCGACTACAGCGTCGTTATTGACGGAAATGCTGTCGATCCCGACTCGAACGAGGAATTCTGCGAAGTCAGGCAGGTTTGAGGGCCCTTCGCCGCAGATGCTAACTGTACAGCCGTTTTCGTGGGCAGCTTTGATAAGGTGTGCGATTATGCGTTTGACTGCAGGATCACGTTCGTCAAAGTATCCCATTTGACCTAAACGTTCAGAGTCGCGATCAATCATCAGAACTCCCTGGGTCATGTCGTTTGAGCCAATGCTGAAGCCGTCGACGAGTTTGCTAAATTCATCAGCCATGATTCCAATGGATGGTGTTTCAGCCATGAACCATACCTTGAAGTCTTTGTTGCGCTCTAAGCCTTCTTCTTTCATGATTTGCAGAACCGCTTTGGCTTCCCAGAGTGTGCGAACCATTGGGAGCATAACGTAGACGTTTTTAAGAGCCCATTCTGTTCGGCATTTCTTTATTGCTTGGCATTCAAGCTTGAAGGCTTGGACGTACCATTTGCTTATGTAGCGGCTGCATCCTCTCCAACCCAACATGGGGTTTTCTTCAACGATTTCGTATTTTTCGCCGCCTTTTAATCCTCGATACTCGTTGGTTTTGAAGTCACTTAAACGCACTACAACTGGTTTAGGCTGTATTGCACGAGCAACAGTCGCTATGCCATCAGCCAGTTTGTCGACAAATTGTTGGCTTTGCCCAGCATCGACGAATGCCATGGGGTGTTGTCCGATGGCGCTGGCTAAGATGAATTCTGTTCGCATTAAACCGATGCCTTCGAAAGGCAAGTTCTTGTATTGTTCAATCATCTCGGGAGTTCCGAGGTTCATGTAAATTTTTGTAGCTGTTACTGGAGCTGCATCTGCAACTTGCATGACTCCGTCGTTATTTGTAGAGGGGGATTGAACTGCTTGGGCCATTATGCCTTCGTATACAATACCATTTCTCGAATCAACGGTATATTCTTGACCTGTTTTCATTAGTTGTGTAGCATTTTCGGTTCCGACAACACATGGAATGTTTAGTTCCCGACTGACGATTGCTGCATGGGAAGTGATTCCGCCTTTGTCTGTAACGATAGCACTTGCCATTTTCATAAAGGGAACAAAGTCAGGGTCAGTCATGCCTGTTACGAGAATATCTCCTTTTTTCATGTCACGATGGGCGTCTTGAAGGTTTAGGACAACTTTTGCTTTTCCTATTCCGTATCCTCTTCTTCCCGCAGAGATTCCTCGAACTGTAACCTTTAGGTCTTTAGATTGGTTTTCTTCCATCTTTGAAGCTTCCGTTGTTTTTATTCCGAAAATAGTTTCTGGACGAGCTTGAACCAACATCATGTTCTCGGGGTAAGACAGGTCTTGGTCGATTGCCCATTCAATATCCATTGGTTTCGCATAGTGTTTTTCGATTCGTTTTGCAAGCTCAGCGAGCATCATGAGTTCCTTGTCGCTTACGCATACTGTTTTCTGTTCATTCTCAGGAATGTCCAAATGAACAGTTTTTCCTGTTTTAGAATCACGAATAAATTTTATTGTTTTACGAGATATACGACGCTCTTTGATTTGCATTGTATTCTTGTCTATGATGAAGTCGTCTGGGTTAACAGCGCCTGAAACGACGGTTTCACCCAAGCCGAAGTTGCCTTCGATTACGATTTCGTCTCTGTCACCTGACACCGGGTTAATGGTAAACATTACTCCCGCACAACGCGAGTTAACCATTTTTTGCACTCCGACGCTTATGAAAACTTTTTCGTGGGGGAACCCTTTTTCGTTGCGGTAAAAGATCGCGCGTGGAGTGAAGAGACTTGACCAGCACTTCACGACCTTTTCTATCAGGTCATCTTCGCCTTTAACATTAAGGTACGTTTCCTGCTGCCCCGCAAACGATGCATCTGGTAAGTCTTCGGCTGTAGCGCTGGATCGGACAGCTACAAAAGTGTCCTTGAGATCAAGGCGCTTGTTCAACTCTCTGTAAGCTGTCCTAATGGCGTTATCCATGTCCTTAGGCATGGGAGTTTTTTCTATTAATTCCCGGATTTTTTTTGAAGCAGTATCATACTGTTGAGGGTCGTTTGGATTTGTAATTGTTTCCTTAATAATCTTGTAAATCTGCTCAGCAATTTTTTTCTCTTGAATAAAACGTTCATATGAAAAAGCAGTTACTGCAAAACCAGGGGGAACGGGTAGTCCCGAACTAATCATTTCTCCAAGACTGGCGTTTTTGCCGCCAACAATGGAAACATCAACATTTCTTAGATCTTCAAACCATAAAACGAGTTCTCTCTCTTTAACGATCAAGTCGACTCCGTCTCCACTTCGGGCGCTTCGGATTCTGTCTGATCCGCTTCGGCTACTGTTGGAGGAACTACAATTTTGGAAATAACTATTTTACATGGAATTGGAAGTTTTGCACTTCCTCTTTTAAGAGATTCTTTAGCTGTAACCTCTTGACCGGCTTTTACTCTGACTGTTATGATGGTTTGATCTACCTCAACTTTTGCTGCAGTGCCGACTGGTGTTCCGAATGAACGTCTCATTCCCTGTTGAAGGCGGTCAGCGTGAGCGCCAAAGATCATTTTATTTTCTCTCAGGATAATGTGTGGAAAAAGGTTAACGACCATATAATAATCATTTATGAGTTTATCAATCAGGATGCGGTTTGTAGCAACACGTGCTGCTTCTAAAGCGCTGTGACGTATTTGGGCGCGTTGTAAAGCAATAAGTTTGGCCTCGAGTTCAAAAGTGCCCTTTGTGTCACCCATAGAAAACTTCACTATTTTTGGTGGTGGAAAACCTCTAATGTATTTTTTCCTTGTGTAAGCTCGATTTTTAACGTGCCTGTAATTTTTCGCGTGCATGCTGCGTCCCTTTTTAGCATACTACTTTAGCGGTATTTAAACGATTTGTAAATCGGTTAAGATACTTCCGTGTATTTT
Source organism: Candidatus Bathyarchaeota archaeon (assembly GCA_963708495.1). Classification (GTDB taxonomy): domain Archaea; phylum Thermoproteota; class Bathyarchaeia; order Bathyarchaeales; family Bathycorpusculaceae; genus Bathycorpusculum. The sequence continues at coordinate 154,804 of CAVPSS010000001.1, forward strand.
CCAACTTATAATTTCTTAAGAAAAATGTTACTATTAAAGTGATTCACGGTCATTTACTTATATACTTAGTTGACTTTTGATTTTCTTAATGCCAATTGAAATTTTTATTTCAGGAAAAAACTGGATGCTCTCATTAGCGGAGCTAATCGCCTACTTTAAATCTAGAGAAATTGGGTTTGTGATCCAGTTTTTTTCTGGAGAATTCTTCGCTTTATCCTTTGAAAAGGACTTTGATGCTTCAGTCATCGCGGATTTGGGTGGAACGATAAAAATCGGGGAAGTAAAAGCAAAGTTCACTACTGAAACGATCAAAGAAGCGTTTCTTATAAAAAACAAGCAAGCTAAAAAACAAATAACTGAGGCTTTGGCATCAAGCGGTTTAGCCGAGGGTATTTCTAAATCGTCGGAAAAAATACTGTTTGGAGTAAGCGTGTACTGTACTGAAAGCACCCTACGATCGTCGTCTGGGTTAATTCAACGATTTGTCGGAAGCATTGTTAAAGATGAGCTCGCTAATTTAGGACAGAAATCGAACTTTATGGGTTTTGGCAACGATAGAAAAAGAGCCCAGCTTAGCCATGTTGAAGTTATAAAAAAGAATTTGGTTGAAAACAAGGCTGAAATATTATTCTGCATTGGCAGAACAGAAACTTGGGTAGCCACCACGGTTGCTGTACATAACCCCTTTGAATTCCAGAAAAGGGACATTTACAAGCCAAATCAAAGAAAAATCTTCGGCATGCCTCCAAGATTAGGAAGGATAATGATTAACTTGTCTTCATGTAAAGCTGGAAAGACTTTGCTTGACCCATTCTGCGGCGTTGGCACAATCCTTCAGGAAGCGCTGTTGGAGAAGGCAATGGTTGTGGGTATGGATGTTAATCCTTGGTGTGTTAAAGCCGCAACCGAGAATCTTGATTGGTTAGGTAAAGAGTATGGTCTTAAAGATGCGGATTTTCGAGTTTTGCAAGGTGATGTTAACAGGCTAGTTGAGAAAATCGGGCAAGAAACAATGGATTGTATTGTTTGTGAGCCAGACTTAGGCCCAGCCCTGCGACAAGTTCCCACGGGTCCATATGCAGAAAAAATTATTCAGAAGCTTGAACCATTGTATTTCGGTTTTTTTGAACAAGCCTTTGGAGCTCTTAAGCCTGGTGGACGTTTGGTATTGGTTACTCCGTACATAAAAACGCGTTCAGGACAAGCAGTGCTGATGCCCATTAGCAAAAAACTTGAGAGGTTGGGATTCAAGAATGTTTATCCTTTCTCTAAAGACATGTTTTCGCAGAATGTAGGTCTACTACTTGAACGAGTAGTTAACACCCATTCATTGGTTGAAATGGATGCGCTACACATGATCGGTCGAGAAATCCATATCGTTGAAAAATAGCTCACTGCCTGCCGATACAATTTATTAATTCGATTAGCAAACTATGAGTTTAAAATGGTTCGGGGCAAAAAAGAATGAGCACTAATCCAAGACCCAATTGGGATAGGTACTTCTTAGACATGTGTGAAGCTGTGGCTGCACGGGCGACCTGTGATCGAGGAAAATGCGGTGCCGTAATCGTTAAAGATAAACGCATCATGACCACGGGGTACGTTGGTTCCCCTGCAGGGTTGTTCCATTGTGATGAAGTGGGGCATGATATTCGCCAGGTAACCAACGGTAACGGTGAAGTAAGCCAACATTGTGTACGCACCCTCCATGCTGAGCAGAATGCAATTCTTCAGGCTGCCAGGTTTGGAATTCCACTTGAAGGTTCAACTTTGTTCTGTAAGATGACGCCCTGCCGAACTTGCGCCATGATGATAATTAATGCTGGAATCAAACGGGTGGTCTGCGCAAAACGCTACCATACTGACGCAGACACAATCGATATGTTCAAACAGGCTGGAATAGAACTTGCCATCATGAACGATGTAGTAGAAAAATACGATAAACAATAAGCAGTTATTTCTCAAGGCAGTTTGTTGGCCCTTATTTAAGGGGAGAGCAAGAACTTTAGTCTATTTTTTTGATGGAATAACCATCCATTTAACGCTATCCAACCCGTACTTTGTTACCAGTGGGTCGATAAAGTTTGGGGATAAGTCATCGTCGATTTCTGAGAAAACCACAGTGTCGCCAATTCTGTAGACGATGCAGATGATTGCCGTGTCTTTTAGGGCAGCGTATTTCCCCTTGATTTCCCAATAGCCAGGCTCATCTTTTCCAGCTTCAATAATCCATGAATATTTGTCTTCAGGATGCTGTCCCTGCATAAAGTTGAAGGCACAAACAATTTCGCCTACAGCTTTCGGGTCTTCATTTGTTTTGACATAAAACCAGAGTGTCATAACTAATACCAAGTAGTATTGAATCTGTTTCTACCTTTAAATTGTTTCTTTTTACAATTCTGCGGCAGCTTCTATGAGGGTTAAAGTTTCAAAGAAAGGTAGTTTCTGTTCAGATATCACGCGGGCTTTAAGCCCCTGCACATTAAACTTGCGAATAGTCTCTTCGACGCCTGTGAGAGTGGACTGCATTAAAAGAACCTTGCCATGAGGCTTCAAATGTGTTGGAACTTCGAAAATAAATTGATCCACAACTTCACGTCCAGTGGTGCCTCCTGCCCAAGCACGCCCAATCCAAGAAGCATCCTCACCCTTTTCAGACGGCAAATAAGGCGAATTAAATAAAATTAAGTCAAATGTTGCGTTGCGGTTTAGAGCTGTAAATAGGCTGGCTTGAACAAAATCAATCTTACCCCGTAAACCATTGAGCGCTGAATTTTCCTTTGAGCAACGAATAGCAAATGGATTAAAATCAACTGCAACTACCCGTTCAGCTTTTTTTGCAGCCAAAATTCCAAGCAATCCGCAGCCCGTGCCTAAATCTAAAACCTGCTCACCTTCTTTGACTTCGAAGTTTTCGGCGAAGAGAAAAGAATCTTCTGCAGGATCATAAACTTCTTCGTAAATGTTAAAAACGCAGTTATCAAAGTGCACTCTTTTACTGGGGCAAGGCATTGGATAATGCTCCAAAATCGGCCGGGGATAATTCTCTCACTCGTCTGTCACTGGAAGGTAAACTGAGAGACAATTTTTCTGCATCTTGTTTGCTCAATTTGAAACTGCTCTTGATAAATGGCGCAATTGCCTTACCTAGCTTTTTGTTGCGCTGGGTAAAGAGCCACTTCATCATTCGCACAAAAAGCACTTGATCCTTCACTTCGAAAGGTTTGGTTCTCTTGGATTTTAATCTAACGATTACTGAATCGACTTCTGGCTGCGGATAAAACATGACTTTGGGCACGGAATCTAGTAGCTCAACCGTTGCGTTCTGATTGATGACAACAGTTAACCAACCATACTCTTCACTGCAACAAGATGCGACTAGACGTTTAGCAAATTCTTTCTGCAAAATCATAACTGTAGAATCAACCTTTCTTTCCAAAAGCCACAGGATCAAATGAGAAGACAGATAGTAAGGGGGAATCGCCACTACCTTGTTGAATTCGGGCAAACCTACTTTCAACACGTCACCCTCGACAACGACCACGTTGTCTAAGTCTTTAACTTGTTCACGAAGAACCTTCGCAACATGCGGGTCCTTCTCAACTGCCAAAACACTCTTGCATTTGTCAGCTAAGAAACAGGTTAACCACCCGAAGCCTGCCCCAGCATCCAATAAAACATCGGCTTTACTAATTTCTGCATAAGTGCACATTTTTGGGTAAAGCGATGACTCAACCATAAAGTTTTGTCCCATTAGCTTGTTAGGAAAAATTCTGTTGGATCTAAGCAGCTGCTTCGTTTCCTCAAGACTCATCGTTATGCCTTACTGCGTCCTAGTAAACAACCGGTATTTACTGTCGCCCTCTAGCTCTTCCATTACGCGTTTCGTAATCAATTTTACGGGGTTAGGCAATTCGGTACGTTTTTGCAAGTCCTCGAAGCTTTCAAACGGTTTGCGTTCGCGTTGATTGATGACTTGCCACATGTATTTTTTACCGATGCCTGGAACAAGCTCTAATGCATGCATACGTGGAGTAATTGCTCGCGCAGTGTTAAAGAAACCTACAAACCATTTTTCTCGATTTGCAATTATTTTGCTTACGACGCTGGGAAGTTCTGCTTTCGCTGAAGCGGTCAATTCTTCATAGCTAATTCGACCTATAATGTAGGTAACTTCTTCGCGAGAATCTTTTCCTACATTCACGCGGTCACCAGGCTTCAAAACCAACTCTTCTTTCACTAAGGCTTCCAAAATGGTAAAGAATTCTTCACCGACACATTGAATTAAAGCGCCCGCTCGGTAACCTGCACGTCCAGTGGGTCGAAATCCTGGCTTACCATGCTGAAGGAAATCTAACACGTAAGCATGCTCTTCATACCGCTTTTCCATAACAGTCACTTAGTCCGTACGCTAGTCTATTCTCGCTTACTGCTTAAAAATACTTACCCATTGCGGCTACTTCAACGTTCGATTCTCATTCAAAAGCTCAACAATCGTATGCAATTTAGTGGTTTCAATAATTTTTCGTCCGCCTGCTAAGAAAATCCTCAACTCGTCAACGGTCTCAGGCATACAATTAATAATTTGAACTGCTTCGGTCTCGTCAAGTTCATATTCTTTGATGAGTGTTTGCAGGAGTTCTTCAGCCTTATCTGGTTCACATTTGGAAAACTTGCTCACGTAATCGAGTGTTCGGCGTTGAAATTGATCAAGGTTTTCTGCGCCGATGGTTTCCAGAGCCTTCTTAACTTGCGGTAAGGTTAAGCGGTTTTCGCTTAATTCTCTTTTGCTCATTTCTTTCACTTACCTGTATAAGGCTCTAGATGTTCTGAGCGAGTAATAATTTCTTTAATAGTATTGCCCTGTGGAACACTAACGACGTATGCCCTACCGCGTTTTTCCACTATGACGCCGATTTTTCCATGGAATCGTTTATGAGGCATACTTTTCTGTGTACTGGAATCCATCTTTATGATTACTTGAGAACCAGGAGTATAATCTTGAAGGGTTTTACCAATATGTGGTTTACCTTTTTCACGAGTTGGTATACGCAACAGACTGCGTGTACCTGTGTAATAGCCTTTTGAACCTCTCATTCAATTTTCACCTTTAATTATCATCCATTATTACATTAAGAACGTCAAGCTTAAGCGTCTTCGCTCTGTTGTTGAGCAAATCGGAAACGTTCGGTACTGTTCTTCCTTCATCTCCAGACACCAATTCTTTAACGTAGAGCCCACCTTGGCAACGAATTTCCAGTAGAGCCCTCTTAAGCGACACCTTCTTAACTTTAACCTGATATATGTACTTTTCTCGGATCAGATCTGCCCGACGATGCATAACACGCAATGGTGTCTGTTGTTTAATGCATACGCCAGAGAAAGTCTCTTCTATTGTGCGTAAATCTTGGTCTGATAATTCTTTTTCAAACTCAGCTAACAAACCATATTCTTTCTGGGCGCCCTCACCTTTCTTGAGGTGTCTGACAACATCTTTGGTGGTGAAATGCAATCCTGAAACCTCAACTTTCCCAATTGCCTCAGCGTTAACTTGGGTTTCAATCTGTTTCAAGTCAATGTAACGCTTTTTGGGTTTGGAAATCTCAATTACAAAAGGTCTGCCACTTCCAAGCATCCGTGCATCGATGTCTTCGCGTCCAGAAGCGTGGAAGAAGATTGCTTCACCTTGGACGGCCTCAAGTAACTGTTTAGAAGACAACTCCTCCACTGATTCAGGATACATTTTTCCAGTTTTACCACATTTTTCGCAGCCTCGACCTCTACAATTTGAACAGAACCACTTTGACTGCGGAATAGTCCGCACTAGTTTGCGGTATCTGCCTGCGACGAAAAGAGGATTCACTTGTACTCTGACCTTTTCAAGGAAAGGGTTGAAGACAACGACAATGTCTGGTATTAAGTAATCAGCTTCTTTGCTTGTGCGTTTCCCCAATGCTTTGCCAAGCAATCTGCCGAATTCATGCTTGATGCTTTCTCCGTAGCCAATGTTGACGGCGGCCTTAAACTCGTCCTCTCGCTCCTCTATTTTGGTTGGTAATTCAATTCCTACAAGAAAAGTTGCAAACTCATAGTCTGCCAGTATTTCTAAGGCTTTCTCTGTTAAATTGTCAACAAGCTCAAATTTACCCTCACACAAACTGCATTTTTGATCAGTATTCTTTTTGGATAAAAAGCGCTTGTTCAGGTGCTTCAACGTTTCTTGTGCTTCTCTAGAAAAACCATTTGTCGCCAGAACCTTAAGCCGTTTCACACCATCAACATTTTTTTCTATTATAAGATCGTTAGCTTGCATTATTAAACTAACTTTCAATGCTTGACCGCGAACATTATTTTCCATGCTGTAACCCAATAAAGCAAACTGTCTGCCCAAGCAGTGGTTACAAAGCGGATATTTGCTAAGTATTTCGAGGGCTCTTCCTAAAACATCCATTCTGTGTAGCCTACTTAAAACCTGTTGGCATACCTTTGCCGCCCCCTAAGCCAAAGGGAAGTTTCTTTTTGTGCTTGAACATCTTTAACATCTTTCGCATCATAATGTATTGTTTGAGGAGTTCCTTGACATCTTTTTCAGTGGTTCCTGAACCACGGGCAATGCGCTTAGCCCGTGAAGAGTTCAACAATTTAGGATTCTCTTTCTCCTCAGGAGTCATAGATTGGATTATTACGCCCCACTTTTCTAGGCGACCTTCGGCGGTGTTTAACATTTCTTCAGGAACATTGGAGGAAGACATACCTGGAATCATATTGAGCACTTTACCGAAAGGTCCCATTTTCTTAACCGCTTGGAACTGTTCATACATATCAGTTAACGTAAAATTGCCACTCATGATTTCTTTGGCTTTCTTTTGGGGAACCTGAATTTCAGCATCTTTTACCTTTTCTAATAGAGTTTCTAAATCACCCATACCCAAGAGTCGACCAACAAACCGCGAAGGAATAAAAGGTTCAATGTCTTCGATTTTTTCCCCTGTGCCGATGAATTTTATGGGTGCTCCAGTAGCGGCAACTGCTGAAAGTGCTCCTCCCCCCCGTGAAGATCCATCGAGTTTAGTTACTATAATGGCGCCGATTGGTGTTGCTTCATGGAAGGTTTTTGCTTGTGCAAGTGCTTGCTGGCCGATTGTGCCGTCGATGACCATTATTACTTCGTCGGGTTTGATGTTCTTTTCAAGGTCCTTCATTTCCTTGATCAAGTCTTTCTCTTCCTTATGCCTGCCAGCAGTATCAACGATTATCAGGTCTTTTTCCCCGAATTGTTTTAGACCTTCCCTAACCACTTTCACTGGGTCTTTTTGTTTTAGGTCGCCAAAGAATGGTGTGTTTGTTCGAGTTGCAAGTTGTTGAAGTTGGGCATAAGCTCCTGGACGGTAAGTATCGGCACAAATCAATCCTACCTTTAAACCTCTTTTTTGGAAATACCTCGCCAGTTTAGCAGCATGTGTGGTTTTTCCTGAACCTTGAATGCCTACAAGCATAATGGTCTTCTTTTTGCCAGGCTCAACTTTGAGGGGAACGGGTTTGTCGCCTACGAATTTTGTTAGTTCTTCGTATACCACTTTTATTACATGTTCACGTCTTGAAACGCCCGGTGGAACTTTTTCTTTGAGAGCACGTTCTTCTATGTTTTTGGAGATTTGAAGAACAAGTTGGACATTGACATCTGATTGGAGCAGGGCACGCTGGATGTCGCGGACCAGTTCTTTCACAGTGGCTTCATCAACTACTCCAGCTTTGAAAAGCTTCTTTATGGCGTTTGTTAGAGATGAACCTAAGTTATCTAGTGCCATCAGAGTCTCCAGCCTAAACATCTATTGTTCTTTTAAATAAAGATTACAGCTTAAAACAGCAACAATGCAGATTATTTTTTGGTTGAAGCCTCAGTTCCCCATTAAAATATTCTTCACAATTCAGACGGCTCTTCAAGCATCATTGGCTTCACAGCAAAAGGCTTCATGCTAGAACATAAACTTTAACGAAAAACATTAAGAAAATAAATTGAAGATTATTTTACTCGGACGATTTTTACTTTTCCAAGTATTGCCCAATACTCTATTTCTGCGCCAGCAACAAGCTTGGCTTTCAGTTCAGGCTCATCTGGAAATAGCGCATCTAAATACTCATAGGTCTCCAAGTCCATTATCTGAACACCTGTAGGGGTAATAGCAAAGACTTGTCCCATTCTCTTGTCAATCAGGGGGACTTCTGCGCCTAGGTCTACGGGTTTTACGAATTGTCTTTTTTGTCCGTCAAAAACGCCTATAGCTATTATTCTAAATTTAGCTGACCCGTGTTTTCCAGGCTTAGATTTGGCAATGTCCATTATGCGGCATGGTTCTCCCTCAATCATCATGTAGCCGCCTACGCGTAAATCTCCAACATCACACGGTTTACTCATGCGCTCACCACAGTATAGTTCTATTTAATGCAATTCTGAACAACACGCATATATAGATTAAGGTTTACGCTACTTATGAGCTGTGGAAAAGTGTTCAAAAGCGTGGGTTTAGTTGCCCGCTACGATAAAAAATCGGCGCTGAAGCTAACCGAAGACTTATCGGAGTACCTAAAAAACAGAGGTTTAAAGGTTTACGTAGAAGATACCTTAGCAAACAAAGTAACTACCAAAGAAGAGTTTATTCCACTCTCAAAAATGAAAGCTGATTTTATAATCACCGTTGGCGGTGACGGAACCATATTGCGAACTTGTCTCAATGTACCTAAACCGGAACCGCCCATATTAGCAATAAACATGGGAGTTAGAGGATTCCTCACAGAAGTTGAACCGAAAAACGCCTGTGAAGCAGTAGAAAGAATACTTAAAGGCGAGTACAAGATGGAAAAATGTGCAAAACTGGCGGTAACAATTGGTAAAGAACCAATGCCTGATGCTTTAAATGACGTTGTAATCTCTGCTTGCGAACCATCAAAAATCCTTTATACTCAAATCTGTAAGGATGGAAAACCAATCCTAAAATGCCAAGCAGACGGCTTAATCGTCGCAACTCAAACAGGCTCTACAGGCTATTCGCTTTCGGCAGGGGGACCAGTTTTAGACCAGGAAGTTGATGCTTTTGTTCTAACTCCGATTTGCTCATTAACGGTGTTTCATTCACTTGTGTTTCCAGCAGACTCAACTGTTAGCTTCAATGTTGAGAGACCAAGAGAAATGCTGGTCTTAATCGATGGTAACTACCGCAAACTTGTAAGCGCTGATGAAGTATTAAAAGTCACAAGGTCCAAAAACGTAACCTCGTTTATTCGTTTTGAAACTGATTTTTATGACAGACTAAAGAACAGGTTGCTTTTTAAGGGAACAGAATGAATAACCAAGCTGAAAACCAATGCAAAGTCGTTTTTGTTTTAGATACGTCTGCTTTTTTGGCTGGTTTTGATCCTTTTTCTTTGGGTGCAGAACAAGTAACGGTGCCCAAGGTTGAAGAAGAAATACTTAGAAAGTCTATGATTAAGATGCGTTTTGAATCCGCGGTTGAAAGCGGCAAAGTAAAAGTTAAAACACCTACCCAAGAATTCTCAGATTCAGCTAAAACATCCGCAAGCAAGGTAGGAGATTCATATAAGCTATCGGAAGCTGACATGCAGCTTCTTGCGTTAGCCCTTGAATTGAAAGCTGAAGGCTGCACTCCCAAAATTGTCACAGACGACTATTCGATCCAGAACGTTGCTACACAGATGGGAATTGGGTTTTTGGCGCTTACAACTTTCGGTATTAAACGCCTTTTGGAGTGGATAAGGTACTGCCCCGCGTGTCACCGAGAATACCCAGCAAACTACAAAACCAAGGAATGTCAAATTTGCGGTACAGACCTAAAGAGAAAGCCTCGTCGAACACCAAAAAATAGTTTAGAAAAGCAGTAAAAGCAGTAGCAGAATCAATCCTTCAATACCAAAGATCGGAGCAACTATCCTTTTTGTTTTAACAATCGCTTTGTCCACCAAGGTAGTTATCGAGTTTAAATGTTCCTCGCCAATTACCCTGACTTGGGGAACCATAAATTGGATGCAACCAGCGTTGCTTACCTCCAAATTTGATTCTGCCTTCTTTGCCACTTCACCGATAAATCGAATGAGCAGTTCTTGGTCCATTACTTCTCCAACGGGATGGTAACCACGTCGCCCAGTAACCAAGGCGCTCACAGCATGGGTGTCAGTTGTAAAAACTTCGCTTTCATCAAAACCCAAAGACGTCAAAGCGTCTAAAAGTTTTTCTCGTAAACCAGAAACCATGTTGTTTCCATCGATTATCACGTAGACAGCTTTCTGTCTTTCAACTTTAATTACAACCGCTGTTATTCCGCCTGTGCCCATACCAGACTTCAAAGTAAATTCCTCAGGGAAAACTGTAGCGGCGCCGACCATGAAGGGTTTAGTCGGTTGTGCAATGGCTTTTTGAAGGACTTTAGAAGCAGCCTTCTGAAGTGATTCTAAATGTTCTCCGGTATCAACTATTTCGTTGATGCTGTTGTGTGAATTAACTATCACTGCTTTCTTTAATCCATATTTTCTTGCTTCCTCAGACACAATGCGACCTAACTCTTGCGGCAGATCCTCTGTTGTCTTAGGTGCAAGCGAAAAAGACAAGAACACTATGTCACCAAAAATTTGGCATGAAGCTGTGGCAAAACTTTCTGAAGCTCTAACAAAAGGTGAAGCCAAACCAACCGTAGACTCAAAACGTGCAGAAGCGATTACCTGTGAAACTATCTTGTGATTCTGCGCTTGGGAAACCAAATCCAATTCGTGCCCAAGAATACCTAAAGGGACACAAGCATCGCAGCCAAATTCTTTTTCATATCCCTGCTTGAGAAGCGAGGGCAGGAGACTGCTTCCGATGTTTTTAAATGGACCAGGATGAACAAATGGAACAATTATTGCCGCTTTAGGCTTTGAAGCATCAAACTTTAATAGAGTCACTTTTATATCTGCGTTTTCACCCATCTCTTCTAGCTGTTTTTCAAGCGGAGCATTTTGGTCAGATACCCAGTTTAGAATGAATGCTCTAAATAGAGGTAGAGCAGACAAAGAATAGATACTCTTACCTAAACGATCTATAGATGAGAGTAATAGAAAAACTGCGATAAAACCAATTATGGGCGAGGCAACCACGAAAAGGTAAACTTGCCAAGCGAGAGTACCTAGATAGGCAACCCAGAAGATAAGAAAAGCTATTATGCAAAGTACAGGCTGAAGCAAAGTCGATAACACTTGACGCCACTTTGATGCTGTTGAAGTTGCAATAAAAACGAGAGATCTAAGAGTTACAACCACAGCGAAGCCTAAAAGACAAAGTTTAACCCAAAGTAAAGAGCTGAAGGCAAAACTTAGGCCAACACCTAAAGCGTTGAAGAAGAGCCAAAGAAGCCAACCGGCAAGGGAAAGCACCAGAGTTCGACGCATGGAAAAAACTGGGTCACTCTTTAAAACTATTTTGCTTATAACTAAGTCAATTAAAAATGTAACCACAAAAACAGAAATGCCTAGAATCAAACTGTTAATTGAATGAAAAAGAGCGAAAGCGGAAAGACTTACGCCTGCAATGCAAATTAATGCAACTGCAAGAAGGGTTTTGTTAAATGAGGGAAGAAAAAACATTGAGGAATAATGTTTTTTTGCACTATCCATTGAACTATTAAGGGAACTTTCAGACGCCATATTTCTCCCGACAATGGAATCTTACAGCCCTATTAAAATTTAGCTAGCTATAGCGGTATACTTTAGGACAATAAATACATTTTTTTTTATAACGCAAAGATAATTCAGATATGTTTTACTATAAAACAATCAAAAACCAGAGTCAACCAAACACCAACTCGCTTCACAACCGCAAAAGCCACCATGCTCCAGCAGGGATATTGTTTTATCTTTAGAGCAACATTGGTATTAATTTGCGAAGCTTATGCCAGATCAAGAATTGCCCCCATCAATATTCCACATGCTGGAGAGAAACGTGGGCAAAAAAATCAGAGTAATACTAGATCCAGCTTACGGTTTCGAAGGAACATTAACAGCGGTTACCCACGAACCATCAGGAATCTGGCTCTCCGAGGCCGAGGCAATCGTGTTGCGATCAACCATCGCTCAACCAATCCCTCAGGTTGCGAGTCGAGAAGAAAGAAGCGAATTATTTCTGCATCTTAATTCGGTTCAAAGAATAGAAGTCTTGCACCCAACTACTCCTAGACGCTAAAAAAAGTTAGACGGGGAAGAATACTTTTGCCAAAACCGATATAGCGATTAGTGAAACCGCAAATACTATGAGAAGTTCAGGTCGGATTTTGACTCCTTCGGTTTCTTCTTCAAAGAATCTGAGCAAACCTGCACTTGCAGCAGGCATTGGACCTGTATCTTTCTTTTTCTTCCTACTCATCAAATGTTCCTCTTAGTTAGCGTGACATATGCCTTATCTTTTATTTGACTAATTAATCTTGCGTCAAATCTTAAAAAAACCATCTCTTTAGAAACCTTAAAACTCTTTAAGCATTAACAAAGAATGAGGTCTTAATAGCAAGAACAACGGCTTGTTCAAACTTAATAAAAGCTAAAAAATAAGCTTCTGGTGAGTATATGAAGATATGTGAATTTCAAAAAATGATGAAACACCTATACTTCCAAAGAGATTCCGAACGGGGGGTAAATGGAACTTTCAATTGGCTGGTTGATGAAGTGGCTGAATTAGGTGCAGAGTTGAATGGAACTGATAGGGAAGCTACCGAGAAAGAGTTTGCAGATGTTTTAGCGTGGCTTGCTTCCCTTGCAAACATCATGGAAATTGATCTAGAAAAAGCAGCCCTCAGCAAATACAACAATAAATGCCCAAAATGCCAATGCTCACCGTGCCAATGCACTTTTTAGCCCAAACGTTTCTGCCCTAAACCTGTCGCCAACCAAACATAGCGCCTATTGCCTTTCCTTTCAACGGTACCTTCGTTTTTCAGAAGCTTAAGATGATATGTAACTACTCCATAAGACATTTCCGATTCTTTGGCAATCTTGCTAGCCTTGAAACCTTGTGTTTCAATGAAAACCAAGATTTTTGATCGGGCTAAAAGACCGCACTGTACATTTCTGATGTTTTTTAAGTAAGCGTTTGGGTGAATGATTTCTTTGATGTTTTACTCCACCATGAAATATGTGTTGCGGTTTATATTGAAAAGCTTTAGTCTATTTAAAGTCAAAAAGCTTCGCTTGCTTTGGTTTTTTGTTATCAAACATTGTTGCTATCTCTTCCTTGATCAAGTTCATGCGTTGCGTATAGTATTTGGGCAAGCCGTATTTATCGACTAGTTCCTGCGCTGCAACAAGATATTTCTCTATGCCGCCACGGTAGACGGTAAGCGTTAGTTTTCCTCCACAGGAGGGACATTTTCCTTGAAGGGGTAATCGGCGGAATTTTTTATTGCATGATTTGCATCTGAAACCTTGGGTTGAGAAAGCGCGCAAGTTACCCGCTATGTCTCGCATTAAGTGTGTGTTTAGAACTTTCAATGCGACACGTCTGGCATCTACGGCATCGATTCTTTCGCCCAACTCCAGTTGCATGTGAAGTTTATCGATCATAGACTTGAATTCTTTGTACGAACTGTCAGCATTACCAAGATTAATGTTTGAGCATGGAGTGGTGAATTTGAAGCCTTCGTATTGTGCTTCGGTGCCTAATCTGTGGCTGATTATATCCATTATTGCGCTGGCTGGTCTTGCATCTAACTTTTCCAAAGTTTTCTTGTAGAATTCTACTGGATAGGTGTCACTAACGTCGAAGTCGTGTGCTTGGCGTTGGACTTCTTTAGTGTTAACGAAGGGAATAAGCAAGATTGGGGCGTCCATGATTCCACCTATCTGTGCAGGCAAAAATATGCGAGAGAAATTAAGAAGCGTATCCAACCCGAGCATAATTGCATCTTCGTCACCGTCACAGTCACGACGTTTGGCCGAATGCCAAATTGGATGAGCATAAATCACGTTGCGGTCAGTAAACCCAACCACTCTGCCCAAGATGCAAGCGCACGTGTGAGGTGCCAACCCAAAAAGCAAATGGCCTACCAAATCTTCAACTTTCTTGACATTGTAAAAGGGAGGTTGCTTGTAAACGCGTACTAAGAGGTCGTCGATGAAGGCGGCAATTTGGATAAAGTATTTGCCTGCGCTCCATGGAATTACGACGTCTTGGATTTTAAGTTCGCACACTTGATTAGGATCTGTTAAGGGCAAGCCCTGCGTGTCAGACAGGTAACCCATTTGATGCATCTTTTCTATGGGCACGCCGATTTCAACGGGTGTGATGTGCGTTAATGGAGCATTTGTCGCGTCAAACCGTATGGTACCATCCTTGTAGACGGATAAGCCATGTTTTGCGCGCAAGATGCCCTTTTCAATCATTTCCGGAGTCTTATCCAGATTCGTGAGACCCTTAACCCCGCGTAACATTTTAGGCGATTGACAGCCAAGAGAGGTGCTGGCGTTACCGATAAGTTCTTTGAAGTTGATTGGTTGGCGCTGATACATAACTCCATCTGTCTTACAAGTGGAACAACCAGAATCCTTTACAGTTCTCCCACATCGAGGACAACTTTTCTCGTGAACAGTTTCGCAACCGCAAGCGTCACATTTTACTTTTAACGTGTAATTTTTGCAGATAGGACATTTGCGTTTTGCCAACACAACAAAAACGGGACCGAGCTTCGCCGCTTCCACAAGGTCACGATGTGAACCGCCCTTAAGACCGACCGGAAACAGAACATGAACAAGCGGTTTCATTTCGCGGTGCTTAGCTTTCTCTGGTCTACCCATACGTCCACCTACGTATGTTGGCGCTTTATCTTTAACCTGCACACCTGCAAGTAGACTCAAAAATTCCAGAACCGAAGTCGCTTTCAAAGATTCATTAAGTCGGACTGTCCCGTACCCAAGAGTAAACCCCAAAGCAGCCGCATCCTCACCCGTCAGCACAACTTTGCCGTCGATGATTTTGTGTGGGACAAAGATTTTTCTTAGCGATTTAACCACATCTTCTATCACTGACCCGGTGATTTCAGAAACTACTCCATCCTCAATTTTAACATCAGAGGAACTCAACCACTTTTGCAGGGATTCAACTTCTTGGATTATGCCTAAACTTGTCCAGAACAATGTGGCACTCGGCGCTAATGGAACACCCAAGTTTTGGCTAAGCACTATTGCCTCATTTACGGTGGGTTTGTTTAAGTATGGGTCAACTATGAAACCTTTCAGCTTTTTTACCGAAAGCTTACAGACATCCGCCGCTTTTCTAAAATCAGACCCATATTTTGCTAAAATCGCGTTCTGGAGGTCTTTAGCCCACCATTCCTCAACGTATCCCGAGGGTGGAAGGGCTTTGTTACAGTAGAGGAAATCGCCAAAATCTATGAGCATATCGCCCAAGAAGAGGATTTTTTGAATCTTGCCTTTAACGGATGCATAGTTTTCTAGTGACACCCGAACCACCGAGTTATCTTTCAGCAAAACCACAGGTTTTTCTATGCTGTCAACGGGCATTGTGACACCCCCCTTCCCAGGCAATTCCAAACGCATCTGGGTACCTGCGGCTAAGAACCTCTCGACTACAAGCATCGTTGCAGGATGAATCCCCACTGCCGAGAGTCCAGTGTTTCTTGACCTGCCATAGCGAAGCCTGAAACCTCCACGTGTGGAAGGAAAAGCGAAAATGGGTCTTCCGGCAATAACATCATCCATAAAACCGCCGGATTTTTTTTCAGATTTCTTTTTGAAGTTCTTGAGCCATTCCCAACCTTCGAAACCTAGTTTTTCGATAATTACATAGACTTTCTGTGCGCGTCCAACGATGCCATCATTCACAACTCGAAGAGCACCTCCTCGAACACGGTTGGTTTCAACTCTCTCTAAGTTACGATATGATGAGACCTCTACGGGGTCTGACTCTGTTCCAGTACATTCAACTGGAATTAGGTTGAGGGCTTTTTTTAATTCTTCATCAGGGATATGGTATTGAAAACGCCCGACTGAGCGTTCGTAGAGTCTTAATTCTTCTATAAAACGGGAGACCTCTTCTTCGGTTGGCTTATACTTATCAAGGTCCAATTCTCTTCGCACGTAATCGCCTACAACCAGAGTCAAAGCTTGGTCTGTACCGCCTGCTGAACGAATGGGTCCAGCAAAGTACACGGCGAGGTAACGTGTTTTGTCAGCATTTGTTTTAATTTTAACTTGAGCGATTCCTTGAATTGGCGCTGCTGTTAAACCTTCAGTAAAGATTGCTAGAGCAGTTCGAATCGCTTGTTCCGCGAGTTGCTCTTGTTTTTGTTCTGTCTGAGAGAATTTGCCTTGAGCAATTTGTTGAGCTACCTTGAAAGCTACTTCTTCTCTTGGCATCTTACTGCTTAATTCACGAATACTAAGGGCGACGCCTTTTGGTCCAACCAAACCTTCCACTAAGTCAGCGATGTCTTGGGCAACGATACATTCTGTTTTTAGAGCTGGGTCAAGTCCTTTAGACCTGGCGCAGTCACTTATTGCATATAACCGTTTAAGCTCAGTTTCCATTGTTTCAATGTAGTTTTGATAGCCCTTGCTGATCTTCAAATTATACTGCTCACCCCAAGATATGATATGATGGGTTATTTTGGCTTTCTAAAAGAAACAGAAAAATCGACGGACACCAATTAGACCTTAATTCCCTTTATAGCACAGATTATCTCAGAAACTCGCTGCCTAGCGTCACTTGACTCAGTGACATTGCCGGTGACTATTATATCTGCTCCTGCAGAGGCTGCGGCAAAAGCTTGTTCTTTAGTCTTTATTCCACCCCCAACTATAAGCGGAATATCAATCAAGTGTTTAACTGCACGAATCATTTCAGGAGGAACAGGGGTCGCTGCTCCAGAACCGCCTTCAAGATAGATAAAACGCATTCCAAGATATTGTCCTGCAAGAGCGTGAGCAGCAGCAAGCTCAGGCTTGTTGTAGGGAATCGAGATTGCTTTTCCAACTATACCAGCTGTTCCGCCGTCGCCTACGATTATGTAACCCATTGAAATTGGTTCTAAACCGTACTTTTTTACAAGAGGCGCCCCTAAGATTTGTGCACCTACGAGGAAATAGGGATCAACTGAATTAAGCAAAGACATGAACCAAATGGCATCGGCATGACAACTTATTCCAGTTACGTTATTTGGAAATAGAATTGTAGGAAGAGTTACTTTGGACTTAATTGCTTTAACAACTTCATCCAAATGATTCTCAGAAACAAATGTTGATCCTCCAATCATTATGGCAGCTGTTCCGCTGTTTTTGGAACTTTCAGATATCCGTGAGGCATCAGCAACAGTAACTTCTTCAGGATCTATTAGGGTTATGTGGATTGAGCCATCAACTTTTATTTTCTCGAGCAAGTACCTTTCAATAGGCCCTAGCATAACAGTAATCCTTCAATTACTCTTTTTTTACGTTTGTAACTGGAGTTCTTTTCTGGGGACCGTAAACTCGATCAGTTAACATGCAGTAAATGTCGACTTCGCCTTGGGCAGGTTTAACTGGAAATTCTTCTTTAAGACCGCAGCTACTACATTGTGCAATTGAATGGCCATCTTCTCTGAAAAGGTCTACTTTAACTGTCTCTTTTCCGCATCTTGGGCAGGAGAAGAATTTAGGTAAACGCTTCTTTGGAATATGAACAACTTTTTTCCTTCTTCGCCCCAACACAACAACCTTCTAAACCGATTGGTAATGTTCATTAATATTTATCCCTGTCCTTAAATACTTGCCTACTAACCATGAATTATGAGGCTGCAATAGCAAGTGAAGTTAACACCTTCCCTGTTAGAGATAGATTTTTCTGAGACCCAAAAACGAATTTGCCGTTTCATCAAAGAATACGTTGAAAATGCTGGAGCAAAGGGAATTGTACTTGGGCTCTCTGGAGGAATCGATAGCGCAACCATCGCGGCGCTATCAAGCCTTGCCATTGGAGGCGAAAATGTTTTAGGGCTGATGTTACCTGAGAATGAGAACTTTAACCAGAAAGACGTCGATGACGCGAAGGGTGTAGCAGAACAATTTCACTTGGAAACGCAAGTTTGTGACATTTCCAATTCCCTTAACGGTATTTACGGCACCATTCCTGTGTTTGACCAATCGGACAAACTCTGCAAAGGAAACGTCAAAGCAAGAACAAGAATGATCTACCTAT
The DNA here is from genome assembly GCA_963708495.1 of Candidatus Bathyarchaeota archaeon. Taxonomy (GTDB): domain Archaea; phylum Thermoproteota; class Bathyarchaeia; order Bathyarchaeales; family Bathycorpusculaceae; genus Bathycorpusculum. The sequence goes on from CAVPSS010000001.1 coordinate 173,027, forward strand.
ACTACTACGCCAACAAACAAAGTCGAATAGTTTGTGGCAGTTCCGATAAGTCAGAGTCGATGATGGGCTACTTCACTAAGTGGGGAGACGCCGCAGCAGACATCGCGCCAATCATGGATTTGTATAAGACCCAAGTTCGTAAACTTGCGATCTATTTAGGAATCCAAAAGGAACTTGCAGAAAAACCTTCCACGCCATCGCTGTGGCCAAACCAGTTGGCGGAGTCGGAGCTAGGAATCAAGTACGAAAATTTGGACCTAATTCTCTTTGGACTCGAACGATTCATGGCACCCGAAGAGATTGCCGAACAACTGGGCATCGAGAAGGTTCTCGTTAATAAGACAAAAAGCAGGTGGCTTGCAAACGAGCACAAAAGAAGAATGCCGCTCGCCCCAAAAATTGGGTTCAGAAGCGTAGGAAACGATTTTAGGCTTCCAAGACATACCTATTGAAAGTGTTCTCGAATGAAAAAGAAGATTAAACTTGCGCTCGCCCAGATAAGCAGTAAACGCGAAAGTAAAAGTGAGAACCTGCTTAAAATCGAAAAGTTAACGTTGAAAGCGAAGCAGCAGAGCGCAGATTTAATTATTTTTCCTGAGATGTCACTCACGGGGTATGTCCTTTTAGATCAGGTCTACGAATTAGCAGAAACCATACCAGGACCATCAACTCAGAAAATTGAGGCTTTAGCTAAGAAGACAGGTATGCACATAATCTTTGGGATGCCTGAACTAGGCGAGAAAACACAAGCAACCATCTTTAACACAGCAGTTTGTGTTGGACCCCAAGGGTTAATCGGTAAATACCGCAAAATGTACTTACCAACCCACAGCGTGTTTGAAGAGAAAAGGTATTTTCGCCCAGGTTACGAGGAATCTGCGTTCCTAACCGAATTGGGAAACATTGGGTTGACTATTTGCTATGATGTTTTCTTCCCCGAAGTGTATAGGCTAATTCGATTGATGGGTGCACAACTAATAATCTGCATTTCGGCGTCCCCAGCGGTGCGCAGAAACTACTTTGAAATCTTAACTTCTGCCCGAGCATTGGAAAACACGGTTTTTCTCGCGTATGTTAACCTTGCAGGCATTGAGGATGGCTTGCAGTTTTGGGGAGGAAGCCGCCTTGTTGGTCCTACAGGTGATGTTTTGGCTAAGGCAAAATACGATGAAGAGGATTTTGTAGTCTGCGAAGTGGATTTTGGCGATTTAAAGACAGCGGAAACGTTTATTCCAACTCTGAGAGATTTACGACCTGAACTTTTCGAAAAATTGAAACATTATTCCGAGCGTTTTTGAGCGTCACACAAAAAAGTCTAATACGTAACTGCGGATCACAAGTGTATCACATACTGTGACATCAACGATTTTTTTGTGAAATCACAGTAATTTTTGTTCGTGATAGGTGACGTCACGAGCATTTCCAATGGTTGAAAGGTTATAATGTTGACTTAAAAAATTGTGTTTTAAATGAAGTGAATGACGGAAAAGTTCGTTTTCTTTTTTAAAAGTTGTCCTAAAAAGGTCAAATACAATAATTAGAAGATTGTAAAAGCGGATTTTTTATTTAAAGTTCAGATTAAAATGGTGTGTTGGATTGTCGATATTAGAGCTTTATTTAGGTTAATTGTGTCAAATTGTTACTTAAAACTATAAATAGGCCCTAAAACATCATTATTTCTATGTTTAAGCCGATATTTTCTGAGCTTTCTTATCATATTGAAAGCTATTTGCCCTAGCAAAAACTTAAAAAGTATGTCAGGTATACAAAACCGTATCCATTCAGCATATGGGAGAGAACGGCACTTTGAAGTTAAAAGACGGTGTGCAAGCATGGTTAAATGGGGCATTAAATGATCCAATAGTAAAAATCTTGGCTAAAAACAGCCAATTAACAAAAACTCAGCTCGAAACACTCCTAATAGACGTTTTAGCTGAGAATATATCGGATAAACAGCTAAATTACGATGAAAAGGCTTCTTTAAGGCTAACTAAGGCTAAAATAAGCCGCGGATCGTTTAATAGGACTTTAAAACAGTCTAAAGAAAATGTAATAAAATCGATTTACACTGTACTACTTTTGGGGTATTTAGGTATTTTCGAAAGCACAACGCTTGACCCGTATCTCGAAATAGCCAATAAACTGCACGAATATGTCGGAGGCACACCAGGACATTCCCGGCAAGGAAGAGGAACTAAAAGATCACCTAAAAGTCATAGAAATCATCCGAGAGGAGCTCGAAACAAGCTTAAAACGGCTTTCTAGCCCATCAAATGATACTTTGTGACGTCACAAATCACAGTTTTAATCAAGAGTTTTTATAATTAAAATGGACTACAGTATAATACAAAGCATAGTCATAAATTAAACCTTAAATAGCAAAATAAGCCTTCATTTTGAAAGCATTTAAAGGCTATGAAATAATTGTTGGAATGGAGTAAATTGTTGTGATGTGTGATATCATAGTTATATGGTCGAATTTGTGACCATAAACCTTAAAAAGTCCATGGAAGTATTGTGATGTGTGATGCAAACGATGTAAATCACGCGTAAATCACAGGGAAGAATATCACGGTCGAATTCATACCAATACTCATAGCAACACTGTTAATTGCTACAGTGGCAGCTTCAGTTGAGTATTACAGGCAAATACGCAAAGCTCATAAACAATACGAGAAAGCCAAGGATTTTGTCGAGGATATTGTTTTAAGTTTCAACAGGGAACTTAAGCGTGAAGCTGATAAGTTAGATTTAATTACATTCAAAGTTGAAGGAAACTCTGCAAAAGCTGACACCAGCTTAAAGAAGATAGAGAACGTTGAAAAAAGGATGAACCCATTCGAAGAACAAATTAGCGTGATCTGCACAAAAGATATCCCAAACCTATTTCACAGAATAATACAAGTATCCTATCAGGGTTAACTAGGTTTAGAGCTCAAAATAAAAGACATCGAAGCAACCCAAGAAACTTACGGGCAAAGATAACTGGTTTTGAAGAACAAATCCAAAAAAACACTGTTGCCCTCCCTGAAATTAGAAATGAACCCCGTTATACCACTTAAACGTGACAAGGCCATGGCTGCGTTAACTGACACAGAAATCGCGGTCGTTGAAATGCTGTCTAAGGAAGGGGCAAAAACCGCGCCAGAAATCAAAGAAAGAGTTCATCTTAGCAGGGAACACACTGCACGTTTGATGAAGAAACTCTATGAAGAAGGATATTTGGATAGGGAAGCTGGCAAAATTCCGTTCAGATACACAATCAAAAAAGAAATGGAGAGTCTGATGCAGAAAGCTGAAAGAAACAATCGTAACTGTGTAAATAGGTTTTTTTAAATTAATTATTTTGGAGCCAAGCGTCTAAACTAATTTTGAAAAATTTTCGACTTAGCATTGTCTACTTAATGCGTTGTTTTATAGTTGTAGCGTGAGAAAGGTTTGGGGCAGTCTTGTACTTTAGGCTGTTTGGTCCTCCCGTCCTAAGAAGCATACCTTTTGTAGACATCCTTGAAAGATAAGTCGAGACGGTACTTAGGCCAACGGGTTCTTTGAGTTCCTGCTCATAAATTGATTGAATATCCTTTGAAGAGAACCAAATTAACGGAAAATTCTTCTGAATAACCATCTGAACCTTTTCAAAACGTGATAAAACTTTGTTAGGTAAAGCAGTCCCCGCATTTGCATTCGGGTTCTCTCCCGGTGCACTACCCAGCAACTCTACCAGATCCAAAAGGCGCAGAGCTTTATCTCGGGTCACTTGACCCTCAAAAGCAATAGTATATCGATTACCATCACTATCGAACAGCTCAACGCGCATTTTACGAGCCGGCACTTTTAGACACCTTAAGGTTGTTCACAACTTTACACTTCACACCTTATAGCTGTTATGGTGAAACCTGGGAATTTAAAAAGCCATATAACATGCTCATAATGCTATATCTGTCAAGATTTTGAGCTTGTTTGTTATTACCAGCTTCACAGTAAACTGAAACGCTTGGAAAAATTCAGTTCAACCTTGGTTATGCTTTTCCAGTAGAAGTGTAGGGGTGTCTTGTTCACTTGTAAAAGACATAAAAATGGTAGTTTAACAGAAACGAAGCTTAATAAAACAACAACTTCTTCACGAATTCACATGTGTTCACAGTTTTGTGAAGGAAAAAACCATTAAGAGTAAACAAAGAAAAATGCTAAAGAAACTTTAACATGAATTCAAATATATCATAACACAATCTATCACTTAAAAACTGTGACATGGACAATTTACCATGGAAAAATGGGTTTAGACACACCCCTATGTTTCTTCTCGAAGTATTTGAGACAAAAAGAACTCAGGAAAGCCTAAAAAAATATTTGTAGATTGTTTGTCTAAATTCTTGGATAGTAATTATTAATATATTAAAAAACATTTTACCTATCAGAGTATATTATCATATATTTATTTAATAGTGTTTTCTTTTACCAAGCTTCTTTCTCCAGTAGAAACTTTGGGGTGTGTGTGCTCTCGCTTTGTTTGGTTAATATCGTTTGTTATCAGTGTTTTTTAGAAATGTTGTGTTCCAAAACCAGTTTTTTGTACTATAGTCTTTATCTGTTCCACATGAAGTAACGGTGTTACCTCTCAAGTAACGTGGAATAGTAAATGGGTAACTCAAACATATTAGATGATGTATTTGAAAACTTCGTAAATGGAGTTAAATTGTTTAGAGATAGAGAGGTCTTAAGGCATGATTATCTTCCGGAGAAACTTCCACATCGTGAAGACCAGATTCGACTCCTAGGTGCAACCGTTGCTCCAGTTTTGAGAGATTCACGTTGTTCAAACATTTTCATTTATGGAAAAACTGGAACAGGAAAAACCGCCGTAACAAAATATGTTTTAAGCCATTTGGAATCCAAAGCGAAAGAGTTTGGTTCACAAGTAAAATTCTGCTATATAAACTGTCGTATGACAGGGACAGAATACAGGGTTTTCGCAGCCCTGAGCCAAAGTGTAGGTTTATCCATTCCCTTCACTGGTTTGTCAGTAGGTGAAGTTTTTGATAGGTTCCGCGCAGGGTTAGAACAATCAAGAATAATTTTCATAATCGTTTTGGATGAAGTTGATGCCTTGATTAAGGAGCATGGCGACGCCTTTATGTATGAGTTAACAAGGATAAACGAAACGTTAACCAAAAGCAAAGTTGCCTTAATTGGAATATCAAACGATCTCCGCTTAAAAGAATTCTTGGACCCAAGAGTATTCAGTTCATTAAGTGAAGAAGAACTTGTCTTTAGGCCCTATGATGCAGGGGAACTTCGAAATATATTACTAGAAAGGTCAAAACTGTCCTTCCAAGACGGAGTTCTTTCAGATTCAGCCTTGAGCATTTGCTCAGCTTTGGCTGCTGCAGAGCATGGTGATGCTAGGCGCGCTTTGGATTTGTTGCGTGTTGCAGGCGAAGTTGCTGAGCGTTTAGGTGCAAAAACGATTACTGAAGAACATGTTCGTCAAGCAGAGAAACATATTGAACATAACCGTGTTATTGAAGCCCTCAATAACCTGACTTTGCATTCAAAGTTGGTGCTGCTGAGTGTTTATCACCTAAATAGGTTGAGCGCTACTACAGGCGAAATATACGATATTTACAATGAATTATGCGGTGAAATGGGTGCTGGGCTTCTAACGCAGCGTCGTTTAGGCACTTTGGTTAATGAGCTTGATTCGATGGGTCTAGTGAACGCAAAAGTTGTAAGTATGGGACGATACGGCAGAACTAAAAAGATTAGGCTTGAGATATCTCGCAGTTTAATAAGAGACGTCTTTAGCAGCGATAATCGTTTTAATCGATTGATTGAGTATTCGCCGCAAGCTTCCCGCAAAAACCCAAGCAGCACAGCCTAAACATCATTAAACGATAAAACTGTGATTTCAAGGGTTTGAAGGTTCACCACCGGTACCAGTCCTGGTGTGGGCACCAAACCTAATTTTTCCATATAATCCGTTTGTTCTTGCCAACCGCCCGAATTAACTACAAGCACTCCACGATAATTGCAAAGTCCATTAACATGTACATGTCCTGCATGAAAAATGTCTGGAACTTTGTCGATTACTAGGTAATCGCGGTTTTCTGGGGAAAGCATGGTTTTTCCACCGTAGACGGGTGCTAAATGTCGCCCTTGTAAGAGTAAGCGCATGGATTTTTCTGGGTGCTGGTGGTCCATGCCGGGGATAACTGATACTATGTCGTCTAAACTTCTGCCGTGGTACATGAGAACTTCTACACCGTGAATGCTAAGTAGACATGGGCTGCCGACTGAGTGAATGTTCTTTTTTCCTTGAATAGCTGTTAAATATCCTTCAGGTATTGCGGGTTGAGGTAAGGATTTGCGCGCGGCATCATGGTTACCTGGGGATAGAATGATTTCAATGTAATCTGGGACTTTTTCTAAATATTTTATTGCAAAATTATATTGTTTATGCAAATCCCGTATAGTTAGCTCGTTTTGTTGACCGGGATAAATGCCTATGCCGTCCACTATGTCGCCTGCGACAAGAAGATATTTGACACGGCTGGCTATTTGGCGCATTTCTGAGGTTCCGTATTTGCCTCTCAGCCAGAGGATGAAGCGTTTGAATGGTTCTTTAGTAAATTTTGTGCTGCCGATGTGGATGTCCGATGTGAGCACAGCGTAAACTGGTTCTTGTGCTCTTTGTGGGACCTTTTTACCTATGTCCGGGAAAATTATATCTTCAGCCATCAACAGGTCGCCTCTTGTTTTTACGACTGCAGCACAGAAAACTTGGTCAGGGAGCAGAGTAAGTGCTTTCTTCTTTACTTCTTCAGGCGCTTTTTTAGAAACAATAACTGTTGCGCTTCCATGCAAATCCTCTACTGAGAGAATAGTGTTATTTTTTGAGTCCCTTTTCTCTGTTAGCATACAGATGATTTTGAGCTTTGTTTTTGGCGGTGATTTTAGGGCTTCTATGATGGGGGTTGCTGCCTTAACGTCCATCCTTTGCCTCAGCAATTTTTCGATGCGTTTGAATCGATCCTGAAAATAAACAACATATTCGTCCAATGTACCATTTGAAGTAAGTTTTCCAGTAGCGTCTTCAAGGATATTGAGTTCTGACGGTATCTCTCTTGCGTAAGGATAAAACTCCGTTTCGGTTGTATTTTGAATTTCCTCAAGGGGTCGTAGTTGAGGCGGTGGTATGCTTGGCGTTGCATTGTATTTCGGCTCAGGCATTTGAATTTGCGGCGCAGATTCAATGGCTTGGAAGAGGGCTTCCAAGAAGTTTTTCTCAATAAACATGGGTTTACTTTTCAACTCTTGGATTCTCTCAAGCGCCAAGTTCATGATGTTGATAGGGTCTTTGGTTTGGGAATTTTGGATTAGGAACTCAAATGCTTCGCTGTTCAATTGATATCCAGCTTCAATTGTTGCTTGGATTGCACGTTGAAGTTTTTCTTGCGCACTCATCTATTGTTGCCTTTAACCCTGATTAATTGTGGATTTTTTATGTTAGGCACTTATGCTCTGTGAGTTATTAACTGTTTTTCGTTTACTGACTGTTTTTTTCGAGAAGAGGGGTTGCTACTGTTTTTCTTATTTTAAGAAAGCCTTGAAATATATGGTCATGTTGCTGATTGTACTTTCAGAGTTAGGTTATAGTAAGTCAATTCAATTTATATAATTGAGCTTTGGTTTAGATACATTATATCTTGCTAAGGTGTATCGATATGGGTGATTTACGCAAGGTTCAACAAACTCCAACAGGAACATTCTTTGTCTGCGTGCCTCGCGAATGGGCAAAGAAAAACGGCTTAAAAAAAGGCAGTTTAGTTAATTTAGATATGACTGCTGACGGCAAGCTTTTTATCGACTCCAAATATGATGTTGAACAGCAACCCAGAGTTGCATCTTTGAATGTTGGTCCATTTTTAGGGCGCGAAATTATTGGGCACTACCTTCTTGGATTTGACGTGATTCGTATCGAAGCTAAAGAGCGAATTGACTCTAGCGTTAGAAGCCAGGTTAAGTCAACTGCTGAATCTTTAGCTGGTTTGATGATTGTTGAGGAAACCACCTCGATGATTTCCCTTCAATGCTTGATGCAGCAGCAGCCTTTTACTTCTCCAGAAAAGATTTTGCAGCGCAATCATGCTAGTGCTGCTAGAATGATTCGTGATTCGGCTAACTCTTTTGTTAATGGCGACATGGATTTGGCTAAGAACGTTGTTGAAAGGGATGTGGAAAATAACAAGTTCTATTTTTTATTGGTCAGAATCTTGCGTACTATCATTCAGAATCCACGGTTAAGTGAGAAGATTGGAATTACCCCAATAGAATGCTTGGACTATCGTTTAGCTGCAAGTCTTATTGAAGGCATAGGTGATGCATGCGTGCAAGTTGCTTCAACCACTATATCGCTCAAAGGAGTCAAATTATCTGATGTACTGCGAAAGATGTTAATCGAATTGCAATGTGCATGTTGCGAGGCCAATGATCAAGCGCTCAAATCATTCTTAACTAAAGATATCTCACTGGCTGAGGACGTTCGTAATCTGCGGGGAAAAATCGAAGCCAACTGCTCAAACGTTGAAGATGTAACAAAAGAATCATCTGTGGACTTGATGCCGCAGATTTTGGCAGCGGTATCTTTTCTTAGGCAAATTTATGAACGTAGTGTTGACATGGCCGATTTAGTTGTCTAATTCTCCTTTTTAGTCTTTTAACATCTACTGACGACAGAAATAGCCAACTCAGACTCTGCCTTTTCCTACAGTTTCTGGATATAATCTTTTTGGGCTCCTAACTAACTCCAAATATGATGGTAAAGGGTTAAATTTGCTGGTTCGTATTCACAACAGGGATAACTCGTATGGCAAATACTGTTGATAAGGTAGCAAATGCACTCTACTTTTCAGGTTGCTTAAAGTTTGGCAGCTTCAAAATTAAATCTGGAGCAATAAGCCCCTACTACATCGACCTTGCCCGGGTTCTCTCCGCTCCACAGCAGCTATGCACTATTGCGGAGGTTGCCGCAGAAAAAATTAAGCAAATAAGTGCAGCTGACAAAATCGACAAATTAGCCTCTATCGAACTCAAAGGCGCTTTAATTGTTCCAAGTATAGCCTGCAACCTGAACTTACCCTGCGTTATTGTTAGGAAAGAAGAGAAAGCATATGGAGTTACGGGCCGAATCGCTGGCGCAGACGTAGCAAACGGAGATAACATCTTGTTCTTTGACGACGTCATAAGCGAAGGATTATCAAAAGTTGAAGGCATAAAACCTCTCCTTGACTTGGGCGCCAAGGTAAAGCACCTGTTAGTTGTAGTAAACCGTGAGCATGGTGGAAAAGAAAAACTGGAAAAACTTGGTTATCATGTGCATGCCTTGGCTAGAATAACGGAAATTGTGGATTCACTCTTTCGAGAAAAACATATCTCTAAGAAGCAGGTGCAAGAAGTTTTGGATTACATTAAAAGCATTCAAGCTGGTTAACATACCACGAATCAGCGTTGAAGAGAACCCTATATTTATTGGGTCCCTAGTCACAGAATACTTCAAAGAGAAGATTAGACAAATGCAGGATCAAAAACAAATAGTCGAAGGCATGTTTAAGCCAGAAGCTTACCCCCAAGCCCCTGGCAAAATCGAACTAATCCAAACCCATATATCCTTAGTGTTCTTAACCAAAAACTACGTTTACAAAGTAAAGAAAGCAGTAAACTTTGGTTTCCTAGATTTTTCTACTCTCCAAAAAAGGCATATGTTCTGTGAAAAAGAGCTAGAACTCAACAAGCGCCTATGTCCAGAAATATATCTTGAAGTTGTTTCCATCAACAAGTCATCAGACAAAATTAGGATAAACGGGAAAGGCGAAATCGTAGAATACGCTTTAAAAATGAAGCGGCTGCCACAAGAAAAGATCATGACCTTACTGCTTGAAGAGAACAAAGTAAATTTACAAACAATCGATGATATAGCTAAAATAGTTGCGAAGTTCCATTCAAAAGCGCATATAACTCCTGAAATAAGCCAATTCGGTTCCTTAAAAACAGTTAAGACTAACTGGGACGAAAACTTTGCTCAAACTAAAAAGTACATTAACCAAACCATTGCACAAGCAGAATTCCAATTTATCGAAAACAAAATCTTCGCTTTCATGGACCAGAGCAAGGACCTTTTTGAAAGTCGTATATCAGACAAACGTATTCGAGACTGCCACGGCGACCTTCACTCAGGAAACATCTTCATAACAAGTAAAATCTGTATCTTCGACGCCATTGAATTCAACGACCGCTTTAGGTATTCCGATGTTGCTGCGGACGTTGCTTTTTTAGCCATGGATTTGGACTTTCAGAGCAGATCTGACCTTGCAACTCACTTCATAGAACGATACATTGCGTACTCTGGAGATCAACAGCTTACCCTGCTCCTCCCCTTCTATAAATGTTACAGAGCTTATGTACGTGGGAAGGTAATTAGCTTCAAACTAGACGATCCCAACATAACTAATCAAGATAAAGAATCTGCAATAAAGGAAGCGCAAGCCTACTTTAAAATAGCCTTCAAATATTCAAAGGGCCTTTAGAGCTTATACTAAGCGAATAGGTTACCTACTCGCTCTGGAATCGCAACAGATCCCATCATGATTGGTTTTTGGTGGCAATCGCTGCCTCCAGTCATCATTACCTTATTCTTTTTTGCAAAAGATATGTAATGGTTTGTTGTTTTTAAGGTGCTTCTGGAGTGCCAGCATTCAACACCATCAATGTGAGGTAACATTTTTTCTTTGACTATTTCGGTTTGTTCCTCAAGAGATTTAGTTAGTGAAGTTAGCGAGATTCCGTGAGGGTCATTTGGATGTGCAAGCACTATCTTTCCGCCCGCGCCTCTGATAAGCTTTGATGCTTCTTCCAGGTAAAGTGGGAATTTTGGGACATCACACTTGACTAGGTATTTGTCAAAGGCTTCTTGCCGTGTTTTTACGATTCCCTTCTTAACTAGGTAGTCGGCTATGTGGGGTCTGCCAAGTACCCCATCAACTGATTCTTCAATCTGCCGTAAATCGTCCTTGGAGAGTGCAGCTATATTTTCTTTTTTGAATTCAGTATTGAGGTTGTCGAGGATTTTAGCCGCTCGTTTCTCACGATATTTAGCCATCCTTTCTAGCTTGCTTTCCAGCGCCTTGTTGTTGGGGCTAAATTGATAACCCAAGAAATCCAGTGAAACCGCTTTTCCCTCATGATATTTTAGGTGAGAAAAAGTCACGTTCAACTCTACTCCCGTGACATACCTGATGCCTTCTTTTTTTGCTAGTTCGGCGGCTTGGGTTTGACAACTGATGCAATCATGGTCTGTAATCGAAAGGAAATCTACGTTTCGGTTTTTTGCTTCTTTTAGAATTTCTTCAATTGAAAATTTTCCGTCTGAATTTTTCGAGTGAATGTGTAAATCAATTTTCATTTATGACTTTACCTTTTCTCAAATCCTACAACGAACCAACTGTCAGTTTCATTATGGCATGTGTCAACCGTTAAATGATTCACTTTAAGAGTTGGATATTTTTTCTTCAAATCATCAAGGTTAACGGGTTCAAACTTATTCTTATTGGCAAGGTACGCTTCTTCTGTTAGGGCGTTTGACTCGTACTTTTCTTTAGTTCGCTTCATAATTCTAGCGATAGACACTTCTTGGGGGCAACTGGTTTGTAGGATAACAAAAGTCATGTTGTTTTTTACAGCTATCTCAGCTGAACGCCTTCGAAGCTCCTGTGTGATGAAGGTGGCATCCAAGATTAAGCCGCCGCTACTTTTTGCTGCAAGTTCGTCTGCACGTCGGAACACTTCGTCATAAACTGATAAGCGCTTGTTCATGTTTCCGGCAACTTTTGAATCAAAAATATCCTCGTTTTTGAGTACTTCTAGTCTGATCAAGTCGCTGCGAAGGATTGGGTACCCCTTGATTTTGGAAACTACCTCTGCGGTTTCGGTTTTGTAGCTTGCAGGTAATCCGCAGGTTATTAGTAGTGTTCTTGGTTCTAATTCTGTTTTGATAAATGAGACGAAGGGCTCTTTCATTAGTATCCACTCAGATGTAGGTCTGAGCATTGGATAATTAAACTCTTTCGAGTCACAACACACGTATGAGTCGGTAGATGAAGCAAATTCTAAATAGGAAGAACTCACACTGTTTTGAAAAGAAGGAATATTCATGGAAGAATTCCAGGTTAAGGATAAAAGTTTAGCGTCTCAAGGTCACCTACAAATTGAATGGGCAGAAAAACACATGCCCGTCCTCAACATTATTAAAAAACGATTTGAAAAAGAAAAGCCGCTCAAAGGTCAAACCCTTGCCGCATGTCTTCACGTAACCAAAGAAACTGCCGTACTCATCAAAGTATTAATAGCCGGAGGTGCAAACGTAGCACTTTGTGGTTCTAATCCGCTTTCAACCCAAGATGATGTAGCTGCGGCCTTAGCAGATAGTGGTGTTCACGTTTTTGCTTGGAGAGGACAAAACACCGAGGATTATTATAAATGCATGGATAAAGTCCTCGATTTCAAACCAACCATAACCATGGATGACGGCGCTGACGTCGTAGGTATGCTTCATAGCAAACGTCAAAACCAAATTAAAGATATCATAGGTGGAACAGAAGAAACCTCCACTGGTGTCGTCCGTTTACGCGCCATGGAAACCGACGGCACCCTAAAGTACCCCATAATAGCCGTCAATGATGCTTATACCAAATATCTCTTTGACAACCGTTACGGCACAGGTCAAAGCACCATCGATGGTATTCTGAGGGCAACTTCAGTTCTGCTTGCTGGCAAGAACTTTGTGGTCGGCGGATACGGCTGGTGCAGCAGAGGTATTGCTATGCGTGCCAAAGGCTTAGGCGCCAATGTAATAGTAACAGAAGTTCAACCAACCCGAGCTCTAGAAGCAGTTATGGACGGTTTCAGGGTCATGCCCATGGCTGAAGCATCTCCAATCGGTGACATATTCGTCACAGCAACTGGTGACATAAACGTGATATGCAAAGAACACATGCAAAAGATGAAGAATGGTGCCATCATGTGCAACAGTGGACATTTCAACGTGGAAATCAACATCCCAGACTTGGAATCGCTCACTAAAGCCAAAAGGACAATGCGTCCCAACATGGAAGAATACAGCTTAAAGGACGGCAGAACTCTCTATCTCCTCGCCGAAGGCAGACTAGTCAACCTAGCCGCAGCAGAAGGCCACCCATCAGAAGTCATGGATATGTCTTTTGCAAACCAAGCTTTGTGCTCAGAATACGTCGCGAAATCTGATAAACTTCAAAACAAAGTCTATACTGTACCAAAAGAGATCGATGAAAAAGTCGCAGAACTGAAACTCAAATCCATGGGTATTAAAATCGATGAACTTACAGCTGAACAGAAAAAGTACCTTTCAACTTGGGAAATGGGCACTACCTAATCAACCAAGCCCTAAAAAACATGACAAACTTTAAATTGATTAAGCGAGTACAGGGGTATAAAGTGGTGAATCACTAAAATGGTTAGTAAAGATCAAGCAATAGGTGGAGCAATACTACTCGTCTGCGTAGTTGTAGCTGTAGTTTACTTAGTAGCACTATTTGGTTATCAACAATTAATCCAGCCGTGGCTTAACGTTGGCTCAGCAGTTGATGTTAGATTCTGGCTCATCGCTGTACCAGTATTCGTAGCCTTCGTAGCTATACTTTTCATAGGCGCATGGATTGGCTGGACAATGGCAACAACACCCCCTCCAAAACCAATCGAAGAAATAACAACTGAAATCGAAGATAAAAAAGAAGAACCTAAAGTTGAAGAAACCGAATCAATGAAAGAAACTGAAGCGCCATCTACCGAAGACAAACCCGCAGCAAAGAAAAAGAAGTAAATTTACTTCAAGTTTTTCCCATAATTTTCCTTTTCAGTTTTTTTATTTTTTAATTTTATATCAACCTAAATTGGGCTAAGCAAAAATCGTTTATTGTTGTTATTCCCGCATTTTCTTTAACATGCACTCAACTATGTCTTTGCAGACAAGACATTCATCTGGAATTTGTTGTTTTGACGATCTCTCACTTAAGTAACCAGGATGATACTGGCAACCTGTTGGGTTTTCGCTATTCTTAACAAGTTTTATTTCAAGTTCTACTTGATTATTCTTCGGCTGAACTTCATGAAATGTTTCTACATATTTTTCCTTAGTTTTTGGGGCTGCAGTAGTCAATTCTATTTTTGTGAGACAGTACGGGCACGTGGAATATGGATCTGGGGGGTTTTGCTGTAAGTTCAGGGTTTTAAGTGGGGCGATAAATGTTTTTCTACAAGAAGGATTTTTACATGTTAACGTTTTCTTTTTCCCCGTGTTTGAAATAACGCAAGTTTGGCTATATTAGCAAAGTAGGATACTCGCCTTATAGCGTTGATGGATCTTGAATAAAGATTACAAATTGGTTAACACTGCGTGTTTGCGTTGGAACTGGAAGTTTCTTTGAAGCGCGAACACCCTGAATTAAAGAAATTTTTTAAGGACTTCTTTGTAGAAGCTTGGGTTTGTTCTCACTGTCATTTGGTGCTGTTGCTATTACCCCTTTGGTCAATTTTGGAACGTGTGGAGTGCTTTCATGTTTACGTCTTCCAAGCGTTGTTTAGCCGTCGACGGTCACTGAAACGGCTTTGTTTGCGGCTGAATAAGAGTTGTGCCCATTTATGGAGTTGCCTAACGTCGAAGTTTGTTATATGCTTACACCATTTAGGTTTAAAGATTCGCTATGGATAGTAAAAAAAGCTAGCGGTACTTCAACTGCTTTAGTAATCCTGAATCCATATACAGGTTGTGAATTCGATAAACTAATTAACCCCAAAACGAAACATAGCCAGCTACAAAGGTGGACAGTTTGGCTTTCGATTTGAATTTAATTAATTATATTTTTGCTTTAGTCGGCTTCCTAATAATGTTAGGCATGCTAGGCGGAATAGGTATCAATAAACCGCGTGGGATGAGCGTGAAAATGTGGTGCGTCGGTTATCTTGCTGTTGCACTAGGGTTCGATGTGTTAGCCGTTGTTGGTTTGCTTGGTGGCTATACATGGCTAACTTATTTGCTGGTCGGGCTTTCTGCAGGCGCCGCTACAGGATTAGCTATCCATGTTATGCATCACATCAACGAAGAAGATGTAAATCCAACAATTATGGGTTAGCCTTCTGATATTCAACAAACATATTGGACCTGTGAGGAGGAGGCTCTCTTTGACAACGCATTCCTGTTTTAAATCCAATACATCATTGAAAGGAATTCAAACCCCAATTATTGTTCAATGGCTGCTCTATAATTCATTATAAAACCGAGTTTTTCTAAAAGTATGTTTTTGGCGCCGGGGAAGGGATTCGAACTCCAGAGAAAGAGGGGATAACCCCAACAAATTCGTTTTTTCGCAGTTAATCTCCCCCTTTTTTGTGGGCCACGGATTTCCTCCAGACAATTTGGAAGAAGATGAAATTTTTGAGTTTAAAAGTAATTAATTGCCCGAATTGGAACGGATATTGCCAAAAGAGTTTTATTATGAGCAGAGGGGTAAAGTCAAAACTGCAGTTAAATGTCTGAACTCTCTGCGCTTCGTCTTGTTTTATATTAGGTAGTAAAAACTCGGATTGACTAGAGACTATAAACCATTACACTCTGAACATTTGCTGTCTTAAAGATGAGAACGAAAGGAGGTGAAAGACTTATGAAAAAGCGAGTATTCTGTGTAGTTCTCGTACTATCCTTGGTTTCTGAATTATTCATAGGTATACAATTTGCTAGTGAAGTTAGCGCTAAACCTCTATCAGTTACATATGGGGTCACACCAGAACCAGCTAAAAAGGGCTATCAAGAGGTAGTTGGCGCCCTTGATGGATCGTCTTTTCTGCTCCGTATTCCCTATCCAACAGAAAACTGGAACGGAAAGCTGTATGTCTATTGTCACGGATGGAATGATGGAGTAGAGCCGGACGTCTATTCATTCAGGTCAGCATCTCTTACGACTATAAACAATGGCGGCGCCTTCGCAGCGTCAACCTTCGGCGAAGGAGGTTACCCCATAAAGGAAGCGGTTATTCGAACACACCAACTAACTGAATGGGTTATTGACAACTTCAATGTTGAAGGAAAGGTCTTTTTGATTGGCATATCAATGGGTGGAAATGTTGCCCTGCAACTGGGAGCAAAATATCCAGAACTATACAACGGAGTTCTTGATGTGTGCGGCTCCAAAGACCTTGTGGATTCCTACAACAAGCGCAGCTGGGCAGATCTTGATGATGTAGCCCTCACGGCGGAACTGGCAGCCTTAGGACCAACATCTACGCCTCCACCAGTTATTCCATTCTCGATTCGATACTATCCTTGTTTATCATTGGATGCTCTGCGGGTTTTCGTGGCAAATAGGGCTGAAGACTTAGCGGATGAATGTGGTGGAACTCCTACAGAGAAACCTAAAGCATATGAGCGAATCTCTCCACTCTAGGCCGCAACAAACCTAAAGATTCCTGTCATAACAATTCACGGAACCTTAGATGGAGTAGTGCCTCTCTCGCAATCCTTAGCTTATCAGACAGCAGTTGCTGAAGCAGGAAATTCGGAGATGTACAGATTATACATAGTGCCTGGAGGAGGACACGCTAGCGGCTCAGTAATGATGCAACTATCTATCCGAATGCCAGAGTTAGTCTCTTGGTCAGACATAATTGATCCACCTTGAGTCAAACTTGCTAATTGACCACGCCTCCCTTTTTTATGATATCTAGATTCTACAATTGCAGACTGGAAGTGCTAATTAGTAATGGAACGAATCAAAAAGACTCTTGAAAATTTAGGATTTACCCAAGCAGACGTCAGAGTATACGTTTACCTTGCGAAGGTTGGTCCTCAAAACGGTAAAGAACTATCCGAGGAGCTGCAAATGACCGAGAGACAGACATCTGCAGTTCTCAAGAATTTACTATAAAAAGGTGCAGTTACCTGCACGGTTGCGCAACCTGTCAGCTTTTCAGCTTTAGCCTTTGAGGAGTTGCTTGATCTTTTTGTCAAGGCTAGCGTAGACCAGGTTAAAAATATTAGGAAAAGTAAAGAGGTGTTGCTTGCCAGTTGGCAGGAAGCAACTCGGAATTTAAACAATTAACCTGCGATAACCTTCATGCCAGCGTGCGTTGAGAAGGCTGATTCTATAGAGAATTATTTATTCACAATCAAGCTATTAGTTTACAGTGTAGAAAAGCGAAGATCACGCGAAAAAATAACTGGAAAACGAGCTGTATGAGTCAAGAAAAGATCTTGAGAACTCTCGAAAGCTTGGGGCTTTCTCCCTATGACGCTCAAGTCTATCTTTTCCTTGGAAAAAGGGGTCCCCAGAAAACAAAAGATATTTCTCAAGCTCTGAAAATGTCGAAGCAACACCTATACCTTATCCTCAAAAACCTTCAAAGCAAAGGAGTTGTGCAAGCTACTCTTGAGCGCCCAGCAAAATTCTCCGCAATACCCTTTGAGCGAGTTCTGGATCTCTTCATCAAGGCCAAGATGGAGGACGCTCAGAGGATCAAGCACGACAAACCCAAGATTCTATCAGACTGGCAGTCAATAGCTATAGCCGAAACTGCAGACCAACCGCCTAAATTCGCTGTTATCGAGGGAAGAAACTTCATTTATCCTCGCCTCCGACAAATGATCGAAGAAACGAAAAGTCACCTTTCCGTGATTTCAACCTTTGAAAGCCTAACGTTGGCAGAGCAACAAGGACTTCTTGTAGCCGCATACAATCAGGCATCAAGGTCAAAAGTCAATCTCAGACTCCTCATTGAGCTGACAAATGAAAATCTGAAGCATATGAAGCGGCTTCTAAAACGAATATCCAAGATATCTCCAAATTTTGAGATAAAGAGTCCTGAACTTGGTTTGAAGCCGATTTCTAGAATGATCATCAGAGATGATACTGAGATAGCTTTCTTCCTGAACCAAGATGAAGAAACCAGCATGAAAGCCGCAGATGAAGTTTGCCTCTGGACTAACAGCAAAACAATAGTGAACTCTTTCAAAGCAGTTTTCGAAGACCTTTGGAAAAGCTCCATCGATCAGAAAAAAAGAATTGCAGAGATTGAGACGGGCAAGCCAATTGCGCGAACCTACGTTATTAATGACCCGATTGTAGCGAAGGAAAAGCTTCAGGAAATACTCAGCAAAGCAAGAAGCGAAATCAAGATATTGACCTCTGCAAGAGGTCTAAACGAAGCCTGGAAAGAGATTAATCAACTTAGAGACAAAGTCCGAAGCGGTATTTCTATTCAAATAATGGCTCCTGTGACGCGCGATAACTTTGAAGCTGCACAGCAACTGGTCGTCTGCTGCGAAGTTAGGCACGTTTCAACGAGTTATTTGAGAACAATTATTGTTGATGGTACGCACCTTTTCCAATCCAGAAATGCGCCCTCAGACAGAGAAAATGATGCTCTCCTGAGCTTTGAGAACAGCTTCTATACAACTGATTTAGAATACGTTAATAGAACGAAAAACTTGGTGGACGATATATGGAAAAATGCTTACAAGCCCTCAACAATCACTCTAGAGGAAATTGTCAATCCTCAGAGATTACTCGCTCCGCCGGTCTCCGAGGAAGAATCCGTCATTTCTAGAAAAGATAGCCCTTATCAGAAGACGGCGTTGGGTGTTCAAGAAAAGCAAGGGGTAATAACAGAGCAGGAAATTCTAAACCGAATAATGACTGTGAAGAGAACCTTTGTCCGTAACCCGGCAAAGGATGTAGTGCGGATCTATGGATGTGAAGCAATGTGTGCCATCCATCCACCCAAAAGCTTCAACCTGCCTGACATGATGATATCGGCCTGGCATTGCAGCAAGCAGTCTTCTTTTGGAGCTGAAGACTGGTTCCAAGTCTACTTGTGGCTAGAAACGTCTAGGGGTCAAGCTTACGTGCCCGTAGCTGTCTTCGGGGATAACACTAAAGCTCTGGAACGTAGGAAACTGAGCTTTACAGGAACTCCGGCTGGCGAAAACTGTCAGCTCCTCAGGAAAGATGCGCTCCAGATACAAATGCACGGTAAATCCCTCTTTGCCGGCTGGACTGTGCCAATACCATTGTTTCCTCCAAAGTACGTTCTGCCCCCTGCTGCTTTACTGTTCGAAGGATATGGCAAACTGAAAACCGCTGTAAATACCGTTACGATGCCTTCGGGCACGAAGATTATAATCGAAGGGAACGGTTTTGACGCATTTGTGACCTTCTTCCATCCAGAATCTAAATACGCAGGACCAGGAACCGATGGAACAATAGCTAGAGACATGATAATGACGGTAATCCCTCCATCTTCAAGTCCGGCTGGTACTAAAGCACAAGTTTCAATGCACGATAAATAGAGCTTCCTTACTTCAATTGCCCAGACAATAACTCTAAATTCCATTTGCTTTCTTTATGTCGGGTGTTCTGCATGGGTCGTTAGTTAGGAAGAAGAAGATGGCAGCAGCTATTAGCTGCATTGAAGTGAAAGTGAGAATCAGGCCTGTCCAGCCTGCCAACACAAGGGCAACTCCGCCCAAAGCGGCGCCCAAGCCCATGCCTAAAGTCGCGAAAACATTCGTCATAGACATCATTGTCCCGCGAAATTCAGGTACTTGCTCAAGATGCAGGCTGGTGCCCGCGGGAAATCCTGCTCCAAAAATAAAGCCCCCAACCCAACTGAGGATCAAGACAACCCACAAATTGGGCACAAATGCCACCGCCACCAAAGCTATACTGGAAATTACCAGAGTAGACACAAGTTGACGTTTTCGCCCAATCCTGTTCACAAAATAGCCCCCCACTACATCGGCTAAAACAGAGATTGCTGTTCCCACAAGAACAACTAAAACGGCAAAGATAGAGACAAATTAAACTGCGTCCTGAAAAAAGTCGCAAAGTACACTGTAGCCCATGTAAGGGCAGCCATTCTAAACATAGTTCCTACTAGACATGCAGCGGCGGATTTCTTTAGGAAAACATGTTTGAAACTGCTGAAGTATTCTCTTCCGGTTGTCTTTGGCTCTTGAGGTGCTGATGGAACAACAAAAACCACGGCAGCTAAAGATATCAAGGAGACAGGCAATGCGAACCACAGCAAAAAAGACTGCCAGCTTCCTGCGCCTGAAAAGAATAGGTAAATTACAAGAGCGCCTGCGAGACCCGCAACCGGTGACCCTGCCAGGATCCATCCTATCGCTTTGGGTCTTCTGCGCAAGGGCAAAAATCTTCCCACTAACGCAAAAGACATGGCGCTGACTGTTGCTGTTCCGATTCCTTCGATGGGAAAGAAGACTTGCATGAATGAGAAGTTGGGGGCTAAAAAGCAACCTGCCGTTCCCAGAGCGACACCAAATACACCTAGTAGTAGCAGTTTCTTGTGGTTGAATCTAACGCTAAGAGCGCCCAGCATGAATCCAAAAATGACTGAAACAACACTTGAGATCGCGACTAACTGAGCTGTGGTGGCTATTGAAGTTGGGTTGGGTGAACCGAAAAACGTAGCTGTAACATCCAGCAGAAATACTCCTGTGAGAGACTCAATTATCCAGGTAGACGAAAAAGCAAGCATCAAAATTGGAACAAATGCCTTCCCAGCTGAGGGGTTTCCTTTTCTTGGATTTGGGGCAATCTTGTTTTTGCCTGCAGAGGGTTCTGAGTTTAAGAAATCACTCTGCAGTTAACCCTCTATGATAGTTATGGGATAAATAATTTGTTTCTCCAGCCTTCTCTATTCGGAATATGCACAGAGGAAATATTTTCATCGGAAAAAGTGGTCCTTTTTTGGACTGACTAGACGTTATATATCTTGCCCGCTGAAACGAAAACATGTTTTCAATTTCAAATGGAGAAAAGTGACTAAAGGAGGTGAAAACAATTGAGGAAAGTTGCAATTACATTTCTAACAGTGGCTTTATTAATGGCAATGTTTGCGGCTGCGCCCGCTATTGCTGAGCCTCTCAATCAAAAGGTTTCAGTTGAAGTAGTATCCACCAGCATCAAGTATCCAGCGCTAACCGCTCTGTTGGCTCCAACCCCCAATCCTTATCCAGCTCCGCCAGTCAGGGAGCGATACTTTTCCCCTGGGCACATCTTGATTTTGGGAGACGCTCCGGCTACTTTTGAGTATAATACGATGCATGTTCGCCAAGCCTCAGCATACTATACCCTAGTCTTGGGTATTGGAGAGGAAAGTTACACTGGGATTTCATGCAACGTTTATTGTGCGGAGTATAATTCGAAGACAATGAGGAACCATGTTCGTTATGATGCAATCTGGTATGTTGGTGCTTTAGGCGACATTAGCAATGGATTTTCCGGAAATATGGAAGCTAGCATATTCGATTTCGTCCCCAAAACAGGGGCTTATTCTCGACTGACGGTGCACGGTGTTATGCAAGGATTCGGCAGCTTTGAAGAACAAACAATTATGATCTCCTTTGATTCGAATGAAGATACTGATGGAATCTGGCGAGGATATTGCTTGAAAGGTTAAATAAGAAAGGTAAAGGGACCTTTCCTGTCTTCTTTTCTTTGTATTCAAGCGTCCAGCTTATAGGGGAAGTCGAGAAAATTAGAGTTTCTTAGGGTTTGTGGGCGTGGACCTTTTTCTATCAGATTCCTTGTTGTTCGGTTCAAAAATAGGCTTTGGATAGACCATTATGATGTTTTCTCTGCCTAATATTCCGTCGGTTCCTGCACCCGCGTATTTCGAAGTAGGGTGAAAGAAAGTGACAAAGGCATCGAAGTAGTTCCCTTCTGAAATGCTTCTGACTCCGGACGGCATAGAATAAGTCGTTACAACTGGCTTGAGTTTGCCATATCCTTCAACGAGCAACCCCCCCGGAGGAAGAGTATAACTGGACGGAAAGAGAGGAATCGGCACTGTCCAACCTGCAAAAAGTGTGTTACCATGCACCTGTATCTTAAGTTGGTTTTTCTTTAAAAGGTGGGCGTTCTGGCTTGCTGGAGTTCCCACGTAGTTTAGTCGTCGGTGTTCTATGCCCCTTCGGTTGTCTCCCGCTATAGACACAGGCACAAATTCGTAGCCTCGAGATGTTTCAAGCCATAGACAGACCACGAACCAGTCTTCAGCTCCAAAAGAAGACTGCTTGTTGTTGTGGTAGAAGACCAATAGTGTGTCTGGTAGATTAAAGGTGCTTGGCGGATGAATGACCGCTGTCGCGGTGCTGCCGTAAATATGCAACACGTCTTTTGATTTGTTTTGCGGTAGAATCCGCTTTGCATTAATAATCTTGTTCAAGACGTACTCTTCTGTTATCACTCCTACTTCCTCTTCAAGGGTAACAGTACACTTCTTTCGAATACTATCCCCTCCAGAGAGGGAGTACTCCTCATCGGGAATCGGGGCGACCGCCAGAGTTCGCGCTTTAGGTATTTCCTCCACTGTAATAGAGGAAGGTGAGCTAGCCGTTTTCCAAATTTCGTCCAATATGTTTTGGGTTTCTCTTATGTAATCTTGGTCGGAAGTGAAGAAAACGTCTTGGAAATTCAATAATTCATCCTGTCTTTCTTTGTTTGGAGGCGGATTCTTGAACTGGAAGAGGTAGGTTCCGTCAACAATGATTGTTCCTAAATATCCAGTTCGCACATGACGGACTTCGCAGCAATTAGACAGCTTAATCGCAGTTTCCAAGTTTTCATGGGTTATGGGGGACATAACTTTAATCGATAAACCTTCTTTTACCCCCCTTTCCAGAGCAGATAACCTTTTCAAAACCTCCCCCAACCCTGCTGCTGAGGTGATGATGACAATCTGTCTGTTGGCCCCGTCAAGCAACTCGTTATACTTTATTTTAGCAGTAGCCGGATCAGTGATTACATATGTTTTCGTAATCGGCTTACCGCTTTCGATTTCAACAATTTTCTTATCTATGTCAACCGAGCTTCGCCAGTAGTCTTCGAAGACTGCAATAAATGACTCAACCATACCTTTGCTGTTTGTCCACAAAGCTACCTCTTCAGAGTTTCTGGTGCCCTTGTCTGAGTCTTGGTTGACGAAAAACACGGCTTCGTTTTCATCCTTGATAACCATTCTGGAAGTGAGTTTAAGTCCCAATTCGGGTGTTCTGGCTTCTAAACTCATTTTGCTTTTTGGGCTTTTCTTGAGAAGTTGCTTAATGGTTTGGAGGTTCTCTGGGGAGATCTCGGTGAGGAGTCTCACTTTAGCTTTGGTTTTCTCAGAGTGCCTTATTATAGAGTCTAGAAGACTAAACTTCGTTTCTACCAACTCCGCAACATCGGAGACAACGAAAAGTTTGTTTTTGGTCTCCCCTATCATCTGCCTGAGCCTGGGGTAAATGTAGTTGTTGCCTTCGATAACGGTAAACTTGGGTGACTGATCAGCCACGTCAGGAGCGGCAACAGACCGCCAATCACAGATAAGATTATCCCTGTCGGTTTCGATTCGCTTGGCTTCACCTATCTTGACGCTGACAAAAAGATCTAAAACCTTCTCAAACGGCAGAGCTGAAAACTTGGCTGGATGTTCAAGCGTGGCGCTTGCCAAACCTTTGCTTTGCAGATTTTTCAGAATTGTGTAAAGTTGTTGCTTTCGAATTTTCAAGGCTTTCGTGACATCTTTGGCCTTCTGTGGGCCTCTCTTGCCAAGAAAAATGTAAACCTGAGCGTCAAGTCTTGGCAAACCTAAATCTTCTAGTGTTTTAAGCACTTTTTCTTGGCTCAACTTGTCTTTTTCCTCAGACCTTTTGGGGAATGGCTTTCAACCCCGTTACAGATGTGCGTAGTTACTATGGAATTGGCGTGGCTTGTCCAAATAAAATTTTCTCCAATTAGGCGGGCTCGTTCCAACTCGTCAATTAAGGATAGCATAAATTGTCTGTCTTAGCAGGCATTTTCCGCCAGCTTTCAAGCAGCTCCTGTTTTGTATCTGTAACACTCTGGGCTTGTTCAACGTTTATTTTCACATAGCGACTCAGCAATTCCTCGAAGCATAGGGCTGAAAACAAGGTAGCCCGTTTAGCCCCGCTCATAACCATACCTTTAAACACCAAGCCTTTCAAGGCTGGATACAGTTGCTGTTTCGTCATCCTCAACCCATTACTCAGATCTCTAGCTTTCCTCGGACCAGTTTTAGCCAAGTAGATATAAACTTCAGATTCAACATGTGAAAGCCCTACTTCCTCGAGGGTCTTTAGTATCCGTTCTAGACTCAAATGTTTTCACCTACACTAAATGGTCTTCCTCTTGTGCGTGTGTACTGTTTTTGGTTCAAGAATATATAGCATCTAGTCCGTCCGAAAAGAGACCCTTTTCAAAACGGTGAGTGTATCAGTAAACGTTTTTTTACATCATTTTCAACCAAAATTTAACCATTTCTTAACGTCATTCCCAAAATGGCAGTACTCTAACTTTGATTGCGGATGTCCTTTTTCAAAGGGGCAATATTGTTTTTACCTGCAGAGGGTTCAGAGTTTATGAAGAAATCGCTCCGCAGTAAACCTTCTATGTTGTTCATTGGATAAATAATTTTTTCATCAAACATGCTCCCTTATAGTGCTGAATCTTTCTCAGTCAACGTTTTCCATTGAGATAGGATTTCCGTTTTGTCTTGTTCCACATTCCTTGTTTCTTCCAAATGGACTTTCAATAAAAGATCCAACACTTTATCAAAAGGGAGAGCACTAAACAGTGTAGCCTGATCTTTGGTTGCGTTAACGATTCCCTTAGTTTGGAGACGATTCAAGCTCCAACTAAGCTGGTCCTTATACATCTTCAAGGCGTTTGCCATGTTCTGTGTTTCATGGGGACCCTCCTTGGCAAGATAAATGTAAACCTCTGCATCATCGTTTGAAAGCCCAAGCCTGACAAGAGCTTCAAGCACTCGTTCATGACTCAACCCATATCACTCTCGAAACTTCAGATCCGTTTATCTTCTAAAAGAAACTAGGGAATTGTGAATTGTGTTGTCTCCTTATCTTCTCGCAGACTTCCTCGCATAGCAATCGATATCTTGTCTCATTAGGGAATCAACAGGTAGCCTGACCATGTGGTTGCAGTATCCATCTGAATACTCAGCTTCTGCCCTTCAAAAACTCCAGTCCCTTGAAGCACAGCATGCCCGTCGAAGTCAAGTGGGAGTAGCGGTATCTTGTCCCATGTCCACGTGTTTACTCCTTCAAAGGTGCCTCCCTCGAACGCCACTATCCACGGATGATAATGATTAGTAAGCAACCCAGTTTTCTTGTTTTCCATTAAGTCAACAACTGCGTAGATTGTTCCGCCACTAATCGGTTCTTTCCCTTCTATGGAAAGCACAACATTGTAGGCAGGTGAAGTCCCAATAGCGACAGTTCTTATGATTCCTTGTTTATGTATTATGCCGTCGTCCGAAGTCCATACCTTCACTGGCTCTGTGTCAACCGCTTTCTTAACGTTAACGTACAATGATACGGGGACTTTTTTTGGTGATTCTGCAAATACAGGCGCGACAGCTATGAATAGCATTAAAAACACAAGAATTAAGACCGAACACTTCTCTATTTTCAATCTATTTTCACCCCCTTTTAAAGTCTGAATTGAACGTTCAAAAAGCAGATATCCAAGTTTGCCTACTTAAAATTGGGCTAGTCGCATCTCCAGCCTACACTTTGGACGGAATCAACTAGTTGAGCAACGAAAAAGTGAAAAAAATTCTCAGCAGTTTTGGACTAACAGAAAAGGAAATTGAAATCTACATTTTCCTTGCGAAACATGGTGTCATCAGAAGCAGAGAAATAATTAGTGGCTTGCGGATACACAGGGCAGATGTTTACCGAATTCTCAAAAGCTTACAGTCGAAGGGTTTAGTTGAGCCAACACTTGAATCGCCTGCACGATTCATAATTGTCCAATTCGAAATCGTCTTGGAGTCGTTTATTAAAGCAAAGCATGATGAAGCCATTGTCATTGAAAAATCAAAACAGGACTTGCTTGAGGACTGGAAAAATATCAGTAAACCCACAATAGCAGCTACTCCAGAGAAATTCACAGTTATCGAAGGAAACAACAAGATTCTTGATAAGATACAACGGATGATCAGAGAAACCAAGCATAAACTCTCGATGATAACATCCATGACTGGTATAGTTCGTGCTTACCAATTTGGTCTATTCGACTCTGTTCAAGAGTCCGCCGCAAACCCAAAAATTGAATATCGCTTCCTAACTGACGTCTCAAGGCAAAACTTGAACGTCTTAAAGACTGTAATGAGAAGAACTGCAAAAAATGGCTTTCGCTTCAGAGCAAAAAACCCCGCGCTGGGACTACAGTTGTCTCCGAAAATGGTGATTAGAGACGGCGAAGAAATTCTCTATTTCATTTCTCCTGTCTCAACTGAAAACAAAAGTGCTCAAGACGATGTTTGCATTTTAACAAACTGCAAATCCCTCGTGCAATCATTCAACACTGTGTT
Source organism: Candidatus Bathyarchaeota archaeon (assembly GCA_963708495.1). Lineage (GTDB taxonomy): Archaea > Thermoproteota > Bathyarchaeia > Bathyarchaeales > Bathycorpusculaceae > Bathycorpusculum. Next base: position 199,526 of record CAVPSS010000001.1, read on the forward strand.
CGAAGACTTGTGGCATAACGCAGTTAACATGGAAAGCAAAATTGGTGAGATTGAAACAGGCAAAACCTCATCGAAAAAGATGATCATTGAAGGTGCGGAAGCGGTCAGGGAAAAACACGAAGAAACCATCTGGTCCGCCAAAGAAGAGATTTTGATTATGACTTCTTCGGAAGAGCTTGTAGATTTCTTGAAAAATTCGAAACTGCAAAGGAAGTGGACTGAAAAGGACGTTAAAGTCAAGATTATGGCGCCTATTATGGGTGAAAACCTGAATGCTGCTTTACATCTTCCGGAAGGCTGCGAGGTCAGACATGTTCCCAGCCTTCAGCGAAAAACAACAATTGTTGATGGTCAAAAACTTTTCCAGTTTACTGAGCCCTCTGAAAGCCAGGAAAACTCAAATCAGACCACCGATTCTGACCGAGCAATCTACACTAACGACCCAGAATTAGTTGAAAAAACACGAAGTATACTGGAAGGTATTTGGAAAAGATCGTACGCTCCGTCTGCAGTAACATTGGCAGCAATACTTGGGGGCACGACTCCTGCGCTTGCGCCCGTTCTTGAGAAACCAATTAGTGAAGAAGAAAGGGTTGCAGGTGTTTTCAGTGTCAAAGGAAAAACGCCAAAAATAACAGAAAAAGATATCCTGTGTAAGATTCTGAGTGCCAAGAAATATCCTCTTAGAAATTACCTCAAAAAAGGAATAGTCAACTACGGGAGCATGGCGAGAGCAGTTGTTCACCCGCCTGCGGACTTTAAATTGCCTGACTTCATGATTTGGATCATGCAACTTAACAAGCAATCCTCTTTCGGACAAGAAGATTATTTAAGAATCTATTGGCGGCCTGGAACAGCGGATAGTGGCAAGTTTGTCTTGGCAGCAGTGGTAACTGACAGTATCCTGGCAGGGAACGCGCGTAAAGCTCTTTTCCCTTATTCTTTCCCCATAGACAACATTCAGATAGTGAAAAAAGATGAACTCCAGGTGCGAATTCACGGCAACACTCTTTTTGCCGGATGGACTACTCCTATACCGCTCGTTCCTTCACCTTATGTCCTCCCACCCGCCTGCATTCTTTTTGAAGGTTACGGCGATATCCGAACGAAACAGAATATAATCAAAACCCTTGAGGGGCAAACGCAAATTTGGGAAATCAATGATTACGAAGCCTTTGTAACCTTCTTCCATCCCGCGTCGAAGTATGCCGGACCGGCCACGGACGGAGAATTCGCACGAGATGCAATCATAACCACGCTTCCACTTCCACCAAAAGAATGATTTCAAGCGGATTTGCGCGCGCCCAAATTGATGGGCAGACAAACTGAGAATGAAAATCAAATGTAACAGCTTTCAATGTGAGTTCTGCAATAGTACAAATCCTTGTAGCATCCAAGTTTTATTTAGAAAAAATGGGCAAGTATCCTACCGTTAGAGCCAGACACCAGAACACAACCAAGTGATTCTACTACCACCAGCACCACTAGAATACGTCAATAGAAAACTCGGAGAACAATCAATCATTTTACACATTGATCATGGTCAAGCATCTAAAACTAGAAACATTGATCAAACAAAACCCAATTTAAGCTCTAAATTTAGTTTATGGCGGGCGGGGAGGCAAACAAACCCTCGTTGCTTTTGCAAAGGTGGTGGCTTCGAACCCCAGTGAAAGAGGTGATGTCGCCAACAAGCTCAGTTTCTCCGCAACTTTCCCTTTTTTTGAAAAAGCAGATAACACACAGACTGGTCTTTTATGGCTTCTATAAGATTAAAGTGGTAAAATCTCCCGCATATCCCCTTTTTCTACCGAGGTTTTGCTGTAGCAGTTTAGTTTTTTATAGCACTCTGTTGTCGACATCGACATTAACTTATAATTCGTGTTTTTGTGATTCTCCCCCTCCTTTTTAGGTCAAAGCAAAGTTATTAACAGAGTTAGTTCTAGTAGATTTATGGATAGCAAGATGGAAAGAAAAACCAGTATGCGATTGCTTTGTTTGGTCCCGCCGGGCTGGCAAAATCGCTGTTCCAATGAAACCTTCCTTTCCTCTTTTCAGGAGTAATGATTATTTTATCAGATAATAAGCAAGAATATGACAGTGATGTGATAGTGGTGGGTGCTGGACCTGGAGGTTCCGCAGCCGCATACTATCTTGCACAGGCAGGTTACGCTGTAATTCTCATTGACAAAAGTAAATTTCCGCGTGACAAAATCTGCGGCGACTTTGTAAGTCCAATAGCACAAAATGAGCTTACCAAACTGGGAATTACAAGCACCCCTGAGTTTAAGAATGCAAACCGGATAAGCAAAGCCTCGGTTTATCTGGACGGCAACAAGCTAATCTCCAGAGTTGTCCCCAAGATTCAAGGTCTTCCGCGTTACGGTCGCGTAGTACCTCGCCTTGTCTTTGATAAACTGCTCCTAGAACTCAGCATGCAGAAAAGGGGTTGTTTTCTTGGAGAACCTGAAAGCTGTAGGCATACTGGTAAAGCACAGATGCGTTGAGGTAGAAGCGGAGGGACCTGACGGCAAAAGAACCCTGAAGGCTCGTCTTTTGATAGGTGCAGACGGCAGCAATTCAATCATCGCCAAAATTGTTAGGGGCCAACCACCTTCTAGTGCGGATAGGATCATAGCGATACGCGGATACTTCAAAGATGTCGAGGGACCGTCAAATCAAGCTGACCTGCACTTCAACAAAGAAAGTTTTCCCGGTTACTGCTGGCTTTTTCCCACCGGTAAAAACCAAGCCAATATTGGGGTAGGAATGGTCTTAGACACCATACCTTCGGGCAATCGACTAAAGGAGCTTCTAAACCACCTCATCAGCAGCGATGAAGCGTTGGGCAGAAGACTCAAGAATGCCAAATTAATCGGGCAAATAGGGGGATGGCCATTAACAACCTACAATCCAAGCCAGCCTCTGGTCGACAACCGAGTTATCCTTGTCGGTGAGGCAGCGGGTTTGGTAAATCCTCTAAATGGCGAGGGCATTCAATATGCACTCCTAAGCGGCAGATGGGCATCAGAAGTTGCCATTTCCTCCTTAACAGCCAACGATTTATCTAAAGAAGCTTTGGCTACATATCAAGATACTGTTGAGCGGGAACTCCGATATGGGATGTCAATTGCAGGTTTAATTGTTCAATTGATTCGTAATCGAAGCTTCAATCCCTTATGGCTTCACTCGTTGGAACTTATGGCAGCACGTTCCCGAGTTGATTCAGGCTACGCTGACATCGTTGGAGGTATCCTAATGGGAACGGTGCTCCAAACCGAAGCAACTAACTTGGAAGTGGCTCGAGGAACAATCGAGCAGGCATTGTTATCGACAGGCCTGAATAGTTTGGTTGAGATGGTGCAGGATCCCAATGTGATTGCGAAATCTGCTTTGGAGACAATACAAACTAGCTTCTTGGTAGCTGCCCAAGCGGCACAGAATCCTTCCGCTCTATTGGATTGGGGTATTAAGTCGGTGGCAAGCGCAATTAATGCTGCGTTGGCATCTTCCAACTATGCGGGAAGCACTCAGAAGCAGCATTCAACTAATTTTGGGCTTGAAAGAACACTTAAGTCTGAATAGAGAAAGGTTATCTATCATTTCTGAATAATAAGGGGCTGATGGTTAACGCTTGAGCGAAACAACAACCCTGTCGGCGATGAAGAAAAAAGTCACTCTTCGAATGCAGCACTATCTTAAACTGAACTTTGGATCGAAAACATTAGCTTATGACCTTTTGGCTGACTACCCAACTAGACCTGGAAAGGGGATTCGTCCTCTGTTTTGCCTTGCCGCAGCAGCTTCAGTGGGCGCCGACTACAACAAAGCAATCGATACGGCAACCTCTATTGAGCTTTTGCACAATTCTTTTTTAATAAAGGATGATATAGTCGATCAATCAATCTATCGCCGAGGCGGCCTTACTTTAAACAGAAAGTACGGTCTAGCTTTGGCGGCAAACGCAGGCGACGCAGTGAAAATCCTCGCGATGTCTCCGCTCATAGACAACTTATCATCGATTGGTGTTCGCAAATCGTTGCAGATTATTATGGAAATACAAGAAACAGCCCGACGAAGTGTTGAGGGTCAGATTAAAGAGTTGACCTTTGTTAAAGATAACCGGGTTGATTTGACCCCTGAAGATTATTTCAGCATTTGTGAGAATAAAACTTGTTGGTACACAATCATTACACCCTGCCGAACGGGCATCATTATAGGGTTAGATGAGGCTAGCCCTAAGCAATTAGACGCTATCAGCAGATATGCCCTCTACACAGGAATAGCCTTCCAGATAACCGATGACACCCTCAACCTTACAGCTTCGCAGAGTCTTTATGGCAAAGAAATTGATGGTGACATCTTGGAGGGAAAAAGAACTCTCATGCTCATACATACCCTCAACATTTGCAATGCAAAGGAGAGAGATCGTGTTCGAAAGATTTTGGGAAAGCCACGAGAAGTTAAGACAGAGGTCGATGTCGAGTATGTTAGAGGTCTAATGCAAAAATACGAAGCCATAGAGTACGCTGTTGAGATTGCGAAGCAGTTCGCTGTCAAAGCCAGGGACGTTTTGCTAAATGAATGCGACTGGATGGTTGAGAAAAGGTGGAAGGACTTTTTCCTCGAACAGACCAACTACCTTGTTGAGCGGAAAAATTAAATAGCGTTAACTGATAACTTGAGAGGGGAGATAAAAATGAGCAATAAAACAACTAAAAAAACAGGCTCAAAAGCTAAAAGTACAGCCGAGGTAAATCCTAAAACAGTTATGCCTAACCCAAAAACTGTGCAGAAAGCCATAGACCAAATTGCAAACACTCTGAACAATCCTGAAACAGAGAGCAATTGACCAAGTTAACTCAAGCTTCAGTTAATAATACCGTTCAGACAGCTCAAAGACTAAGTAAAGCGACTGCTCGAATGAGTAAACTGAACAACGAAGAAATGACAGAGCTAGTCAGCAACTCTGTTAGTGACATGATGCGCCTCTACATCCAGTTCAACACAGAGCTCCTAACCCTTGTGCAAAAAGTTTCCAATCGAGCAGTTGATATAATAGAAAAAGCGGCACCAGTCCACCGAAGAAACACCACTGAGCAGTCAGTCCAATGACTTTATACCGTGTAGAAGACACGGCTAGTGTCGATGCTTTCACTCTACCCTCGATTTTCGATCCAAGAGCTAGGTTCTACCAGGAATGGCACGACTTCGTTTTTTTTGACCGAAAAACAGGTATATTCGGTTTGCTAAACTTTGGGGTTCACGGAAATCCTTATGATTCCAAACGCGGTTGGGGCTCGGTTCTCTCATACATAGTGGACCCTTCTCGAAAGATATTTGCTGAATTAAAGCTAATTCCGATTAAGTCAACTTGAAGTTACATCCTACAACCCAAACTTTATTAGCGATAATTTCTCCGTGGAATTGTTGGAGGACAATTCTTTTGATGTTAGAGGGAAAATGGAGCAGACTTCGTTTAACCTAAACTTTAAGGTTGTTCCCCGCCTGTGACGGACAAAGACATCTTTATAGAAGTCCTCAAGGAGCAAGATCCTAATGCAAAGATGCTTTTGGCTGCCCAAGAAATGAATCGTCAATGGGAAAGCTGGGTTGAATTACCCAGATTATTCGTTGAAGGCAAATTGAAAGTTAACAAGAAAAATTTATTCGATTAAGACTAACCCAGGGATATCAGGACCATGAAGGCGGTTGCTTTTGACATAGGGATAACTTGGGGTTGGGATACTGGCGTTATCTTTTGTGACCCCACCGTTGCTATTGAGCCTGAAAGAGTGGATTTTCTGATTTACCGCTATGGTCGCGACTAACGATCTTTCATACGGCGGCGTCTTCTTTGAAACTAAGGATGGGAAAAAGACAATTCTTTGACAGGCCAAGATGAAGATCACTGCCTCAGGAGAGTATGATGGTGATCTGAGCATTATGCCAGCAATCACACAATTACTATATCCTGATTATCGCCCAGCAATTCCCAAAACTAGAACGTTTACATGCTTCCAAAGGTGGGGATAAACTTGAGGTTGTATTCACACCTAAAGCTGTGTGCAGCATCGTTAATACTAGTATGTAATTCGTCAGAAGTCGTGTTCAACGAAATGTACTGTGAAGCAAACCTTGAGGGGGAAAATCGGCGGCAGCACCTACGATTGTGTTCTTCCTTGCTGGTTTGAATCGGTTCGACCGCGAAAGAGAGATGAGAGCAATGCAATTGACGCTTGAACAGTTTTTAAAAGAGCTAATTGCGTTAATGAAACAAGATTATCCCAAGCATCTTCAAAGAATGATTGACAGATACTGAAGGCTTAGTTTGGCTTCAAACCCTCGATGAGGAAAATGACACTGATTCGAGTCACATCCGATGACATCATTATCGAAGGTGAAACATTAAGCCCAAGATAATTGATGTTCGAGTAAAGCTATCAAGAAAATGCCTGTTTGACCTTCTTGAAGGTAGAATAACTCTCGAAAAATCACTCCAAACAAACAAGATTGAAGCTTTTGGGGAGCCCGCAACACTGCTTAAATGCTATAAATTTTTGAGCAGATTTTGTTGCTTTCAAGAATGTCGCCTCGCTTTTATTTCTTAACATATAGATTGAAGTAAGATATTAAAGACGGTTAGCATTACTGCTCATTGTGCAAGACCAATCAGACTCAACACAAACGATAAATAACAATAAGTCCTAAATAGAAATGGGGCAAGCCAATTGAGCAAGAGCTCAAGAACAAAAAAAATTCTAGACGCTAAAGAAATAACTTCTATAGAAAAAACTAACGCAGCTATCTCATCAAAAGATGAGAAAATATGCATTCCGATACCGAAGATGGAAACACAAAAAGTCTGCGTAAACCTACCTAAAATTGAGGTAGAAACAGAAAAAGTTTGTTTTGATTTACCCAAAATCCCAACAAAAGGTTGTGATTGTCCTCCGCCTCAGATGCGATGTCGCCCAAGACAAGAAAAGGTGATAACCCGCGCGGTTATACCAAAATCGGAAATTGCTTCCAGCATCGGTGGACCACTTTCTGATTAGCAGAGATAGAAATCGGTGAAATATCCATCCCAAACCTTAAGTTGAAAGATTTTAGTGGAACATTCAAGTATGATTCGTGCAAAGCTAAAAACGTAGAGTTGGAAATCACTCTATCCATAAGTACAACGTTTTCGGGAAACATTGACTTGCCTTGGCCGCTTTGCTGGTCTGACTTTTGTTATGGCGTATCTGGCGGAGTAAACTTTGCCTCTTATGTGGAGAAACACACATTGGGCGATGTCGTTTTCGGGGCTGGCTAATTTTCGATGTTCTCATCTACAACTAATATCGGTCCATTTTCAATGACCGCTGAACCATTAGGAAAACCAAAATTGACCAAGTTACCGCCGAAAACATACAGATGAAATGCACAAGTATCCCCATTGATACTCCCTAGGAATTAATATTGGACTCTGCCTGCCTATACCCAATCCAACGGGACCCAACGACATCGCAACGGATCAAACCAACATTGACGAAATGGATTCAACTGGCATATCGAGCCCTCAAGCATCCATGAAGAACATAAAAGCCTTAAACATAACCATCCCATCCGTCACAACCCAAGCTTTCGAGGCTCAGTCCAATACGGCTTTATCAATTTCAACATCAAAGAAGATGTATGGATCAGGAGTTACCCTTATCGGTGACGCCGATAAAGCCCACATTACGGCGTATTAACTCTCAACATCACTAAAATTATAATGCGGGTCAAGGGTGGCTTGGAATTTTCAAACCTTATCTGGTCAGTTACAACCGATCTGCAATTGCCCAAAAGCTCGACCTAAGCTTGGTGTTAAAAGGAATTAAAATCAAGGGATTAAACTTGTGTGGGATGAAAATTCCAGAGATAGAGGTGGTTATGTAATGAGCAGAAGCATAAGCAATGATAAACCAAAGCTCAAGATTGAGGAAATCGCTAAAAGAGAAAGAATAATGAAGTCAGTCATGGATCAGAAAAGGACAGGAAAAATCGACATAAAGGCCACCTTCGACTTGATTCATCTTAGCGTTTACCCACTTTTGCAAGATCGAGATATTGTTGAAGAGGACATGAAGAAACTCAAAAAAATGCTTGATGATGCAGCTTGCCGTATTTGCGACATAATTGAGAAATCAAAAAGGAAGCATCAAGACAATACTCCGAAATAGAACAATTTGTTTAATTTTAGACTGGGGGAGCGATTTTTGAGATTTGGCATAGGTCACGTAAGCGAAAAGCAAAACTCCAGCAGTCGAAAAATGGATTTACTTTTCCAAATTAATCAGCACAAGTTTTATTTGCTGATTGCTTCAATATAGCAATCGTTGTCTTGTTTTGTGGTGTCTTAGGCAGCTTACTCTCTAAATCGGCGGCTGTTTTGTTGTCTCAAGTTCAGATTTGAGGCTAAAGAAGAGATTGAAGGAAAACTGCAATTTGAGGGGAGCGCGTTAGGCATGGGTCCAGAGCAGTTTTTAACAGAGATGCACTAGCCGAGGGCGCAATCACCCATGAAAATCAAGAAGACCTCGAAAACCGTCAACTGACAATTTTGAGCCAACAATTAAAAGACCCTATCTGCAAAGATGCAGTGGCATAAAGGCGTAACTGGAATGTCGCCGCCGAAAGGAAACGCTACTCCAGAAGACACTTTATACTGTATCTTCCTTTTTCTTTAACGGTGAGTCAGGTCGTAGTCTCAGTTTCGGCCTGAAACTAAAACTGTTAGAATCACGCCTGAGAAACACAGCAACCCAAGAATGCTCAAGATTTCCCAAAGACTCATAGAGCGATTAGCAGACCTGCCTAAAACGTCAAAATACGTCTTCGGCGGAACCAGCCTAAAAACCACGGCGAGATTATTTGAGCGCAGCAGAAAAATCGCAGTTTCAACAAGCAAAAACCCAAGGCTGGGAGGAATAACCTTCCATATGCTAAGACATTGGAAAGCAACGATGGAGTTCCATAAGACCAAAGACATCCTTCAAGTCATGCGCTTACTCGGCCACAAGAACATTAAGAACACGATGCGCTACACGCAGCTCGTAGATTTAGGCGAGCAGGACTACGTCGTTAAAGTTGCTTGGACGCTTGAAGAAGCATGCAAGCTATTGGAAGGTGGTTTTCAATTTGTATCCGACTATGATAAGGGCAAAATCTTCAGAAAGCCCAAATAATCCGCTAGCCGGGGATTTGTCCAAAAGTATGTTGTTGGCGCCGGGGAAGGGATTCGAACCCCTGCGAGCACGAAGCCCACCAGCTTTCTTGCCTTTCGGTCTTAGCCCTCTTCTATACAAATCTCGAGGCTGGCGCGATAACCACTCCGCCACCCCGGCTCCAGCCTAAACATTTGTAGTTGTGGCTAAAAGAGTTTTCAGTAGAGACTAAGATAATTTAATTATATTTTCTTGCTAACCATTGAGAAAACAACTTGTCTCCAGAACTTAATCCGTTTCTCTCAACTCGCCTTTTTAACATAAAAAATTCATAACGGAACCAAATTAGTAAGAAAGTTAGATTTGCACCTGGCAAGTGAGACGATGCTGTTGTTGATGCTGCTGCAACTGAATTTTGAACAATATTCGCTAATCTAGGACCGCTAAATAACCTAAAAGTGCCTGAATGCTTTTTCTAAACTTGTACCATCCTTTTGCGTTTTTAAAGGCAACGTTTATAACCCCTTTTACTATTTGGTAGAGGCGCGAAGCGGAAGTACTATGGGACATCGTAAAACTCATGCTCCAAAACATGGTTCACTAGCCTATTTGCCAAGGCATCGTGCGAAGAAACCAACAGCACGAATAAGATACTGGCCAGAAATCAAATCTGACTCTCCTAAACTTTTAGGTTTTTCAGCAGCCTACAAAGCAGGAATGACTTATGTATTCACAATCGAGGACCGTAAACGTTCTCCTCATTTCGGTAAAGAAGTTGCGCGGGCAGCAACCATACTAGAAACGCCACCTATCCTTATTTGTGGCATTAGAACTTACACTAAAACACCATACGGGCTCCAAAACATATCAGAAGCCTGGATGAAAGACCCACCAGTCATTCTAGATCGAACACTGGTTTTACCAGAAACCTTTAACACTGAAGCAATGCTTGAGAAACTCTCTCAAAACCTTGAACAAACAAACATAGTTCGAGTCATTGCTGCTACTCAGCCATCACAAACCAGTCTTGCAAAGAAGAAACCTGAAACAAGCGAAATCCAAATCGGCGGCGGAACAATCGCCCAGCAATTCGAATACGCAAAGCAACTTTTAGGCAAAACAGTTACCCCTGAAGAAGTGTTCAAAGACGGACAATACATCGACGTTGGCGGAATAACAGTGGGCAAAGGTTTCCAAGGTCCAGTTAAGCGTTGGGGAGTAACATGTCTGCAGCATAAAGGCAGAAAAACAAAACGCGGTATCGCCACTTTAGGTCCCTGGAACCCGCACCACTTGATGTACTCCATTCCAAGAGCAGGACAAATGGGTTATCACCAACGTATCGAATTCAACAAGCGAATATTAAAAATCGGTAAAAATGGCAAAGAAGTCACTGTTAAAGGCGGCTTCATTCGATATGGTGAAGTAAATGGACCATACATACTAATCTTAGGCAGCATACCTGGAACAGAAAAACGCCAAATCCGTCTTCGCGTTCCTGCACGTCCACCCACAGAAGTTCCCGAAGCAGCACCACAATTAACATATATCTCACTGGAGTCCCCACAAGGAAAATAAGGTGAATTTAGCTATGGCACAAAAAACAGCAGAAATCTTTGACTTGCAAGGCAAATCAACAGGCAAAATTACGCTTCCAAGCGTTTTCTCTACACCCCTAAGACCCGACGTTATAAAACGCGCCGTTTTAGCTATTCAATCTAACAGACGCCAGAAACAGGGTAGAGACCCTATGGCTGGTAAGAAAACTACCGCAGAATCACGTGGAACTGGTAGTGCAACGGCAAGAGTTCCCCGCATGAAAAGTGGTGCCGGCAGAGCAGCTTTTGCCCCAAGTACCGTCAAAGGAAGACAACCACATCCTCCAAAAGTGGAAAAAAGAATTTTGAAAGCCATTCCAAAGAAGGAAGCCAAATTAGCTTTAATTTCAGCCATAGCAGCAACTGGACAGAAAGAAACCGTGACTTCGAGAGGCCACAAAATTGGTACCGTTCCACAATTCCCATTAGTAGTTGAAGATGCATTTGAAAGCTTAACTAAAGCCAGCGAAGTTGAAAAAGCATTTACAAGCTTCGGTATGGCTGAGGACTTAATTCGTGTACGTGATAGCCGGAGCGTTCGTGCTGGTAAAGGCAAGCGTAGAGGAAGAAAAATGAAGCAAGCCGTTGGACCACTCATAGTAGTTGTTGACGGAAAAAGCTTGATTAACGCTGCCGGTAACCTTCCAGGTGTTCAAATAACAACCGTAGCTAACTTAAACACTGAAATGCTTGCACCAGGAACTCACCCAGGACGATTAACAGTTTGGACTAATGGCGCTATAGAAAAATTAACAATTCTTTATGGAGATCAAATGTAATGGATATTAATGAAATAATCAATTTTCCGTTGATGACGGAATCCGCCAGCGTAATGGTTGAACGAGACAACAAACTAATCTTCATAGTTAGCCTTAAAGCAGGCAAAGGCGATGTTAAACGCGCTGTTGAAACCCTCTATGAAGTTAAAGTTAAAAAAATAAACATTCTCATTACTCCTCAAGGCGTAAAAAAAGCGTTCGTGAAGTTAAAACCAGAATACAAAGCTTCAGACGTTGCAATAAAACTTGGAGTACTCTAACATAGAAGGCTTGACTTATGGGAAAACGAATTCGTGTTCAAAGAAGAGGTCGCGGTGGACGAAACTTCCGAGCCTCAACTCATAAACGTGTTGCTCCAGCCAAGTATCCTGCAATTGCACCAAAGCAAACCTTTGATGCTCAAATAATGGGCACTATACAAGAACTAGTTCATGATCCAGGTCGCGGCGCGCCACTTTCACTTGTGAAATTTGATAATGGCTTATCGATTTACACAGTTGTTCCTGAAGGCGTTTCCACAGGGCAGCAAATCTGTCTTGGCGGAAAAGCTCCAGCTGAAATAGGCAACATTATACCTTTAGGAAAGGTTCCTGAAGGAACAATTGTTTGCGACATTGAACTTCGCCCAGGCGACGGGGGAAAAATGGCAAAGTCCTCAGGCGCATACGCAACTGTTGTCGGTCATACTCCGCAAGGCACTATGATTCGGTTGCCCTCTGGAAGAACAAGGTACGTTGACGATTACTGCTTATCAACAGTCGGTGTAATTTCTGCTGCTGGACGTATTGAGAAACCATTTCTCAAAGCAGGATCAAAATTCCATCTAATGCGCGCAAAAGGTCACACTTACCCAAGAACTAGCGGTCGTAAAATGGTTCCAGCATGTCACCCATTCGGAAGCAGCAAACGTAGCTCTCGCAGATGCACAACCACTTCGCATGGTGCTCCACCAGGCCAAAAAGTTGGATTGATCGCGGCTAGGGGGCCAGGACAGAAGAAGAAACGGGTAATCCGCTAAGGAAACTATAAAAGAGGATAAATCAAACTTAGGAATGTTGAAAAATGCCAAAAGAATTTAGTTACCGTGGACATAACCTGAACAGTATAACAGGCATGTCTATGGATGAATTCATAAATATGCTTCCCTCACGCCAACGAAGAAGCCTACAACGCGGACTAACACCAGAACAACGCATACTGCTCGAAAAACTACGTGCAGCCAAAGAAGCTCAAAAACAAGGCAAAGAAGTGAGCTTAAAAACACACGTTCGAGACCTAATAATTCTCCCAGAAATGGTAGGCGCAAAAATAGCCGTTCACAACGGCAAAGAATTCGTCGCTATAGACATCAAACCAGAAATGATTGGACACTACCTGGGCGAATTTGCCATAACTAACAAACCAGTTAGACATGGAACCCCCGGTATTGGTGCCTCACGTTCTTCAATGTATGTGCCGCTAAAATAAACCAACTCCTTTTCTTTGTTTTCTCTTTTTGTTTTTTGAATTTTTGTATACATTACTTAAGGTAAACTCTAAGACACAGCATTTTGGCGTATTTGTTTACAATCCCTTTTCTGGTCTGGTCATGAAGTTTTTACCGCCAGAGTATACCCCGCCATAATCGCTTGAAGAATGGGGAAGAGTGAATGTTTCTCAGTTCAGCCCAACATGGCACAATAAAAAACAAATAAAAAAATTGCACACACTTTCCGTAGTTGCAGGTTGTAGCTTCTAGCCGCAGTCATGAATTAAGTAGCGGGGGTTGCTTTCAAATTTGTTTACGGGTTGATAAATAGAAGTTGCAAGATATCGGTGGCGACATCGATATTTTGAGTTTGCAATAGAATTAAAAATTTCTGATGCTGTGGCAAAGGAGACTTAGGGGGTTTCTTTAGGCGCTGTAATCTCGTCCTTCAGGCTTTGTGCTTACGGGTTTTCCAGCTTCAGGAATCTGTGGAAGCGGAATCGGCGGCGGAATATTCAATGTCCTTGAAATCAAAACTGACTCGATAAAAACAACGTTAGAAATTGACTGAATTATTATTTGGGCTGGTGGTTTCTTCTGGTCGTAATCTTTGACAACTTTTTCAACTTCGCCTTTTTCGCCGTTTACGTAAGCGTTCCCTTTTAAGCTCATCTGGGCAATTGAAGGGTTATAAACAATCGATAAAACAAAGGGAACTTCCAACGATTCATCCTGTTTCTTTTCCATACCTACAACGTTAATATTAGTGCTAATTTGAATAGGCGGAATAGGTTTTCTAATGTCCCAGAAGCGTTCAGCAGAAACGCTAGTTATAACTACATTCACTTTAAGCATTATAGGTCAAAAATAATAATTGTGGTGAGAGATTTAAAACTGCTTATTTCGGTTTATAGCGAGTAAAGCCGCAGTGTCCGCATGTATACCTGTCATGGTGATCTGCTGTAAAGTATCCTGGTCCGCATCGCTCGCAAGTTGGACGTGTCCTAGAGACTTTGTCGCCTTCAGTTTTGTACATTGCATGGACGCCTTTTTCTTCTTTATGTTTTTTCTCGCGTTTCTTCTCAGCTTTCTGAGCTTTCGGCGCTGCTGATGCTTCTGCGGTCGCTTCTGGTTTTGCCTCTTCTTTCTTTGCTGGTTCTTCTTTCTTAGGTGCTGGTTTAACTGGCATTATGCTTTCGCCTCTTCTTTGGACTTTTCAGGTGGACTGTTACGTTTCCTGATGTATTCAGGCTCAACGAGTTTTGCTTGATTAACGGATTGGTAAACGTTAGCAACTCCCACTGTAATGCTGGTTCCAGTTTTAGTTCTCATTCGTTTAATGAAAACTACTTCTTCGCCTAATTGCATTTCAATGGCTACGGCTTTCTTAACCTCGAGTCTTGGGGGTGTTTTCTCTTTTGGACCCGAAACAATTGTGAAACCTACTTCTTTTCGTTTTAGTAGCGGGTTATTCTTTGTTGAATCTATTTTGACTTGCATTAATGTTCACTTAAAGCGTAATTCCATACCATATTGTGCTTATTTAGCTTTTCGAAGCTTTCATTGCCTTTAGGAACTCCTTTGCACGAGCTTTCCTCTCAGAGTTTACTTTAACGACAACAATCCCTGAATAAGGTTGCCCATAGACCACAAAAGCGTTTTCTGGCGCATACAAAACCGTTATGAGCGTTATCAGATCTTCCTCACCTCTAACAACGATGTGAGTATGCTCGTTACTTTCTAAAGCTTCTTTAACTGCAGAGATTGATTCTTGAGTTATTGTTCCTTGTGGATTATCTACACAAACCGTTTTCTGCACAGCGGTTTGCAGAGGTATTTTTTGGGTTCTTAGAGAAATGTTGTCAATTATTGTTAATTGCGGGTGAATATTGTGTTTGTGGAGATTCTGTGAAACTATGTCTCCTACAGAAATTATTCTGGATGGCTTTTCTTTTTCAACTCTTTTCTTCAAGGTGCCCATTGTTTCTTCAGGTGTACCTTGGATGAGGTTGCCAAATGGTTCTTTTAGTTTCAAACTGAGCTCAGGTGTTAAAACGTAGGCTACAGTCATCTTTTGAACCTTACAAACAAAAAATACTCGGTAGGTTATGAACCTACCGTGGTAATTAAAAAAAAATTAACGAACTTTTAAGGCGTATCGACCTTTCTCTTTAATATTCATGACTTTTGCAATAGCTGAGGTTTCAGGGTCAAACATTACGACTAAGCCACTGAAATCTTCACTAAAATTAGTGGATTTGCATTTTCCGCAAACGTTGTCTTTAGTTATGAAATGACAGTTGGTGCATGCTTTTTCGCTCATTCAACATCAATCCTCTTTTATGCTGCTTTCTCTGGTCTTTCGGCTGTTTTCTTTTCGGATGTCGCTTTAGGTGCTTGGTCAATCTTTAGCCAATCTAACTTTCCAAGGAATGGTTGTCTTGCGGTAACACCGATTTTTCCTGAGCTTCCAATTCTTCCAAGAGACACTGCAGTTATTCTAACGCGGACTTGGTCTCCTGTGGTTAGCTTGCGTTTAGTTTCTTTTCCTAGAAGTACGCCTTGTTTTTCGTCGTAAGAGATATAGTCATCCATGAGTTGTGAAACGTGAAGCAATGCATCGACGGGTCCGATTCGAACGAAAGCACCAAAATCAGCGATTTCAACTACATCTCCCTCCACAATCTCTTGAATTATTGGGTAGAAAGTTAATAGTGAAAAGGTTACTTTATGAAAAGTTGCGCCGTCGCCAGGAATAATTTTGCCAATCGGGCTAACTTGAATACCTGTAACTGCAATAACATAACCTAATTCTTCGTCCACGATTCCTTCGTATTTTTGCTTAACTTGTTCGCGGCCAACTTTTTCAAGTGGGTTGCCGAAGGTTTCTGGTGGAATGCGAATAGTATCTTGAAGAGTAATCAGTTTAAACATTTAAGATATCATCCCGTCAATGTCTAGACGCGATTTTTGTCTCACATAAATCACTGGCACACTTATATCTCTTAGCTTCTTCTTTAATTGTCTATCATTGGTGAACACTGGAGAATTCCAGTTTTTAGCAACCTTAACAATAGCGTCGTCCGTAGTTAATTTTTCATCATTTTCAACTGGCACATACTTGCATTTTTCTGCAAGCTTCAAAGCAAAAATAGCTTCCCGCCGAATCTTAGGCGATTCCTTAGCGCCAAGCATATCAAGCTCACGCTTAACAGTTGAAAGCAAAACAAACTCTAATTCTCAATTCAGCAAATGCTCTAAGTTCCTCAAAAATATCAATTTTAAACTCCAATGGAACAAACAATGCGTTTGAATCTAAAATTACATTTAAGGGTCCAGTTTTTTTAGGCGATAAAGCCGACACTTAGCATGACTCCTGATTTGTTAAAGTTTAATTTTTGCAGGCTTAAAACATTTTGTTTTGTCGTCTTGCCAAAAGTTGCTATTACTTTAAATAACCGAGTAAATGAATTGAACACAATCAGGTGAATGTAGTGATTCGCGAGAAATCATGTGGCGCCGTTATATATCTAAAAAAAGAAGAACAGACCAAGTATCTTCTTCTCAACTACGCAGCAGGGCACTGGGATTTCGTCAAAGGCAACGTTGAACCAACGAAACTGAAAAAGAAACAGTTCTCCGCGAACTCAAAGAAGAAACAGCTATAACAGACGCCACATTCATCGACGACTTCAAAGAAACAATCGCTTACTTCTACCGAAGACAAGGTTTAACAGTTCATAAAGAAGTCATTTTCTTCATAATAGAAACCCCCACAGAAAAAGTAGAGATTATCTTTTGAGCACATCGGCTACATTTGGCTGGATTACAAACACGCCATGGAAAAATTAACCTTCAAAAACGCTAAAGATGTTCTTCAGAAAGCACATGATTTCCTAAAGAAAAAAGAAATAGTGAAAGACTAAACCCTTTATTTTACGAGTCCATAGCCGATTAGTCTCCATCGGGCAGTGATTTTTCTGCTGATGGCAACTCTTGAGCCTGGCAACGCACAAATCGGTCTTGTCAGCTTTACTTTAATTATGTTCTGTTTGATTGAAATGACTTTGCCAACGTTCACGGCAGCCCCAACATGAAGCAGTAGAGTTTCGTCAGGGTTGATTTTTTCAACCTTCAAAAGTTCTTTTGTTCCAACTGCGCGTTCCAAAACATGTGTTTCCAAAGTGAGTTCTGTTAGGGTTGGGGGAAGCTGTCCTGTTTTTCCTGCAATGCTGCCTGTTAAGCCATCTGCTTTTGAGTAAGATGGATCAAGGCATGTTCCTACTCCGACTAAGTCCGCCGCATGTAGCTTCTTTCACATATTCGTTCACCCGCTTGAAGGCTGACTATTTCACTGATTAAGGGGTCATAGACTGTTTTGCCTTCTCGCTCTGCCATTACGCCTGGGCGGATTTCTATTTCTTCTCCCACAGCAAATTTGCCCTGCGCTATGGTTCCTCCGATGATTCCGCCTTCCAACCCCTCGATGGTTGTTCCTGGCTTGTTAACGTCAAAAGAGCGGATTATGAACATGAGTGGTGGTTTGGTTTCGTCTCTTTTTGGTGTTGGAATGATTGTTTGTATAGCGTTGAGCAGCACATCGATGTTTATTCCGCGTTGGGCTGAAATTGGAATAATAGGTGCGTTTTCTGCTACAGTGCCCTTGATGAAAGCTTTGATTTCTTTGTAGCTTTCTATTGCTCTTTTTTCATCAACAATGTCGATTTTGTTCTGAACGATAATCATGTTTTTTATGCCGCTAACTTCTGCTGCTGCAAGGTGCTCTCTTGTTTGTGGCTGAGGACAGGGTTCATCAGCTGCAATAACAAGAATTGCGCCGTCCATGATTGCTGCGCCTGAAAGCATAGTTGCCATTAAAGCTTCGTGTCCTGGTGCATCAACAAAACTTATGGCTCGCACAAATTCTGCTTCTGAATTGCAGCTTTCACAAAAAGGCTTAATGGTATAGTTTTTTGGTGGCTCACATTTGGGGCATTTGTAGATGGGCATGTCGGCGTAGCCGAGTTTTATGGTGATGCCTCTTTTGAGTTCTTCACTGTGTCGTGATGCCCAGGTGCCAGTTAACGATTGCACCAAAGTAGTTTTTCCATGGTCTACATGCCCTATGGTGCCAATGTTGACTTCTGGCTGTTTCGGTAAGGCTTTAGTTAGTGTTACTCATACTATTCTTCTTCTTTCAATAAATACTAATGAATAAAATGAATTAATTATGGAAGTTTATAAGGTTTAAGCATGCACTCTAGCAAAATTGCGCTTATTTCGCAGTTTGCTTCTGGCTTAGCTTCTGCGGTTTTGCTTGGTCTTTCAACAATTTTCATGTTGATTTGAGCAATTTCATCTGTAATTATGTTTCCGCGGACAGTTTTGCGTCTTCTTTCGCCCTTTTTCTTTGGGCTTAAAACCAGCTCCACCGCTGAGAACAACTCTTCGTCGTACACCACCATGAACGTTTCCAAGCATTGGGACGCCGTCTTTGTCGGAGCCGCCAAGTATTTGCACTTTGTGTGCTGGTAAGTCTACTGCTGCGCCATCTATTGTTTCTCCTAGTCTTCTTCCGATGAATGGGGCTGCGCGTGCTTCTTCAAGCTCTACCACTTTGGATGTTCCTGCTTGTGGATCGGAAACTATTACCTTAAATTTTGCCATTAATTATCTCTCCAGCGGAGTATGAAATTGGGTGCTCTCTCTATTAAGGATTTATGAGCATAATATTCTTCTCGCAAAGCCTGCTTTCAAGTAAGTTTAGCTTTTTCGGGTAAAAGTTTTAATTCGACCTTTGAAGTAGTCTGTTGGCTATGTGGCGGCTAGGTTTCTTCTTCCACGAAATAGCGTTCGGACTGCTAAGCGTTTTCATACCGCTATACATAGTCACCTTCAAAGACACCAGCATTCTGGGTGGACCGCTTGTTGCCTTGGGAGTAATGACTTCAATTGCTATATTCTGCTCAATTCCTGCCTCGTTTTTCTGGGGATACCTCTGTGATGCCACACGGCATTATAAAGTGTTTATTCTTCTTTCATTTTTTTCGTCAGCAATTATTCTCTTCCTAATGGCACTTCCCTTTGCCCAAAACATCGTACTTTTTGTAATCTTATACATGGTAATGCAGGTGCTCCATGTAGCACATGAAGCACCAAAAAACGTTCTAATCGCTGAACATTACAGCCGTGAGACTGGGAAAGATCTTACGGCTTCTACGAAGGCGCTCACTGAAATTGGTTTCATAATTGGTTTAGCATTGGATTGGTGTAGCATCGGTTTGTTTGCGTTTACAGTTGTCCTTAGCTCTGCTGTTTTGGCAACTTATACATTGTATCTATGTAGTGTTTTAAGCGTGGTTGCTTTCGTTTTATCTATATTTTTAATTGCTGATCCATTGATGATTTTTGAGCGACGGTTAGTCGGCATTGAGAGAAATTAGATTATACCTATCGTGGCTTAGAATCAATCAGTCAGACTAATGGATGGGTTGCGATGGAATGGATCCACTTAAAAGAGAAAGTTTCTTAGGGTTTGCTTTCGCAATAGTAATATTTTCGTTGGCAACAAGTCTCTTCTTTACACCCCTGCCAATATATCTAAAAAGCATTTTCAATGGACAACAAGAATGGTTTATGTTGCTTACATCCTAAATTCAATTGGAGCAACAGCTGGTTATTTCTTGATTCGAAACGAGCAAGATCGATGGATATAAGAAAACAGATGCCACGATTCGTTCTTCTGCGAAGTCTCCTATTTTTTTATTGGTTGGGGTTGTCCAATTTGCTTTTTCACCAACAATAATGACCGGAATCTTTCTTGTTTTTCTGGGGTTCGCGTATGCCATGTACTACATAATGATGATTTCTCTATCAATGGAACTTATTCCTGACGGAAAAACAGGTTTCTTCGATGGACTCGTCGGATTAGGCGCGGCAGTAGGTTCTTTTCTGGGACCTTTCTTAGCTGCACGACTAAGTTATGTTCCAACTTTTCTAATTGCTGCTATAGGTTTCTTCTGTGCTTTCTTAATCCTGAAAATCTTCGCAATTAAAAGAAACTAAAAACAGAAAAAGTTTGTGAGCTTTCGCTCGGGGTTTTATTGTTTATTCTGTGTGGACTCTGTATAAGTCTACGTCTTCACGCATGCTTGGTGTCAGTTCAAGGAAGTCTCGCACTGAGCGTTCGATGTCTTTGGATTGTGTTACGTATCTGCCTACGATGAGTATGTCTGCGCCTTGCTCTAGTGCTTCTTTGGCTGTTTCTGGGACGATTCCGCCTGCGACTGCGATTAGGAATTTCTTGTTAGGGAATGCTTGGCGTATGATTTTTATGCGTTCAAGTCCGCTGCTTCTGCCTGTTTCTTGGTCGATGCCTCGGTGTAAGATGACGATGTCTGGAAATTCTTTGATTGATTTCAATTTGCCAAGTACGTCTTCTACGTTTAGCATGTCGATGACTGCGTAGATTCCTAAGCGTTTGGCTTCCTGAAACTGTTGCATCTAATGTTTCTGCTGGTGCTAAGCCTGCTGCAACAACGGCGTCTGCGGTGTCTTCGTATGCGATGTCTACTTCAACTTTGCCAACGTCAAGGGTCTTTAGATCTGCTATTATGAATTTGTCTTTGGCTATTTGGCGTAGTTCGTTGATGCCTCTTGTACCGTAGCGTTTGATGAATGGTGTGCCGACTTCGAGGATGATTCTGTCGCTGCCTGGAAGTGCTTCGATGACTTTCTTTGCGCCTTCAAGTGATGGTGCGTCAAGTGCAATTTGCAGGTATGGTGGTCTCCATAGCCGTGGAACTTTGAAGCCCATAATTGGGTGCTTTGAGCGATCTTTCTCGTAGATGATTTTTTCCAGTGTTGGATACTTCTTTAGTGCACGTTTTAAAGCCATTTTTGTTGCGCCGTAGTTGTATTGGTATATCTTGCGGAAATCAGTTGCTTTTGGATGAATGAAAACGCTGCAGATGATAACCCAGCTGTCTAGTTTGTTTGCTGGAATAACTCCTTCTTCAGCTGAGTCAGCGATGGCTTTTGCGACTGCTGCTTGTGCTGGACCGAAAATTTTGCCCGTGTCCTCCATGTTTTTAACGGTGACTTTTGGTACGATTAGTGTGTGTGGTTTAGGCGGTAGGTTAGGTCTGATTACTGCTAACACTGGAGTGTGACCAGCTGATAGCTGTGTCATGCCGTTGGCGAATGCTTGTCCTATGGGTCCGTTTTTGTCCCCTATCATCAAGTCAATGTGTGCAACTTCGTTTCCTTCCCCAAGCAGCGATTCGCCGATTAGGTAGGTGGGTCCAGAATAGTCTTCAACATCATCAGTGGTTGTCGGCATACGGTCTACGATTTCTTTGAAATCGACATTGAATTCCTTTAGCCATGAGTAGAGTGTGTCTCTATGAATGTCCATTTCTTTTGCTGTTCCGACGACTGTCGGTTTTGATGCCTTTCCTTTAGAATCAACTTCTTTTTTTGCGGCGTCTGTTAGCATTTTTACAAATATTTCGCATGTTTCTGGCTTTTTAATGTCTGCTCCCGACATAGTTTTTCCTCTGTCGGTCTCATTATATTATGTTATATATAAAAATGTCGGATGTGCTGCAAAATATTAAGGAGGGATGCGGTAGATTTAGTGATAATTCAGTATTTTATTTTATTTTTGTGGGGCTGATGGCGTTTTATCATTTGTACTTTGTTTCTAAATCTTTATATTTGAAGGGTAATATTGAAAGCCTAATTTAACGAGGAAACTCGATGTCTTGGACTGACTGGACATTATTAGGCTTATTCATACTTGGTTTCTTGTTGTTCCTATACGGCGCCAACGCGTATAATGCAGTTGTTGGTTACAGTGGTGTTTACCTTTTCATCGGTTCAATCGCAGGGTACCTTATCATCTACATCTATAAAGAATTAAACAAGAAAAAGACTGCGACTGCCTAAAACCCGTAGAGATTACTATATTTTTTCGTTAGGTACTGCATGTATGGCTGTACATCTATATTTGTTCCTGTGGCTCGCTTGATTAGTATTTCTGGATCATAGAGATTGCCTTGATTGTGGATATTTTTGTTAAGCCAAGAATTGACGTCACCAAGTTTTCCCTCTGACAATTTATTGCGCCAGTTTGGCAGGTCTTTTGTGATGGCAGCAGCTATCTGGCCGCTGTAAATGTTACCTAACGCGTAGCTTGGGAAATACCCGTACAAACCGCTTGCCCAATGAGTATCCTGCATTACCCCCTCCGAGTCATTCTCGATTTTTACATCAAGGTAGTCAGTATATTTCTGGTTCCACGCCTCTGGTAACTCGTTTACTGTGATCTTGTCTTCGAAGAGGTCTCTTTCAAGTTCAAAGCGGATGATAATGTGTAAGTTGTAGGTGACTTCGTCTGCTTCGATTCGGATTTTTGATCTTTCAACTTTGTTTACAGCTTGAAGGAACGGGTCTAACTGGAGGTTGTTTAGGCTTGGTGCCGCTTGCTTTATTTTTGGTAGAAAATCTGTCCAGAACTCTTTGGAGCGTCCAATTATGTTTTCGTAGAATCTTGATTGGGATTCATGTATGCCGTATGAGCAGGTTGACCCGACTGGTTGATATTGCCATTCTTGGTTGAGGTTTTGTTCATAGAGAGCATGACCACTCTCGTGGAGCACAGAGAAGATTGCGCTTGTAAAATTGTTAGTATAATAATGAGTAGTTATACGTACATCATTATAATATCCCGTTGTAAACGGATGCTCTGTTTCATCCACTCTTCCGCCAGCATCAGAGGATGTAGTATCGTAGCCAAGCGTTTTAGTGATGAGTTGAGTAATTTTGCGTTGGTTTTCCAATGGAACAGGTATATTAAGAATCGCTTTTGAAGGTCTTGTCTGACAGTCTTGAATCTTTTCAATTAGCGGCTTCAAACCATCTAACAGTTGATTGAAAGTTTCAGCTATTTTCGGGGCAGGCATTTTGGGTTCAAAATTGTCAAGTAACGCTTCATAGGGTGTTTTGGTTTGTTTGACTTTCATTAGTATTTCAGCGACTTGTTTACTTAAGTCTAAGAGTTTTTGAAAATCAGCTTTGAAGAGGCTGAAGTCTTTTTTTGCCTTCGCTTTCTTCCATATGTTTACTGTTTTAGCTTCTTGCATCGCGAGATCCCCGACGAGTTTCTCAGGCAGAGTAGTTTGTTCTTTGTAGTTTTTGTTGATAAGGTACAGGTTGCGTTGTTCTACTTGTTCCAGTGATAGAATATGCTTGTTTGATTGGATTGTGTTTAGAAGTTTTCCTATTTCTGGGTCTGTTCCTAATTTATGGTGAATTCGACTTAAGAGTGCAAGTTGTTGGCTTCGCTGCTCTAACGCCTTCGGAGGCATATAGATTTCCATATCCCAATGAATAATGCCTTCAGCTGTCGAAAGTACCACTGCTTCTTTGGTTTTTGATAAAAGTTCTCTATAAGCATAATCAATTCTGCTTGTCAATAGTGATTCTCCCTTTATGGTTGAATGTTGGGGTCTTTATTTACTGTTGGGTAACTCCTACCTTGCTCAAATGGACAGCATCGCTTTGTAACACAGAAACTTACAAATTAGCATGCTGGAAGGTGATGGCGGGCCCGATGGGATTTGAACCCATGACGTCCGGCTCCGCAGGCCGGTGCCCTAATCCGTACTAGACGACGAGCCCCCAGGATGGACTACCATACTAACTTCCTAAATATGAAGTTTTTAGTTTCCTGAACAGTTTTGTATCAGTAATATCTGTTACGTGTTGGAATCCTGCTTCTATCAGCTGAGTTGCTTCCTCGAATGTTTTGGCTGCTTTGCAAATGTATTCTTCGTTCTGGGGTAGTGCGAGCAACTGAGTATAACGTAGTGTTGTTTTTAGGTTTCTTTGACCTAATAGTTTCTGGAGATAGAGTAAAAGGAATAGGATTCGAAATTAATCCTTCATAAATAGGAAAGGGTGCGATTAAACCGAATTCTCCTGACTTTTGAGAAAGATTATTAAAGAAAGCAATCAATTTATCTTAAATGAAATTAAAGAAATTTAGAATTTTCATAATTGTTTTACTTGTTTCAACTTTCATAGTAAATTCTACGTCATTAAATATTGCTCAGAGTGCAAAGACATCTACAAGTTTGTACTTTGGTGTTGATGTTGCGTTTGAAAGCTTAGATGAGACCTTAAGGATTGTTGATGAAGTAAGTTCTTACAGTAATTTGTTTGTGATTGGTTGTTATGGACCAGTGATTCAAAGTAATAAAACTCACCCAATATATAATGAAACTAGACTAAATTACATAAGCGACTATGTCTTTGAAAAGGGTTTAAGTCTAATAGTTTACTCTGATGACCCTGGTTTTCCCTCGACAGAATGGCTCAATTATGCAAGAGCTAATTTTGGTGATAAATTCTTGGGTATCTATTATTATGATGAACCTGGAGGAAAACAGCTAGATCAAGCAAACTATCCTGCATTTTACTACGCAAAAAACTTCACTGACGCAGCTAACAGGTATGTCAACACCATAAATTGGTGGTTACGCAGTGGTCCATACGCAATCGGCAGAAATCTCGGCGACCAAACAAAAATCCAATTGTTCACTTCAGATTATGGTCTTTACTGGTTTGATTATCAAGCTGGCTACGATACGGTATTTGCAGAGTATGGCTGGAACAGTGGCTGGGAAGACTATAGTCGCCAACTAAATGCTGCCCTTGTCAGAGGAGCAGCAACAGCTATGAAAAAAGATTGGGGTATAATGATTACATGGGCTTATCAGCAACCTCCGTATATGGAGCCAGGCCCAGACCTCTACAAAGATATGATGTCCGCATATGAAAATGGTGCAAAATACATAATAGTATTTGACAGCAACAAAAATTGGACTGAGAACATTCTACAACAAGAGCACTTTGACGCCATGAAACAGTTTTGGCAATACACGCAAACAAATCCAAGAGACGCAATGCCTCTTAGTACCAGATCAGTGTATGTTCTCCCAGAGAATTATGGCGAAGGGTTCCGCAGTCCAGATGATACGATCTGGGGATTATGGAGAGCAGATTTTAATGTTGCTGAAGGGTCACAGAATTTTACTACCAACATAAGAAGGAGTATCGCTACTCTCTTGCAGAAGTTTGGACCTAAGCTAGACATTGTCTACCAACGAGCAGATCAGACCGTTGAGTCAATAGGCTATGAAAACGTTTTTTATTGGAATGACACAGGGTTAACTCCTTACGCGCAGACTATTCCATCCCAGAGTCCAGCTGGAAACGAATCCGCATGGCAGCTAAGAACCACAAGACCAAGTATTCCGCCTGTCAACGGTCCAAACTCAATTGGTTTTTATTTTTTCGGAATAGGCTTTCTTATCTTAGTTGCAGTCTTTGCGTCTTTCAGACAGTTAAAAAGAAAACGCGTCTCAGACAGGGTCAAAGTATTTTGAAACGTAAGCTTATATCTGAAGCCCTTCTTCGTGTGATAGTATCTTTTCACTAATTGTATGGAAAAAAAGATGGGATGTGCGGGTGTACACTTTACTATTAATTGGCTTTTGAGATAGTTTGATATACCACACAAAACATATGGAGTGTGGATGAATGGAATTGAGTAGTCAAGTCTTCCTTGAATCAATATCAAACCCAAAAACAAGAAAGTGTTATAGACACGGACTAAAAAAATTCTGTGAGTGGTACGGAAAAACCGCAGAACAAATCCTTGAACTAAGAAAAGAAGACCTAACACAACACGCAGGAGAAAATCTGATTGAGTACAGAAACAGGGCATCGCGGTTTGAAAAAGAAATAGAAAAGTTCCACAGCCTACTTTTGACACAAGGAAGCATCAACACGGCAAGAGTTCAGACTTTAGGTATTAGGCAACTTTTCAGATACTATGAAATGTCCATACGTTTTAGAAACGGAAGCAAGATAGGCAAAACCGTTAAAACAACCAAGAATTTCCCCTTAACAATAGAGCATGTCCGTAAAATGTTTGAAGTTGCTGACCTGCGCGAAAGGGTAATTTTGAGTATGGCAACGGATTTGGGTTTAAGGATAGGCGATTTTATTGCTCTCAAAAAATCTGATTTGCCACCATTAGACCAAGAACCGCCAATATCCTTTGAAACTATGACAACAAAAGAGGGTGTTTTAGCGTATGGCTTTCTGAGTAAAGAAACAGTTGACCTTCTCAAAGTCTATTTGCCAACTTTAGAACGTAAAAATGGCAACCCTTACCTTTTCCCCTCTAATGGAAACAGAAACATCTCTGACGAGTGGTTAAACAAGCTCTTACAGCGACTAGAGAAAAAGCAAAGATAAACCTTAACGGAAAGTGCATTTCATTTCATTGTTTTAGGAAAATGTATCTCTCTACATCTATTGATAGCGGAATAGGTTTGACAGCTGGAAAGAAGCTTTGTGGAAAAGCCATAGCGCAATCGGATGATACTTACTTAACGACTGTTAATTTGAGGCAGAAGTTTATTCAATTAAAAAAGTTCCTAAGTATTACGGAACAGCCACGATTAGATATTGAGAAAATTGAACCTTTGAAAAATGCTATAAACAAGCTTCAAAGCGATTTGACAGAGCAAAAGACAATCACTGATGTTATTTTGAGGAAAACCAAAAGATAAGGAAGTTACTTGATGAGCGAGGCAAGGAGCTTGAGGTAGTGAAAAACGAGCTTTCTGCTTTGAGTAGCATGATTAAGCAGGTAGCGAATTCTGAACAGGCTAAGTTGGCTGATGGTGTGCTTGAAGAAGTGGCTAACAAGTTATTGGCTGATAAGGACTTTATGGAGAAATTCAAAAAAGACGCCCAAAAAATCAAACCTGACACTTTAAAGTCAAACAAGAAATAGGCTTCAATCTAAGAAGCTTTTTTTATTGTTTCGCAAAATAGCTCTAATTCAAGTTTTTTTGTTGAGTGAGCATATCCGCAGTTTACGGTTTGGTATTGGTTTATGGGTTTATGTGAGTGTGTTCTTACGCCAAAATGTGAGCAGAGGTCTATGTCGTCAAAGGTTTTTTGTTGGTAGTTGTTGCTTGATAGATAATTACCATAGAAGTCTGATTCGCAACCGTTTTTTATGTCGTTTTTATGTGGGAGCGTCCAGTGTGTAACGTTTGGTTTTTCGCCTATTACGCCAAAGATTTTGGGCTTATCTCTTCTCCAACGGAAGCGTTTTTGGTTTCCTGTTCGACCTGTCGGTAAGTCATCGCGGTTTAGGCGTTCTTCCCAAATTCTAAGGGCATTTTTGTATCCGACTGTTTCTATGAGGTTTTTGAATGATTTTGTGAAGCCTTGGCAAACCCATTGCCGTCCATAGCTCATTCTGATTATCGGTTGTTTTGCGTAGTATTGACCTATCATGTACATTGCCATACCGCGGTTATCGGTTATTTTGACTTCCGAGATGCTTACGTTTGTGCTGTTCCATATACGGTTCCATGTTTTTGCCAGCCATCGGTAAGGTATCATTGGGATGTAGTGGGCTTTTCTGAAAACAATGTGCATAACACCGCCCCCTTCATCGGTTTTAACCTTGAAATATTGCATCTTGAATTTCGATTTTTCCCAGATGTCAGGTTGCACCATTTTTTTGCGTCCATTTTTGAGCATATCGTAGGGTTCAAGAGCCATTTTTTTGCAGTTTCGTTTGTACATTATTCGAGTTATCTCATACTCTACGTTTTTCATTAGCAGTTTGGTTGCGTCGTTTAACTGTTTCATTCTTTTTCTTCTTGCGGTTGGGTCTTTAGGGATGCTTTTGCCATCCCTTGTTGTTATGCGTCGTCCGTAGTCATCTTTTTGTATGTCGTATTGAGTTGAGAGTGTCATGAATGTTACGCGTTCTTTTCTTGCTTGTGCGATTTTGAAGCCACTTATTAGGCGCATGAAATGGCGCTTTTGTTTTTTGGTAAATCGGTTACCTGTTTTTATGAAGTGCCCTGTGTCAATGCAGAATAACTGTTCATGAAAGACAACGTAGTTTTGTCCGTCGATTTCAATTACGTCGTCTCTTCTCTTTTCCTGTTCGTGAGTCCTGTAATTTGCCCAAGGTATCGGCATAATTCAGGATGTTTTTTGGAATTATATAGGCGCGACTGTTATACTACTATTATACTTCGACAAAATTCACTATAATGACGCTAATCAAAATCCTATTTTTGACATGAATATGTACATGCTATTTTTACCGTTTGAAAAAAATCTTAGATTTAACCCCTATTTTTGCTTCCCCCGCTTCCGCATTTTTAGCTATCGTCTGAGTCAGGGTTTTGTTTAGAAATTAATGTATTCAGGAATTTATCTTTATTTTGTCTGTCATCTGTCTTTTTTGTTTCTCTTTGTATTTTATTAGTTTCCTATTTTGACTTATGTTAGCAAGTTAAGGCGCGCCTTCGGCGCGCACGACGCCCACGCCAAGCAATTTCTTGCAAGAAAGATGCCAAAGAATCAATGCGCTTTGAGAGAAACGCAAGCGCGCGGTCTTGATAGTCCGCTCGTTTGTTCTTGTTGTGTTGCCCTACTGAGCGAGGGCAACGCAGTCAAGAACCGCATTGTGGAAGCGGTGGGTTTCTGTTCCGACTTTTACGATTCCAGTTTTTGTTGGTTGTTAAGCAAAAAAAGCGGCCAGTCAAAAGGTTTATCGTTTCGGTTGTTCAGCTCATCCGAAATCGTAAACCTTTTGCCCTTCGGGTTTGTGGTCAAAACTGGCGCTTTTTTTGCACAACTACTACTGCATAGAGGGGCGCATATCAGCCCCGCATTGTATTCCAATGTTCTGCCAATTCGCCTACCTATGTTTTTGAATCCCACAAGTAATATATCACTACAAAGCAACTTAGCTAAATGACTCTCAATTGAAAATCCTTAAAAAATCGAACAATTATCTAAAGAATAACGCTCAAAAAAACTTGGCGTTAGCATTGCTTTGCGTAACGGGAACATTTATAATAATTTTTTCTTCAATCCCAAATTTGCCATTATACATAGATGCAGGCAAATATCAAGCCGCCCGCGGAACATTTTCACTCTTACCTTTCATAATAGGAATATTGTATTGGCGCAAATATAACAAATACAAGTTGGGTTATGAAGGAGAAAAGCAAGTTACAGAAAGTCTCAAAGTAGAATTATCTGACGATTACCATTTGATTAATGATGTTAATCTTCCACCTTACAACCGTGGAAATATAGACCATATTGTTCTCTCTCCAAAAGGAGTATTTGCCATCGAAACAAAGAACCACAGGGGCAAAATAACCTGTTACGGTGACGAATGGCTGATTCGATATCGCGGAAAGAACAGAGGAAGTACTGAAAGAGAATTCAACTTTACATTGGGCAGTCCAAGCGCGCAAGTAAGAAACAACGCTTTCAGAATAAAGACAGTTATTGAGTCGTTGGAACCATTAAGAAATAAGAGAATATGGGTTCAAGGAATAGTAGTTTTTCCCAATAAAGATGCGGAATTAGACAAGAATGAATTGCCAAGTAATGTTGAAGTATTTTATATGAATGAATTGTCTAATTTTCTCAAAAACTATCAAGGAAAGCAATTTTCAGTCGAGGAAATGGAACTGGTGGAAAATGAGATTTTACGACAAGCCAAAACACCTTAGTTAGCAAGAGGGGCGCATATCAGCCCCGCATTGTGTTGGATTAAATTCTAATCCCAAGCCCACAAACACAATCTAATAAAATTTTTATTTGGGTGGCTCAGCTATTCTTTTAAGGTATTTCTTGATGCTTATCGATGAAGTAATAAAGTTCGCAGAGAAACAAGAACAAAAATGTCGAGACATAGGTTTTGTAGACCCTGACGGTTTTGGATGGTCGTTTTTGCAAAATCTGTTTGAAAAATCCATGCAAGCTGATAACGAGTTTAGAACTAAGGTTTGGCTTATGGAACGTAGAATCAACAATTTGGTTTTGAT
Source organism: Candidatus Bathyarchaeota archaeon (assembly GCA_963708495.1). Taxonomy (GTDB): domain Archaea; phylum Thermoproteota; class Bathyarchaeia; order Bathyarchaeales; family Bathycorpusculaceae; genus Bathycorpusculum. Next base: position 229,520 of record CAVPSS010000001.1, read on the forward strand.
AGTAAGACGATTAAGAAATGAACTCAATCTACCTCTGCAAGAAGTATCTTCAGTAAGACAAAGAATATTCACTACATTGAGATAGATATTGAAGCATTCTTGCATTTCTCATATTCTATACTCAATATTTTCGCCAAATTCACACCACGCTTCTACAAACATGTTGAAAGAAAAGGCTTGAAAAACAAAGGTTTTAAAGATCAAAAAAAGTGGTTTCTCAAACACTCTGAAATAGACAAAGAGTACAGTGAATATCTTGGGACAAAGACCTATTGGTTTGAAGAAATGGAAAATGACAGGTCAGCATTGTCACACAATCACCCACTTATTACTTTTAGATCAACAAAATATGTCCTTACCTTTGGTACAGATCGGAATAAAAACGGACTCATACCCAACTACCCCATATTAGATTATGTTAACGAGAAGTCCAGTGGACTATTGGAATTCATTCAATTCTATGATGAACATTTTGGGAAATAACACTCATTTGGCATGCTGTAAAACGCGTACTACTTATTAGACGAGAACGTCTAATAGCTGGACTTAATTGAAAAGGTTAAATGCAAGAACACCTAAATACAATTTGGTATATCTAAAAACATAAAAAGTCTATTAATAGTTAAGTGTTCGGGTGATGTCTACATAAAAAGATGAGTCCGCACTAGACGACGAGTCCTTACGCCGAGATTACTCCACTCGAACAATATAGAAGCTAATGTTAAAGGAAAAATACTTGTAACGCTATTGAATTAAAAAAGTGAGTTTAAAATAAAGAATAGCCAAAGTTGTTGGTTTCTACTTGAATTATTTGGCTGAACCTTCTGGTTGAAGGAGCGGTAATGTTAAGGAGCGCACTAAAACAATGGCTTCAGCAAGATTTCAAAGGTAATTTAGTTGAAAGCATAAAATTAGTTTACAATTGCTTTTTAGAACAAAAAAAGAATAAGGGGAAGATTGTTTTTGGCCGTAGCTTTTATGGTCTTTTTCTAAGGACTAAGATGATCAATAGACCAACGACTATTATGGCTACGAATAGACCTGCGATTGCTGGAGCGAAGTATTGTTCAGACATAGTTGGTGCTGCAGTTGGTGCTGGAGTTGCTGTGGGTGCTGGTTCAGTTGCAGTGAATGATGTTTCAGCGGATGATGGATAGTACGACTCGGTACCCGCAAAGCTAGCGACCACAGTGTAATCGCCGACTATATCTGGAGTCCAGGTGAAACTGAACATGCCGCTTCCGTCGCTTGTAGTGCGGCCGATTTCTCTGTAGTTGCCGTTTGAATCAAGAACGCTAATGCTAACTGGAACGCCGACTGTGTTTGTTGGGCATGGTTTTTGCATGTATATGTATTCCATCCATTCACTCATGCTCTCGTCAGAAACACATGGAACACCGTAGGGGAAGTTTGCAGCTTGTTGATCTTGTTTTGTACCTGCAGCAATGTCGATAATTGTACCTCTTATCACTATTGGTGTGGAAGTTGTTACGCCAACGCTAGGTGCAGTAACAGTCATAGCGCTTGGTCCTTTGCCATAGGTGTATAATTGGTTGTCATATGCATTTAATACGGTTACATAGCCATCTACGATAGTTGCAGCGTTGGTAACGTCGAAGCCTGTTATTTTCCATACTAGCTCTCCATTAGTAATGTTGATTGCTATTTGCTGTGCTCCGCGGAACAGTGGTGGACTATACTCGTGACCAACGTTAAGGAACCATACTCCTCCAGCTATAGACCCTCCGCTAAAGACCCATAGGGGCCATACGCCGTAGGGAGTATCAGATCCAGCCTCGCCAATGACTTTGTTAGTACTTGTATACCACAGTTCATCTCCTGTTGCTGCTTCAATAGCCCACATGTCGCCTCCGAAGCCCATTATGTAAAGTACGCCATCAGCAATTTCTGTTTGGTAGCCGCCAATGCTGTTATAAGGATTAGGTACAGGGACATTTCCATTATCACCGGTTAGTTGTATTGGACCCCATTTTAATGCGCCTGTTTTCAGATCGTAAGCTCTTATTTTGCCTGTGGCTGATTGCATATAGTAGTACAGTCCATAGCCAGATTTAGTAACACTATCTCTGGTGAATGGTGTTAGCGTTCGATTTGCTATCCATAGTTGTTCTCCTGTTGTTGCACTGTATCCTGCGTCAATTTGATATCCAATATTGAAATACGATGCGCCAACTGCAGTCATAAGTACTACACCGCCGTCGACTCTGTTAATTGATAGAGATGCTGGTAGGAAATTACCTGCCTAGATCAGTAGAGCCTGGGAATGCACCAGTTGACATGTTAGTAGCTACTGGTTTTGACCACATTATTCCACGTGCGAAGTTGATGGTGCTGTTTTGTCCTGGTCTCCAGTTCCAACTGTCCGCAGTAACGCCTGGTATATATTGGCTGTTGGGGTAGAAAATCGCTTGTGTCGCATTCCACTTGTTCAGTGTGGGTTTGCCGTATGCGTTTGCAGTACTTGAGTTGATATAGTAGCCTATCAAGTTTCCGCCTAAATCTTCCTCAAGGTTCATTCCAGTGCCGTTGACAATGCTTAGTATGTAGTCACCCGTGCTAGCATCAAACATGTTATATGTTGTTGAACCTGATTGAGCTGGCATTCCTGCGGGGGTTCCGGTGCTCCATAAGTATGCGATGCCTCCGAATTGATTGGGGTTTACCATGTCAAGTATTTGGCCGCATCTCAAAATGGTTTGTGCACCGTTGCTTGTCATTGGGTATTGATCTTCTCTAGTCCATAGTGTTTTCCCAGTTCTCAGGTCAAGTGCGGTCCAGCCTACAGGATTATTTATGCTTCCAGGGTAGTTAGTGAAGTACATTACGCCGTTAATGATTATTGGTGCCCATTTCGGCTCGTACTGCGAAGTTGAATAGAAATTGCTTGTGTCGTCTCCACCGAATTCTCCGCCCATTAATCCTCCGAACGCCACAGGTTTTGTCCACATAATGTGTGGAGCCAATGGCGCATTAGAGTATGGATTATAGTTTCCTGTTGCATTGTACCTACCAGTGGCGGCAAATGAATGTGCACCGAATCCTAGCCAGTTTCCGCTAAGAGTACTCCACAAGTAGTTACCCGCATCAATTGGGCGAGTCCAGTAACTTGTTGGAAGTGGAATTTGTGGAAGTGATGGGATTGGATCCTGCTGTACTAGAAGGTACGCCTGTTGGACTAGTGGAAGGCATAAAGTAATCGCCGATATATGCGTTGTTTTGGCTCGCTCCACCACTACCTGGCATAGTTTCACCTGGATAGTTAACTACAAATGAGTAGTTCCCAAGTGCGGTAGGTGTATAAGAAGTCCATGTTCCTCCTGTCGCATCAGATGTGAATGGCCCTAGCGTTTCAGTGGTTCCATCAGGCCGAGTAACTGTCAACTTAAAACCGTGCCATCTGTCTCCCAGTGTTCCGGCAGCTGTTGGAGGCGGTATTTGGATCCACATACCAACTGTAACTGTTTGACCTAGACCTGATGGGTTAGGTGCAACGTTACAGTAGGCATATGTTGGAATTTGCCATGGTGGTGTATGCGCATTAGCATTTGGTAACAATGTCATTGAAGCTCCCATTGAAATTATTAAGATTGCTGTGATCATAATAGCCATAGTTTTTGTTTTTAGATTTTGCATTTTTCTTTTCCTCTAAAGTATATTCTGTTTGTGAAAGTGTGTGAAATTCACATTCACAAGCAAAATTTATCTTTTCATATGTTTATAAATGATTGGTTTATTTCAATGCCACCCAAGTTGTTCTCGTCCAGGAATGGGCACGTTCTCTAACCTTTATTTTCAAATCTGGGTCGCCGATTTTTGTTTTTGTAGAGTGTTCTGTCAACTCAACCTTAGATACCTCCGATAAAACCCGAAATCTTCAATAATTATTAGTTGGCATAATAAAAGTTGAGGCTTTGTTGAGAATTGTCTAAAAAAAGAAACGTATAGCGCTAACTTTTGCTAAGCACCCGTTCAAGTGCCGCAACAACGTTCTGTTTGCCCATCGCCAACACATAGGGACCGAGGCGTGGACCCTGCGATGCACCCATCAAAATCTGATATAAGACTTTGAAGAATGCGCCTGGTTTTATGTCGTTGTCTTTGGCTGCGTTGAAGATCGCGTTTTGGATTTTGTCGGGGTCATCTTCGGTTTGCAGTTTGGTGACAAGCTCGGTGAGGGCTTTCTTATCTTCAGTGGTTAATTCTACTGCGGTTTCTTTGATTTCTTCAAAGTCATGTGTCCAGTTCAATGCATACTCAATGCGCTGCAATAAGTCCGCATCTAAAGTTTGAGTCTTCTGCAAATAACCATAACTCTGAAGTTTTTCAGTCACGTAGTCGTTTAGGTATTCTTTGGGCGCCATCTTTAACTAAGAAACACCAGGAGGTTGTAGGGCACGTGAATGCTGGGTTTTGCGGGAGGCTTGCTGACGTAGCAGTAAAGGTATAATCCTTTGAGTTTCGTGGCTTCTTTCTCACCGATTTGTTTTTTGCCAAAATAAACGTCTTCTAAAGAGTCAATCTCGTTCATGTACGCAGGAATGTCGGAAACATCCAAGGTGCGGGTGCCCACAAACCGCTTTAGCATAAGCAAAAGTAGCGATTGTGGAGAGCCATAATTGAACCACACCTGCGGCGTAAACACGTTGCCAGCTGACTTGGAAATTTTCTTGCCGCCCTTGTCAAGGAACATCTCGTACTTTGCATGGGATGGCGGCTCAAAACATAGGACCTCGCGGCAAATGCGGTCGTTGATTCGAACAGAGTCAGCGATGTCTTTGCCGTAAGCTTCAAATCTAATGTCAAGAGCCTTCCAACGGGCAGCGAACTCGCTTTTCCATGTGAGTTTGCCGTCACCGCTTTTTATATCCACTGCGCCTTCATGGCCGCAGCCAGCGATGAGTTTGCCTCGGATTTCAAGACCTTCACATTTATACGTGACCTTGTCGGTTTTGGGGTCAAACTTGTAGGCTCTTGTCGTGTAGAGGTGCCCGCATTTCTCGCAGACAGCAAAATACGGCAAAACATCAACATAGGTTTCTTGGCCCACTTCTTCTTTTACTATTTCACCGACTTTCTTGGCGTTGGTTAGTATGGTTCTAATTTCGTTTAGAAGCAGTCCTTTTTGGTAGACTTCCTTGGCGGAAAAATACTTATATTCAATACCGCACTTATCCAATGCGTCAAGCAATAACGAACTCATGTGTTTGCCGTAGCTCTCATGGCAACCAAATGGGTCAGGAATGCTGGAGACAGAGTACCCAAGATACTTTTCCAAATCATTTGAGATTCCTTCTGGTACCTTGCGTAAGCCGTCTTTGTCGTCGCAGAAAGCAATTAGTTCAGAGTTGCAGTTCAGGTTCTTAAGTGACAAGGTGACTGCGAAGCTTCGAGATGCATCGCCTAAACTGCCAATATGAGGGAAACCTGAGGCGCCAAGTCCCATCTCTGTTCGGATTTTGCTCAGGTCTCTGTTTAAAGTTTTTTCTCTTTCGATGACTTTCTTTGCCATCATGTCGTACCATGTGCCGTGACCGATAGTTTCTTCACTCATTCAGCGTGCCTTCTGCATCATGACTGTATAATGCTATAGAAAAATGTTTAGAGCCAAAAAAGGCTCATTAGAGTTATTTTCGTCTTAGTGATGTTGCAATTGCTAAAGCGGCGATTGCCAGCAGGATAATAACCAGCGAATAGAGCCAGTTGATGCCGAATAGATACCATGCTGCACCTAAAGCGATGAGACCTGCGCCTGAAGCAATAGTACTGAAGGATCCACGTTCGTACTTCTGTGTCTTCCTTGTCCGCAGGCTACCTAAAGCAATTACCCATAAACCAGACAGCACCGCAACCACTGGGACGAATAATCCCCATCCGATGATTCCTGCAAGAGATAGCAATATTCCTACAACTATTATTATGAGGAATAAGCCAAAGCTTAGCAGTTGACGGTCGTTATTGCTCATTTATGGTGTTCCTTAGGAAATTTTGGTTCCGCAATCTGGACAGAACTTAGAGTTAGCGGGGATGGATTTGCCGCAGTTTGGACATGTCATTGCTTCTTGTTTTGGCGTTGTTAGGGTTGTTCCGCAGTTGGAACAGAATTTGCTTATTACAGGAACTTTTTCTCCACATTTAGGACAAATAACCAGTGCGGCTGCTGGTGCTGCCTGAGTTGTACCAGTGGGCGTCATGATTTGAGGGATAAGAACCATGCCTGCTCCAAGGGCTCCCGAACCTCCTCCTTGACCAAGCGATGCTGCTGCATTTTTCAAAGTTTCCATTCGTAGGACGTCTCCAGGAGCGGTTTGTCCAGTTTTGAGCCAGAATAATCGTTCGCGGTATTCGGGTGTTGTGTCTATTCCTTCGAAGCGTAGATCGGTTAATTCGATGCCGACTCGTTTGAAGTAATCAATTAGCGAGTTTTTGACTATTACGGAAGTTTCGTCTAAACGTGTGAAAACTGTTATAAGATCGTAATGGCTTAGTTCATCTATTATTTTCTCGTTTAGGAAGCCTCGCAGGAAATTGTTTACTCCATCGGTGGTGTAAGCGTTTTGTCCGCCAATTACTTCGTTCACGAATAAAGATGCGTCGCCAACTTTGAACCAGAACTGTCCAAACACTTGCAAAGGTGCCAATTCAGTGGTTTGTGCACGTGTGCCCCATTTGCCAGCAAACACTTTGGTGCTGATGTAAAGGATAGTTGATTTGAAGGGTTTGTTACCGCCAAAACCAGCCAGCCGAGTTAGCAGACTTGTCAATACGGGTAGATTCAAGGTAGTTAGTGTGTGTCTGCCTGGACCAAATACATCGTAGGCTTTGCCGTCTCTGAAAAACACTGCCATTTCGTATTCATGAACGATTAGTTGTGCTCCCCACGTAATGTCCTCAGTTGGGTAGCGCCAAATTATGTCTTCGGAACCTACATTTAACCATTCTATTACTTGCGGCATTACTGTATCACTCCTGAGATTACCTGTTCTCTTTTATCAAACGTGTCCTCGAGCAATTCAAACTTGTCTGCTATCGTTTGGATTTTGTCTTTGAGATTTGCGAAGTTATTGCTCAACAGTTGAGTTTTTAATTCTTCGATGCTTGAGGTTAAGGCATTTACTTCGTCGAGGAGTTGATTATCGAAGGTTATCATTCGGTCAAGGTTTTCTTCCTTGATTTTGACTATGTCGTAGAAGCCTGCGTAACCGTATGAGGCGTGGTTTACCTTTTCTGCTATGCGGTCCATTTTAGCATTCAACCTATCTATGTCGGTTAATGCATCCATATAGCGTTTATCCGCTATTTTTTGTGAGATGCTTTTGACGTTATCTTTGCCTTTGGTGAGTTTAAGGTATAGGTTATTTCGGACGAGTTTGTCTGATTCACGGCGAAGTTCCTTCTCTTTATATCCGCGGAACCCTGGAAGCGCTGCCGCAATGCGTTCTGAAAGCCTCATTTGGCTCTTTGCCTGTGCATAAACATCTTTATTTTCGCTCATTCCCTAAATCCTCCATTATTTGCACTCCGTTATAAAAAAAGGGTTACTCTTAAAGTTTATTAAATAAAACTAGAACTTGGAAGAGGGGATATCGCCCTTTAAAACCATACCTGTTGCCCCATCAACTATCATTTTGTAAGTGCTGCCTTTGTACTCGTATTTTATGAACCAAATTGGCGTGTGTAAATAGACAATTTGCTTCAAATTAATGGTCGTAGTGGTTTCAACGATTTTATCTATATCTTGCTGAAGCAGAAAACGGTGAAGCCCCTCTATCTGTTGCTTAGCAGTCTCCAATGCTTCTTCACGAGTCATTTCGCTGTTGAGAAATTTGGCGAAACACCTCGATTTTTCTAAAATCAAAAGAAATTTTACCTTTTAAAGGGACATCATATTCACTGGTTGGGAAACCTGATGCTTCTCGGGCTAAAACCAGCCAATTGTATTCTTTTTGAATTTGTCCTTCTTTAACAATAGCCGGAGAGATACGCTCAAAAATTCCTTTGTACCTGGTTGTGACATCGGCGGAAACAAGCCAAAAAGGTAGGTAAACCAGGTTTTTTTCTGTTAACTTAGCCTTTTTTGCTAAATCACCTGGTTTCATGAAACCTGAATGCATCCAATCTCGCACCAAATTTTCAACTTGCTCTTCAGAGTAACTATTTAGCAACAAAGAATGCTCAAAAGTGAATGCTTGACCAGTCTCGATTACTGTGGTGAAGCCGCAGTACTTACAAGTAGTTACAAGTTCTCCTGGTTTGAATTCGACTGGGGCACCGCAATGTGAGCACCGTATGTTTTGAGCTATAGCCATGCCTTTCAAGCCTTCAGTTTTTCACGTTTGAGAATTTCTCTCGCAACGATAACTCCTGAAGCTGATGCTTGGATGAGTCCGCGTGTGACGCCTGCACCATCGCCGATGGTGAACATATTCTGGATTTTACTTTCTAATGCATTGTTTAGTTGGAGATGAGAAGAGTAGAATTTGACTTCAACACCATACAGTAATGTTTCGGGTGAAGCAACGCCTGGCGCAATCTTGTCTAAAGCTTGAAGCATCTCCCGTATGTCTGCTAAGTAACGATAAGGTAAAACGAAGCTTAAGTCGCCTGGAGTAGCGTTTTTGAGGGTGGGTGTAACTACGCTGTGGGATAACCGTTCAAATGTGGAGCGACGCCCATGATTTAGGTCGCCTAGTCGCTGAACCATTACGCCTCCACTTAACAGGTTTGAAAGCCTTGCTATGTATTTGCCATAGGCGATTGGTTCTTTGAAGGGTTCAGTAAATGAGGTGCTAACTAGGATGGCAAAGTTGGTGTTGTTTGTTCTTGTTTCAGCGTGACTACCTCCATTAACAGTTAAGACACCATCGTATGATTCCGTTGTAACCTCTCCATATGGAGAAACACAGAAAGTGCGAACCATGTCATCGAAATCCCGTGAATAATATACTAGTTTTGGTTCATAGAGTGCTTTGGTGAGTTTCTCCATTACAGATGCTAAAAGCTCAACACGTACACCGATGTCTACAGGGTTGTTTACGGTTTTTAATCCTCGGATTTGAGCTTCGGTTTGGAGCCATTCTGCACCGCTTCTTCCTGGAGCAATTATTACATATTTAGCGAGGAATTTTTCGCCATTTACAGTTTCTACCCCTTGGATGATGTGATTTTCCGCGATTAATCCTTTAACTTCTGTTTTTGGCAGAAAAGTAATTTTGCCGTCAAGTTCTTTGCGCATTCGCTGTAGGGTTTCGAGGCATTTGTCTGTGCCCATGTGACGGACTTCTTGCTTGATAAGTTTTAGACCTGCAATGGATGCTTGACGTTCAATTTCGTCTATTTCCTCGTTTTCACCGCCGTAGACTTGCTCGCTTGCGCCGAATTTCAGGTAGATGCTGTCGACGTATTTTACTAAGTCGAGGAGCTCTTTATTGGAGATGTATTGGTTTAGCCATCCGCCGACTTCAGTGGATAATGTGAGTTTGCCATCGCTGTAAGCACCTGCGCCACCCCAACCAGACAGAACAGAGCAAGGTTCGCAGTGAACACATTCGAAGCCTCGGCTCGAAGGACACTTACGCTTATCAATGTCTAACCCTCGGTCAAGAATCAGAACGTTAAGGTTTGTTTTCTCAGTTAATTCTAACGCTGAGAAGATGCCTGCTGGGCCTGCGCCCACAATTATTACGTCATATTTCAAAGGATTTGCCCCCTTGGAACCCAGAACTACATGTAACATGTCGCATATATTTCTTAGCGCAGCTTAACTAGATAAGCAAAATTTGGATTTTCTATTATGTATTTTTTAGATATATCTAAAGAACATTTATTACCACAAAATCACCCAGTAAACAAAGAAAACCTATGAGTAACAAAACCCGACCTGCAAATATCAACGACTTAATCTCAGATTTCTCACGCTTCTACATACTTACAATACTCTATGAAGGACCCGCTCACGGCTATAGCATAATAAATCAATTTAAGAAACGAGTAAAAAAAGAAATTAGCCCAAGCCTTGTCTACCCTTTCCTTCAGCAACTAGAAGAAAAAGGTTTAGTCACACATACCAAAAAACCTGTTGGCGAGAAAGAGAAAAAAATCTTTGAATTAACATTAGAAGGCAGGGAATTGTGCACTGGGCTCTTCAAACGCTTTGCCACTTTAGTAGCAATTGCTATTGAACCAAGCCTCTATGTATGTGCTCATTGTGGCTGCAAAGTCTATGAAGGCGGCTACAGAGAAGTAATCGACGGTAAAGAAACAGCGTTTTGCTGTATGCACTGCGCTCGTTCATACAAGGAAGTTAAGAAATCAGTTAAGTAAACAAAATAACTGCGATTTTACTAAAATGCTAAAAGAAAATAAGAGATTAGTCTTTTATGGCTTCTATGAAGTTAAAGTGGCAAAATCTCCCGCGCACCCTTTTTTTTATGTCGTAATCATTGAATAGAGTTGGAAGGTGTCTCTATTATTGTGCCATCTTTTTTAAGTAACCTGTTAATAAGGGAAAAAGGGATATGATAGGTGCTTCATACATACTTCCCCTACTTAGTTGATGAAGAGGATTTTGAAAAGTATGAATAAGAATAACAACACAAGAGGTTCAAGAAACATCGGATTTTAATGACCTGCAGCAAAGGTCGGGAATAGAGAACAGAAACGCCTAGGGCTTTAAAAATAAGCGGTAAATTGCTAAAAAATCTCGGCTTCGGTTCAATAGAACAGAAAAACTAAATTCTACTGAACAAGTACTGTTGACTGCACGGTGTTAATCCAGTATGTTAGGAAATGGTCTGCGTCGACTTCGAGGTGGAATGCCGAGAATGGATTTTTACAAGCATAAGCATGAAAACTGCATCAACTTTGATAATGGAACTTGCAAATTCTTTCATTTCACTAATCTGAACCTAAGGAATCCACCCGGTCCACTACGATGTCGTTGACTACGTTAGAACCCGACTAGTTTTTCTGCCCAGTTCTTGCGAAACTTGGTTTGCTGAACCGCTTGCAAAGTAAAATATGATGGGTTATAGTTGAAACCCAACCCAGTAGTTTATTTTTCTTTTGCTTTTTGAACTGAATCAGCTTTGTTGGTTTTACGATTTCCGCAGTATTTGAAGCCAGAAGGGTTTCCCAATGTGATTTTTACTTTTGAATTGTCAGTTGCCAAGATTGATGGTTTTTCATATTGTTTAGAATTTACTGTTTTCTTTTTTTCCATAATACTTACCTGCTACATAAGAAGATAAGTAATTATTTGTAGATTTCGCAGAATGGGTTTTTGGCAATTTCTCCTAAGTATGCATAGCTTGCTGCTCTACAACCACCCATACAAGAATATCTAAGTTCACAACTTGAGCAGATTGGAATGTGATCAACTAAGAGTTTCTCATAAAAATCGCTTATTTTTTTCTTCCAGTTGATTAATAATTTATCAATGTGTTGATTATCTATTTTCCAGATTACAAAATCTCTCAGTCCAGGACACATAATTATGTCGCCTGCGAATGTGATTGAGAAACTATTTGCTGAGCAAGGACATTTTCCAAATCGAGGGTTATTGTTGGAAGCGGCTTGAGGGTAGATTGTGTCATTTTTAGTTGCTTGGTCTCCTGTTATGGTATTGCGTAATAGCGCCATGTCAGAGGGTGAGAGCAAGACTATGTTAGAGTTGGCTTTGGCTCGACCTAAAGGCAAAGCAAGTCCCAGACTAATTCTGCTTTTATAATCTCTAGCAATTTTTTCTACTGCCTTTATTTCTGCTATGTTATCTTTCATTACAACATAGGAGATTGTGAATGTCTCTAGATTTGCTTTTGAGAATATTTCAAGTGATGATTGGGTTTTTTTCCAGCTTCCTTTTTTAGTAGTTATCTTATCATGAGTTGCTTCTTTGGCACCCAAAAGAGTGGTTTGGACGCCAGTGGCTTCTTTAGCTATTTTCATCGCTATTTCTTTTTTTATACTCCCATTTGTGAAGACGTGGGTTTTCATTCCATAGTCTTTTGCCTCTTCAAGCAACTGAAAAAAGTTTTTTCTAAGGGTGGGTTCTCCACCGCTAAATGTTATTTCTTTGATGCCTGCCTCTGGAAGTGTCGTGAGAAGTTTTTGGCACTGTATATCAGTTAGTTCGTTTCCTCGTTTTTGTCCAGCTTCGAGTAGGCAGTGAAGGCAATTTAGATTGCATTTATTGGTTATTTCCCAAGTAACGTTTGCTTCTGCTTGCTCTTCTGTTTGTAATAAAACAGAATGTATGTCCTTAGTTCTAGAACATGCTCCATAATGCCAATCGACAAAATCTTTTCCGCTGTCGTTGAGAAATTCTAAAATATCGACTTTTGCCCTGCACTTATCAATTTTAGACATTTTGGCAGTTTCTGCTATAATCGCTTCTATGTTTTGCCCGTCACATAATTCTAGTATTTTCGCTGCAGAGTGGTTTATTCTAATAACTTGGTTCGTTAAATAATCGTATATTGCTGAGTTTTTGTTTCCGTTAATTACGAAATATTGGGGTTTTAAGAAAGGAATTTTTTCTTGTCCTTGATTGTTTTTTTCCCTAAGACCCATGTGACCATCTTAGGCTATTGTTAGGAGCCCTGATTAATCAGCGTTTATTTTTTATTAGCGGTCCAAGTACACGTTTGGCAAATGGTTATTGGAGAGAACATTGATATTGAAAGAGTCTGCAGCCGATGTAATTAACTGCGCTTAAGGTTGTCTGAGGTAGCTTGGTGAAAAGAAGAGACACGCATGAGGTTGAGCGTAGAAGTGATATTGATGAGTTTATTCGTCGTGCTCAAAGATGGAATCCCCTCTACGAAAGACTAGTAAATACCTTAGCTAGGCTCCCTGAAGAGATTTATCGGTTTACTTTGGAAAATGTTTCTTTTCATGCGGGTCAAAGTCAGACGTTGGAAGTCAAAGAATTAACCAAGTCCTGCATGATAATTTTAAAGCGAACCGATTCAGAATCTCTAATAGCACACGAAATAGCTCACGCCTACCTCGGGCACGCAAAAACTAAAAGCAGAACCAAAAATATTGAGGATGAAGCTGAGGATTTAAGAAAGAATTGGGGTTTTAAGAAAAAAGAAATCTGCCCCAGTTATCCCCGATGGTGCCTTCAATGCCACAACCCCCACTGCTCGGAAAGTCAAGCGGGAAAACTTGGCTAATACTTCGTGCTTTTGACACCCAAGCCAAGGAAGCTGTTTCGGCAATGCCAATGTCTAAACGGCTCTCTGGGTGCTGGAGTAAGATGCTACACTGCAATCTATCAGTAAAAGCCAATTGGATTAATAACTGTCGCGTGTGTGAGAATGAAGGCGAAATATTATCGAGTCAGCCGATTAGTCGTGCTACCGGACTATCAAGGAATCGGCGTTGGAAAATGGTTACTTAACCTCATAGCCGAGTTATATACTTCCCAAACGAAAATACCTTCTATATTCTAACTAGTAACCCTCAGATCATACGGGGAAACATGGAAAATTGGAAAATAACACGATTTGGTCACGCAAGCAGGGGCAAGAGTGATACAAGAATAAATAACGAAATTCATGGCAGTTTAAGTAGGAATCGACTAACCGTTTCTCTGCAATATTGCCCTGATAAATAATTTTAGCTGCAGCTTTCGCCTATGCTTTTGAGTTGACTAAAAAAGGGGAAAGATTATTTTTTGTGGTATTTTGTGTTTTATGGTTTCTTTCGAGCATTAGCAGTGCGAGTACTGCATGACACGTTCTTTAACTTCGATTTGCAGTCCAAAAATTCGCTAATTAGACTTATGCAACAAAGAGACCAGGATAATGTCCAGAAAAAACATATACTCATGAAATACCCAACAGTAACCCTGAAAATTAGTAGAAGCCATTGAACATGTTCAATCATATAATATTTCTTAATGTTTTACTGCTAACGACTTGAATGCATTTGCCCTCCCATCAAACCACATTCTCCACGGCGAACCAGTCTATAAAATTCCTATCTCGATATTCGGAGGATTATTTATGATTTTAACATTAAGACTGTCGGTCTTTTCCTTAATATCCTACCGCAGGAAAGCTGTTCAAGCATAGAGCATTTCATCTCAAAAACATGTTTTCTTAAAGAAAAGACAAAATGTGAAATGATTTTTCTTATGCTCGCATTCCTTGAAGTATTGCCAATATTTATTTAGTATTGTTAAACCAAATTAGACTATCGTAGTGGAATCTTCCAAAAAGGTGGGGCCCAAGCTGAGCCGACAATGATGTCAAAGCCGTCACCATAAGTTTGGATGAGCGCGTTAACTTCGTTCCATATCAGCTGAGAGTTTTCGTCTGTGTCCGACACTCCCCAAATTGTGTCTTGTGGATTGCGAAAACCCCATCCAAAATTGTCTGGAACAACATATGCCACACTGTCAAAGTTTGATGTTTTGTTTTGTGGTGTTTTGAGAACATAGTTATGAAATGCTTTGATTGCGGCAAATTGGTCTTCGCTAAGTACTCCGTAAGGGTTAGTTTGTGGATAATTGAATACTACCACATATTTTGCTCCTGCGTTATACGCAGTTTTCATGTCTTGATATAATTCAGGAGCGGATTCAATGTATGGAGACTTGTCTGTAGATCCGAGTTATTACTGGCGCCACAGGTTTTGCTTGCTGGATTTCTGCCTGCTCCTCGACAGAGCGCAATGTTGATGGCTAGTGAGTTGTTCCGACTGAATTGGAGTGAGAACAACATCGTAGCCGGCTTCTGTAATCATACCAGTAAAGCCCGTAGTCAGAGGTGAACAGTTTGTCGTTTTTTATGAAATCGCGTATTTGCACAAAGAGGTAGTACACATAGGTGTTTGTGGCATCTCGATAGTCATAGGGCATTGATTGCTTGTCAAATTGTCGGAAGCTCCCTCGGTTCAATTGGTTTCCGCCTGGTTCATCCCATAGGTAGAAGCCTAGGAAGTTGTCTCCGTATTTGCTCTTGGCTTCCGAAATCCAAGTTAATGGGTTGTAGGTGAAGTTTTTCGCGTAGGGCGAAGGGTAAAGCATAAACACTAAAAAACTCATTCCGTTCTGGTATGCGTAGTCTGAGACCTCTTCGAGGCTGGTGAGGTTTTTATTAACAGCCAAGTTGGTGAGTACGATAAGATTTGTATAGGATTTCACCTTGTCGATTAGACTTTTTGTTTCGTCAACATTGCCCCCTGCGGTGACGCCTAAAAAGAATCCCTCTGGTAGTGACTCAAGTGAAGTATTAAACAAACCTGATGAAGAAACTATGATCAGCGAGGCAGAGATTATTATTGTTAAAATACCCAAAACGAGGGCTGAGCGCTTCAAATTCATAGGTTCGATGCGTTTCATCAGGGATAGTTCAACAAACTAACATAAAAAGTAACTGCAAACTATTACTAAACTTTTCTTTACCTTAATTTTGCAAATTGGTGAAATGAGAAGTACAGA
The DNA here is from genome assembly GCA_963708495.1 of Candidatus Bathyarchaeota archaeon. Taxonomy (GTDB): domain Archaea; phylum Thermoproteota; class Bathyarchaeia; order Bathyarchaeales; family Bathycorpusculaceae; genus Bathycorpusculum. The sequence goes on from CAVPSS010000001.1 coordinate 244,989, forward strand.
TTCACCTCACAAAAAAGGGTTTGAGGGATTAAACTTTAATCTTTTTTTCTTAAAACCAAATCTTCTTTTTATTCCCTCTTTTCTCTTCTCCCACACGCACGCGCACCCTGTCAGTCAATCTGTAAGCCTGTCACTGTCTTCCTGTCTGTCTCTGTCTGTCAGATATATTCTCATGTTTAATCTGTCCTTCAATTACTCAGTATTTGATTGACTTTCTCACTTGTTAATATTAAAAAATCATAAAATAATTTGGAAAAGAAAAGCATAAAAGAAAACTCATACACAAGGCATTGTATGTCTCGCTCAAAATACATATCGCCAAGGAAAGGTGAAGAAGCTTTTCATTGTCCTAATTGGGGTGTTTTTCTCATCAGTCTTGGTTTCAAGGGTATGGAAGCAATGGGAACAAATTCTCGAAACTCTCCAAGCTAACTATCAGCATTTGTACTCACTTTGCGAGCATTAAACTTTCTATTATTCTCTACCCCCTAATAGTATTCTTTGTTTAATTCAAAAGGGTGTGGCGCCCTATAACCTGAGAGCTCAAGCAGTCCTTAACCATTCCCTGTTAAATTTGCTAATTGTTTATGATATATCAAATTTTAACATATGTAAGCACTTGAAATAAGTGATTTATTAAGAAAGAATATTCATTAAAGTCCACTGATTGAAAATGCAATTACAAAAAATTAAGTTACTTAATAGTTTAACTCTTCATCAACCCTTGCGCATGTCATTAGGTGAACAGCAAATAGAAACTAGCGGTGATATTTTCGATGTTCATGGAATGGTCCTTGAAGCTCTTACCCGAAAGGGATACACAGTTCAACAAGACTCAACCACAAAAATCGTTGCAGACCAACCGTTTTCCTCAGTGTACTATGCTCACTCAGTGGAAGTCGACTTAATTCCTGGACAGATAGGAAATGTAATAATTACACTAAGAATAGACAACGCTATGAGCGCTTTGTACATCGATAAGCTGGTTAGGGAGCTAAAAAATATTCTTCCAATTAGTAAAACACAAGCAGTGTCTACAACTGTATTATCACAAGAACCCTCGGCAAAAAAAATAAGTGCGCACCCTGAAGTTAATGAACCAATACCAGAATTCGTTGCTCAACCTGAAGATAACCTGGGTGCACTTCCAATCCTTATTATTTCAAGCCCTTTTAATAGAATGAGTGTTTCTGAATATATTTCCTGTATCAACAGTCTTGAGCTCCTTGAAGGAGAGGCTATTAGGTTGCAGTATTACTGTTGTTTGCAGGTTATTGGCAGTCGCAGCATGTGGAGTGGTGAACAGAGGATGGAAAGTGATAAAGGATTTCTGGTTTTCACAGATGACAACATGATATTTATGCAAAAAGAAGAAAGAAGCTCAAAGTATGTTCAGGCGTTACGAATACCCCTTGAGTCAATTGTAGGTTTAGTAACTGGAGGAATTTTACTTTTACATATACAATTTGCCGTAGGAGTTATTGGTGCGTCACAACAATATGAGTTCTCATATTTTCAAGGCATTAAAACAAACAATGTGTTTGCAATCAGAGCGGAAATTGAAAGGCATCTTATACAAGCAAGGGAAAACAAAAAACATCAAAGAGAAAGAGAAAAAGATTAAAATTTAATCCAACCCAACCAACCAACCACTGATTAGCAGCTAAAAAGACTACTCAGTAGACACGATTCGGTATATACATAGGAAATTAGCATATAGGTATAATCGGAATCGAGTGTATAACTACTAAACTTGCTTTGAAACCATAGATAAAACTCTTAACCTAATTTATTGAAATGGCTTTTACGTCAACTTGTTATGAGGGTGGGCAATTGACTAAGTTGAATCTTCGAGAGGAACAATTAAAAAAGATAAGACACCTCACAAAAGTTGGAGTAGATCAACACGTACCAATTCTTAGGCTATACTATTAATTTGGAAACAAAGCAATTTCATGACTTGCTTGAGAAGGGCACTATGCATAGTGATTGGGGCGTCAAAAACATTACTGCTCTAATGGCTCATTATTCTTTAGCTAACGAGACTGCTAAGACGGGTAAGTTGGTGAAGTTTAAAGACCTGCCAGGAGGATACGCTTACGAACACGCATTTACACAAAGAGCAATTGACCCAATTGCACAAGCTTTTGGCAGTAACCCAGCTAAACTTGCAGAAGCTGCAAAACTATTTGGTGAAAAGAAGGTGAATTACGGGGATATGTCTATAGAGATTCCTGCTTTAGGGGGAATACCTATAGTGTACATTCTTTGGGCGACACAAGAGTTTCCAGTATCGGCAAATTTACTCTTCGACGAATCGGCAAGTTGTTTTCTGGATACTCAAGCCCTGTCGAGTTTAGGTGAACTTACAACACAACGCCTGTTGAAAGCCCAGTCAATTCTAAAGGAAAAGAAATTCTGAAAGCATCGGCGAAAAGAAAGTAGTCTGATATACTCTAGAACTAATCTTTTATGGCTTCAATAAAACTCATGACATTCCAGAGTTTTACCCTCGTATAAGGTGGCATGTTGGGGTCTTGTAGAATCTCATCTAACATCGACACGGCGTTTGAAGCTCTCACTGCAGGAGTATATTCTGCGCTTTTCAGGGCATTCACTGCGTCTTTTGCGGAACGACGTATGTTTCTTGGCGTTGTGCTGTCTTCAGAAACTTCACCGAGAACAACTAGCGCTTGTTGAATCTTTGCCTCATACTCATCCGATTTTTTCTTCCGCACCATAAAATATTCCCCTTTTATGCTCTTTGGCAGTGACCAAGTTATATAAGTATTGATATGTATTTACTTTGGGGTTCCACATGCAACAAAAACCAGATAACACATGTATCAAAAGAGGGGCAACTTTGCTATTGCAAGGTGCAACTTTAACAGACCTCTCATGCCCAGCCTGCTCATCTCCACTCTTTAGGCTAAAAGATAGCACCCTTTGGTGCGCAAAAGATGAAAAAAAAGTGCTTTTTGTTAAAGAAGGCCAAGAACCCCCCAAACAAACCTCTGGGCCTAACACATCCTATGATAAACTTGAAGCAACTTTGTTAGCGAAGATGCAAGACATGCAGGGCAAGATTGAAAAAACCGAGGACATAGCCGAACTGCAAAAGATTACCTCTGCATTGTCTGAACTTCTAAATAGTCTCGAAAAAATTAAGCAAATGAAGAAAGCTTGAGCACGAGTAAATTTGACTTTGGGTTTTTACGAGAAATTCCCCTCCAATATTCACAGAATTGATAGTTTTAATTCGACACTTTCAACCAAACAACTCCAGCAAAAGCTAATCCAGGTTTTCCATAAGGTAAACAACGATGAATATACTTTTGAAGAAGTCGCAAACCCAACTGTCCCTCAGGGCACCATATTTTTTGAGTTTGGGATAGCGGAAACAGGAGACTTCAATTTTATTGATAACGAGGAACTAAAAAAAATAATGAAGTTTTTGGCAAAGGAGCTTTTGCACACTATGGATTTTTTCTGTTCTATTCGTTATTACAAACATACAGGTGAAAATAGGTCGCCTTTGAAGTTTGATTATTATATGCTAAGAACTGTATTTAGCAAAGATATTTTTGAGATTCAAGTTTTTCATGAGCGTGGACCCAGATATATTTCACCCGAAGAGTTGACCGCGTTTATTTATAATAAAATAAATGAAACTTCGAATAGTAAGAATAAGAAAGTTCTCAAAAAAAACCAGGGTTGAGAAAAAAGCCTAATTAATATATTGATTATTGCCGAAAGTTATATTTCTGGCAGATTATACCTTAGAAAAGATCCCACTTACCTGCAAAGGAGTTAACATAGTATGTTATCGATTGAAGTTTCATCCTTAAAAAAGCGCTATGGAGATTTAAAAGCCGTAGACGGTATCTCCTTCACAGTTAACCAAGGCGAAGTCTTCGGACTACTTGGCCCAAACGGAGCAGGCAAAACCACAACAATCGAAATAATGGAAGGTTTGCGTGAAAGGGATGGCGGAGATGTAAAAGTTCTCGGTTTTGACCCATGGAAAAATGGTTATGAGCTTCACCAGAAAATCGGGGTTATAGCGCAAGAATTTACCTTCTTTGAGAAAACCACTCCCAGAGAAGCCATATTATATTACGCTGATCTCTTCAACGTAAAAGTTGATCCAGATGAAATTTTAAAGGAAGTTCTACTAAGTGAATCAGCCAAAGTTAATTTTGACAGTCTATCGGGCGGACAAAAGCAAAAAACAGGTCTCGCTCTCTCATTGGTAAATTCACCTGAATTACTCTTCCTAGATGAACCAACCGCCGGATTAGACCCAAACGCAAGAAGAGCAATATGGGAAGTAATACGCGGATTAAAGGCCAAAGGAAAAACTATCATCTTAACCACCCATTACCTTGACGAGGCACAACAACTCGCTGACCGAGTTGCAATCATGGACCATGGTCACATAGTAGCTATGGGAACTACAAAAGAAATCATTCAACAGCATGGCTCAGGTGAACGCTTAGAGATTCATGGAAGCGAGAAACTAGCTGGTTACATAAAAGCAAACACAGAATTGCAGGTTGACTACAATAAAACCAAGGGAGAAATTACCATACCGCTGAAGAAGAAAATTGATTCACTCGCGGCGTTAGCGGCTGCTGAACAATCAGGTTTGGAATGGGGTGATATTCAGACTCGCCAAGATAGTTTAGATGACGTTTTTGTTAAACTCGTTAACGAACCGGCCAACGAACAAGGAGAAGCAGCATCCGAAGAGAAAATCAGCAAAAAACGGAGACGCTAAAAGATGGTAAGTGGAAAAAGAATATATTCAGACTTCAAAGTCTTCAGCCGAGGATACCTTAGAAATAAGTTTGGATTATTCTTCGGCTTAGTATTTCCTGTAATTCTCATCTTGATTTTCGGCGCAATTTATGCTGGAGGTAGCAATGGAGAAGTAAACGTTTACGCTCAAAACCTAGACACGGGGCCGTTCCCCGCAGGGCAAAACGTTGGCAACGTATTTCTTGAGTCACTCAACGAATCAACCACTATTCAAGTAATAACAGTAGATGCTTCAGAGAATTTCTCGCAGTATTTAGCGGCGCATTCAGCGTCAGACGGAATTGTAATTCCTACTAATTTTACTGCCAACTATGTAACTGGTCACCAGTTAAACTTGACAGTCTACGGTAATCCAACTTCTAGCACAAGTGGAATCGTAGGTGGAACGGTAAATGGATACGCTAACTTTTTTAATCTTAGATATTTCCAAACAAAATACCATGACACCACACCTGCAATCATAGGTATGACATCTGCAACCGTGAACATACAACAGACAAAATACATTGACTTCATGATTCCAGGCTTAATCGGCTTCTCAATACTTACCAGCCCAATGTTCTCTTTAGTCAACATTTCCTCAGAGTACAAGAAGTCAAAGCTGTTCAAGCAACTCTCGCTTACACCGCTCACAAAGATGGAGTGGCTTGTATCCAAAATGATATGGTACGTTGTCTTGACAATTGCTGGCTTTTTACTGATGGTTGGAGTTGGAATCTTCGCATTCGGCGCACACGTGATGTTAACGCCTTGGTTACTGCCCTTCCTAATCTTGGGTCCAATGCTCTTTGCAGCGCTCGGCATGTTGGTTGGAACAGTAACCAAGAACCCTGAAACCGCAGGCGTCATAGGCAACATCGTAACATTCCCCATGATGTTCCTCGCAGGAACCTTCTTCCCAATCAGCAGCATGCCACAATATCTGCAGACTTTCGCACATATCCTGCCACTATTCTACGTTACGGAAGGCTTAAACAACGCGATGGTATACGGAAACGTTAACAATACAATTATTGACATTGCTGTACTTGGGATAATAACATTGGTTGTCTTCGTATTGGCAGTTAAACTGTTCAAGTGGAGAGAAGACTAAACCTTTCATTTTTCCTCCATTTTTGCAATTAACTCTTAGAGTTTTAGCTGAATTTAGTGCCAAAATATTTGGAGTCTAATTTCCTGTCATTTACAGGGACTATAAAGAGGAGTCAATAATGACATTTTTCAAGACATTAACTTTTTAGAAATCAATTTGGAAACAAACCCTTAGCGCTTTTGAGTAAAGTCGAAACCTTAGCATACAATTCCTCTGCCACAACATCCTTAGCGTTGTCACCATTAACTCGAATAAGTTCACCACTCTCGACATATTTGAGATATACTTCTCGAACCCTCTTTTGTGTCTCTAAGGTTTCCATAACAGACTTTTTTCGTTGCAAACGCTCAATCACCTTTTCTGGAGCAACATCGATAAAAATGCTGAAATCAGGTTGCAGAGCGCGGGCATTGATTGTTTTTATCCAATCCAAACTTAAACCTGAACTGCCCTGATAAGCTAAAGATGAGTAGATATAGCGGTCGCATATCACTAGTTTTCCTTCATCTAAAGCGGGTTTTACTTCATTGCTAATATGTTCGATGCGGTCTGCGGCGAAAAGTAGGGCTTCTGCTTCGGTTGGCAAACGTTTGTCTTCATATAGGCAATCTTCCCGAATGAAGGTGCCGATTTTGCCAAGGCTGGGCTCTGCAGTTAATAGCACCTTGTGAGTTTTCTCGAGTTTTCTTGTCAGAAAGTTTGCTTGGGTAGTTTTTCCACTTCCGTCTAAGCCTTCAATAACGATGAAGATACCCTTCTTACTCATATTTGTCAACTCAACTAGTTAGCGTTACACATTATAGGAAGTTACATAAATATAACTAACCGATTGTGAGGCTGAGTGCGTGCCTAAGGCTTACTGGGGAGAAATTAAAGATCCTGTGCACGGCTACGTGTACATTACTGAAGCAGAAAAAAACATTATCGACACTTATCCAATGCAGCGACTACGTAGGCTACGACAGTTGGCAGGCTCAGAGTACGTTTATCCAGGTGCCAACCACACACGTTTTGAACATTGCTTAGGAGTCATGTTCCTTGCTGGTCATGTTTTGGAAAACCCGAATATTTCACGTATCGTCAACGATGAAGAAGTGGATATGTGCCGCATTTCCGCGCTTCTGCACGATTGCGGACATGGACCTTTCTCACACGTCTTTGAGCACCTGCTAATCAAGGACCTCAAAAAAACCCACGAAGATATCACGTCATGGATTATAGAAAAAAGTGAAGTCAGCGACAAATTATCCAAATTGGGCTTCAACGCAAAGGAAGTCGCGGGTCTGGCTGTGGGGAAGTTGCATAAAAAAGATCGGGCTTTCCTCGATCAAATAATAAGCAGCGCTGTAGACGTTGACAAGCAAGACTTCATAGTGCGAGACACTTACCATACTGGTGCCGAATACGGTTTCATAGATGTTTACCGTCTAATCCATGCGCTTGACGTTTTGGGCGAAAACTTAGCTGTTGAATTGGGGGCGCTGTCAGCTTTGGAAGCCTTCTTTATTGCCCGAATTGAATCTTTCAAAAGTATCTATTTTCACCGCGTTGGAAGAGCTGCACAAATTATGCTAGCAACTGCCATGGACAAAGCCAACAAAGAACTTGGTTTAACATCCTTTACAACACCGGAAGAATACATGGCGCTGGATGATTACACTGTTTGGGCAGCGCTCAGAAAATGCAAAGCATCCAACGAAATCATCACCAACTTAGAAAATCGACGGATGCTTAAATGCGCTTATGAACGGACTTTCTACGAGAAAGACGCTATGATGTCCAATTTATTCGGTCGGGAAGTGTATAGGCGGCAGGTACAGAGTGAAATCGCCAGAGAGGCGGGCGTTGAGTTAGATTCTGTTATAATCGATGTGCCAACAGTGCCCTCTGTCCCATATCATCATGCAGTACTCATGGAATCAACGGAGATTCCAGTTTTCACAAGAAGTTCAGGGGGCGAAAAAAAGCTCCAGAGGCTAAGTGAGAGCTCCAAGATTTTTGAAACCCTCAAAGGCTTCATGAATATCCTGCGCGTTTACACATCAGAAGTGGACAGAACAAAGGTGGAGAAGGCAACGGAGAAGATTCTGGGGGAGATTCCTTCAGCGACAAAAATTTCTTTCTAAGTCGCAATATGTTTTTTCTTAAATACTAGGTGTTGCATAAGAAAACAAACAGAGAATGCTAAGACAGTGTATAGAAGGGAAATAAATGTCCAAGGATAATGCAGACGACAAAAGAATCATAAGTGTTCGAATCAAAAGAAAACCTGAGCTTAAGCCAGAGTCATCTTTGCTCTATTCAGAAAAAGACATCCATCGATTCGTTTCAGAGTTTGTTTCTTCATGGATACGAGGAGACATAATCATCCGTTTCCCAACTGCAGCTGAACTTTCAAAAAAGACTCCCCTGAGCATCGCGTTCCCAACAGACCCCTCAGTTAACGCTGAACTAAAAATCAAAGAACACTACGTTGACCTTCTGTCGGTCATCGCCGGTACAAAACCTGCATCTGCCGAGGAACAGCAAAGAGCAATTGATGAAGTTTTCAAGCTGCTGCTCATGTTCCGCAGCGCAAACCGCATCGAAGGCAAAATCATGTCAAACGACCTCGAAAAAAGAATTCAAGAACTCGAAAAAACGGAAGCTACACAAACTAAACTTGTCGAGAAAATAACTGCCCATTTGTTTGCTCCAAAAAAACCCAAACCCGACAAGCAGGTTAGCTAAAGTATGATTCTGGAAGGGTAAGGTTTATTCGAGGGAAAAAACATTCTGGTTGATGCTTTATTGTAAAAAGCGCTCCGGTAGTATAGTCCGGTCAAGTATACTGGCCTTTCGAGTCGGCGACCCGGGTCCAAATCCCGGCCGGAGCACCACTCAATCTCATCTAATTCTCTCTTCTTTTGGGTGATTCGTGTTCATTTGGAATATACCTATCGAGTTGGATTTTGGTTGTGGAGGCTTCCCGCAATATTTCACACGCCAGTTTACCGAACGAGTTGAAACAGGCAATGGCGCTTAGTAATAAACAGTTCATCTAATTCCGCCATCGTGACCTTGGTAGAAAGATAATTGTTGATTTAGAAACCGAAAAAGTTGATTAGAGGTAGGTAAGAACAGGTCTCTTTTGAAACAAAAGAGAAACTTGAGATTGGCACACGGTATCCTCCTTAAATTCTCACCTTTCCCAAATTCTAATGAAGTAAAAAGTAGCAAACCAGCCAAAGTAACAAATGAAAAGATAATGACTCCACGCTTAAAAGCTGAGCTAACCTTTGTAAAGTTGTAAAGTGTCTACGGTGACGAACTCTTTTAAGTAAGCGAGAAGACCAATATGAATAATCTATTGCTTTTTGAGCTGTCTATGAATTTAGGAAGTAACAAAATTGGGAAGAACTGATTAGTGCACGCGTTAATGCAGCAAACACAATTGACGCATCGCGCGCGTAAAATGTATACGCTGTTTGCTGCTCTTTTTTTTATAGTGCTCAAGAAAAGAAAGGGTTAGCTTTTGAGTTATTCTCTGCTTGAGAGCACAATGATGTAGTCTGCTGTATCTGCGCACATGTCTGCTGCTTGCTCAATGAATTCAATCAGGTCATCAAAGATTACCATGGCTCCACAGTTTATATTTGCGCCGTATTTAACGAATAGACTTTTTGCTTTGAGATATTCAATGTCGATTGAATGTTCGATTTCCCCGACTGCTTTTGCTTCTTTTATGGCTTCGTTGGGGTTAGATGAGATTTTCTCTATGCTGCCTCTTAGCGCCTGAGCTATATCAACAAGTTTTCCCGTCATGAAAACGGTTTTCTGAGAAAGTTCCTGTGGAATTTCAGCGTCAGCGAGCATTTCTATGCATCGGGCAGCGTCTTTAGTGTGATCAGCTAACGTATCTAGGCGTTTAACCAGGTGCAAAAGATCTTCGCGGTAATCAGCGACTAATGCTGCACCCTTTGATAACTCCATAAAAACGTCTGTTCTAAGCAAGTCAACTTCTTCTTCAGCTTTGTAGAGGTTTTCAATGTACTTTTTGGATTCCTTAAAATTATTCTCTGCAAAGCTTTTTGTTGCTTTATGTAGCCACATAACCGTGTCAAAAGCCTTCGTGATTTGATCGTGAGCCAGTTCTAATCCTCTTGTCTTGCGACGTTGCTCAAACCAATCGTAACTTTTTTTCTCCACTCACATCGTCTCCAATTATTAAATAATAACTTCCGTTTGCAAATATAACCCTTCTCGTAATAATCGCCTTCACTAGCAACGCTCTCCACCTTGTTTTTTCTTTCGACCTTTTCTTTTCAGATTAAACAGGATAAATCGTCAAAAAATAATCCAAAAAATTGGCTTTTTTAACTTTCGATCGCTTTTTAGCATTTGTATTCGCTTCAATATTTTCCCACAAACAGCTTAACCGAATGTGATTAATGTACAATGAACCTTGAGTTTTGCACGCTGCTTCACTCAGCTAACAGTTTGCAAAGTACTGCACGCTTGAAGAACACTTGTTCTCTCTATCCCATTCAAAATACCTGAATAATCTATAGAGACTACTTTAATCCATTTTGTCGAATTTAGTTTTCCAGAACAACCTTCGCCAATGCAACCTTATCTTCTAAACTCTTCATCACAGTGTTAGTCACTTTCACGTTTACTCCAAGGTTTTCAGTTCTGCTCTTCGATTCAGTATCCTTTGTATCTATTACAAAGGTATCGAGAAAATCAGAATACAGTTTTGCAACCCCATACGCCGAAACTTCAAAGCCTAAACAACGCAACATCTTATCTGCAGGTCCCTTAATTGGCATGCCAGCAACAATAGGGCTAATCCCGACCACCCTTGCATTTGTCCGCTTCAAAGCATCCCGTACCCCGTCAACCGCTAAAATAGGGCCGATGCTAACAACGGGGTTGCTTGGGCAAACAACAACAATTTCGGCGTCCAAAATTGCATCCAAAACTCCGGGCGCAGGCTTTGCAAAGGCAGCACCAACAAACTCAATCCCTAAAACCTCGTCTTTGGCTTGCCTTCTAACAAAATATTCTTCAAAATGAATAGATCCTTCGCTTGTTCTCACCCTCGTTTCAAACATGTCATCAGTCATAGGCAAAATCTTGGTTTTTAGACCTAAAACACTAGAAATCTCTCCGGTAATTTGCGTCAGTGTATACCCTTTTTTTAAGCTTTCTGTTCGGTAAAGATGAGTTGCTAAATCCCTATCGCCCAAGCCAAACCATGTGTCAAAACCATAGGCTTTGAGCATTTCAAGGCATTGAAACGTATCACCCATAACTCCCCAACCTTTTGCCTCGTCAACAATACCTGCCAACGTATAGGCAACAATATCCACGTCGGGCGAAATATGTAGTCCAAATAGTTCTATGTCATCGCCAGTGTTCACTATAACTGATAGATCTTCCTCTCCAACAATCCTTGATAAACCCGTTAGGAATCTGGCTGCTCCCACTCCACCAGCTAAAGCTGCAATCAAAAAAAGTTCACCAAGATACTAGTGACTGTGTCCTTCTTTCTCAGAAACCCAATACTCAGAAGGTAAACCCTTCTTGTCGGTTATGCATTCCTTTTTGAAAACTGGGGCTTCACTCTTGTACCTTTCAACGGCTTCCCTGAGCACGGGAAAAACGTCAGTTCTGTGAGCTCCTGCAACTGCTACGTAAACTAAGTCGTCGCCTATGTTGAATTCGCCCAGCAAATGATGAATTTGAACATTAACTATTCCATGTTTCTTAACCAAATCATCGCTTATTTTTGTAAGAACTTCTTTGGCCTTTTCCTCATATCCTTCGATGATGAGTTTTTCAACTTTTTCATTCTCAAAGGTTTCTCCTCGGACAACGCCGATGAATAATGCTATGGCTCCTGCTTTCGGGTAATTGGGGTCTTTTTTGATGTTATTTATGGCGTCTTGGGCATTGAAGGTTCCTTTTTCATGCACGTCGGCGTTGGTCAAGACTTACATTCTCCCGATTAGAAAATACTAAAGATAGCTGTCTAAAACTGTTACGGTTAAAATAAAGAAATAAAAAATAAAGAAAGTTTGTGGTTATGCTGGAACTGCAACTGGTGCTGGTTCTGCAGCTACCGGTGCTTCTGGAAGTTTTACTGGTGCCGCGATTAATTTGGATTTTCTGATACCGACGTGCCTTAGTGGTGCTACGAGTTTTGCTTGGTTGTAAATGTCTGAAGCGATTTTTCCAAGGACCATTTCTTGAACGAATTGATCAAGTGTCAATGCAAGGGCTTTTTCCTTGATTGTTTTTTCCATCATAGTGCGGATGATTTTTTCCTGTGAAGTCTTTATTCTTGAAAGAGTAAGGGCTGAAACGGAAATGCGGAGTTTGTAGCCGTCTTTTGTGGTTAAGTTGAATAAACCGTCAACTTTTGTTGTTCTTCTTCTAACTAAGCTGCGAAGGTAATCTCTTGAATATTCATGTCCTTTGAAGAGTGTTTTGGCGGATTTACCGTCAACCTCGTTTATCTGGAAGAACATTTTCAAGTAATGATGAGAAAAGTCACCTGTAATGTCATATAGGGTTGCTTCGACAACTCTGCCTATCATTAATTTTTCGTCTTGTGCAGGTATCGAACCTAACTCTATGTTACCAAAGAACGATGGCGCAACTACCATGTACCAGGATTTGCCTCGCCACTTATCGCGTACGTGTTTTGTTTTGGAAGACAAATTTATTTCCCCAAACGTGCCACATCATTCTCATAGAAATATTAAAAGGTTTAGCGTTTTCTACCGATTTTATCTCTGTTACCCATGTATTTCCTTAACACTTCAGGTATATTTATGGTTCCATCAGCTAATTGATTGTTTTCTATTATGGCAACGATGGTTCTTCCTGTAGCAATAGCTGTCGAATTTAAGGTGTGAACAAATCCTCTTGGCGCTGCGCCCTCTTTTTCACGGTACTTAATTCCTAGGCGTCTGCCCTGATAATCGGTGCAGTTACTGCATGAAACTACTTCGCGATAACAGTTCTGCGCTGGCATCCAGGCTTCAATATCATATTTTTTGGCAGCTACCGTTCCAATGTCGCCTGTGCAAACGTTTACAATTCGGTATGCTAAACCGATTTTCTGCAATAGCTCCTCAGCGTTCGATAGGAGTTCTTCGTGGAGTTTTGCTGAGTCTTCGGGTTTGCAGAATATGAATTGCTCTATCTTGTTGAATTGATGGGTGCGAAAGATGCCCCGAGTGTCTTTTCCATGTGCTCCAGCTTCTTTGCGGAAACACGTGCTTATCCCTGCAAGTTTGACTGGCATATCTGCCTCTTTTAGGGTTTCGTCCATGAGCATTGCAGCCATAGGATGTTCGGAAGTGGCAATTAAGTAAAGGTCTTCGTTTTCTACTTTGTAGAGAACCTCTTCGAAGTCGCCCAGCGATGTTACTCCTTCGTATGATTTGCGATTCATCAACAACGGCGGGACAACCGGTGTATAACCTTTCTTAGATAGTTCCTCGATTGCAAAACTCATAAGTGCCAGGTCTAACATGGCGACTTCGTTTTTTAGGTAGAAGAACCTTGAGCCAGATACTTTTCCTGCGCGCTCCATGTCGATTTGATCTATTTTTAGTGCGAGGTCAATGTGGTTTTTTATTTGAAAAGTGAACTTCGGAATTGTTCCCCAAGTTTTTACCTGCACGTTGCCGCTTGAGTCTTTTCCAAGCGGAACCGAATCATCCAGCAAGTTTGGCAGGCGCAAGAGGTAATCGTGCGTTTTCTGTTCCTGTTCAGTTACTTGCTTTTCAATAATCTTTATTTTAACATCAATGTCTTCTGCTTTTGTGAATTCGTTTGTGGCTTCTTGGGCTGCTTTTTTGAGTTTGGCAATTTCTATAGTTACCAGTTTTCGATCATGACGTAGCTCGTTAAGTTTGGTAAGGTTCAAGCGCCACGCTTTATCAACTGTAATTAACTCTTCGAGCATCCCTAGGACGTTTGGGTTGCCACGTTTCGTCAAATTAGCCTTCACAAGTTCAGGGTTTTCGCGGATAAGCTTGATATCTAACATGTTCTCACAGGAGTAATTCTCTATCTAAAAAATCAGCTATTTAACTTTGCTATACAAACAATTTGATCCTAGATTGAGGGATATCTCGTTATTAGTTTTCTCAAATAGACTACACCCTAAATTTTTTTGGCTTAGGGCTACAAATATTCTGGAGCAAGCAAACTCTCAAATTATTGTATATTAAAAAAACTGCTTAAACAAAGTTAAAAAATAGAAGAAGTTTGGATTTGGTTTATAATTCATTGTAGTCCAGTTTACTTTTTGGATAGAGTTATTTCCATCGAGGAAACCATTCTGGACTTGTTTTCTCCCTCACGTGGTGGCATTTCGACAGTTCCAATTGCAATCTTGCTAACTTTTAGGTCTTTAACGAATCGGTTTCTTGTGATTTCAGCTACGTCAACAGCAGTCGTTATAGCCTGTCCTCTTGCTTTTAAGGTAATTTCTCTTAGGTTTCCTGCAGAGAGGCTCGTTATGATTGCTAGAACATAGCTCATTGGAGGTTTGTTTCCGACGAAGATAACATCTGAGTTGTTTTGAGTCATTTTTGTTTTACTTCCTTTTGTTGTTTGCTTCTTGTAACGTTGCTGTATTGCGCTTTGCTGCGCGGCACACGTCAATTCCAAATATTATAGTTCTTCCTAATAAATTCATTGAAAAATCACCCTTGAACAGAAAATGTTCAACACGACTCTAAGAAAGGCTTTTCTACAGCCTCCCCTTAATCTGAAATAACATCTCGCTAGTCGAGAGTTCACCTTGCTTACCAAACTCAAGAAACAAATCCAGCAAATGCTCACTTCACAAGCCAATGCCGCGCACAAGTTAGATTTGACCCCTAACAAAATAAGCTTAATCGGGTTCATACTTGCCTTAGCCTCGGCGGCTTCATATGTCCTAGTAACAGCCGAGTCATCATGGTTGCTTATTTTGGCGGTGGTTTTTCTTTTAGCTTCAGGATTCTGCGACACATTAGATGGTATAGTTGCACGAACCTTTCAGCAAACCACTGTGTTCGGTGGTTTCTTCGACTCAATTCTTGACAGGTACGCTGACGCAGCACTCTACGCTGCCATTATTATTGCTGGATTATCTAACCCTTCTTGGGATTACGCTATTTGGGGTCCAGTTTGGGGTGCAGTTTGGGGCTTGATAGCTCTAACAGGTTCTATGATGGTGAGTTATACTCGTGCAAGAGCGGAAGCTGCAGCGATAAAAATGGAGTCTGTAGGGTTTGCTGAACGTGCCGAGCGTATGCTCATTTTAGCTGGGGTATCTATAATTGCGTTCTTTTGGTTGCCAGCGTTAGGCTACGGAATAGCCGTGTTAGCATTGCTTACAAACCTGACAGTTTTACAAAGAACTCTGCATGTTAACAAAATATTAAAGAAAAAAGCAACAGATTAGTCGCTTAGTACCTTTTCTTATATCCTTTAGAATGGCGTTCGTTTTCGGCGCGGACCTTAACGATGCCTCGATGAACCGCACATGAAATACAATAGAATTTTGTGTCTACCCAAGAGGCTAAATACGTGCCGCTTTGCCTAAGCTCTTTAGCTAATTGTGGTTCAACAAAGGATACTCTGCGTGTGGACCGTTTGGCTTTGTCTCTTGGCACTGACGCTCCGCAATTTGCACATTGAACAAGAGTACTGCTTCCTTTGTTTCCTTTTGACCTTCCTCGGCTTTTTCGCTTAACAGGCATTATTTTGACCTCTTAACTAGTGTTCCATTTATTGACTTAACTATCTTATATATCTGCCCGTAATTTTAGAAGCGAAGCGACGTTTGCGTTCTGAATTATCCGGGGAATAATCTTTCCATCGGGTGAAGTCATCAGAGTTGTAACTCCAGGTCCGTGGCCAGCCGTAACGCAGTTTGTATGAACAACTACTCCTACAGATACAGCACCTTGACGGTAAATTCTACCAAACGAGTGATCTGCGTCAATAATCGCAACTAAATCGCCCAGCCTCAAACTTTCGAGCCCATACTGCTCAACGACTGCTTCATCGAACATTTGAATATCATAATCTCCCGAGTTAACTTGGTTTGAGCCCAATCCAGAACCCATAATTGCAGCAGGCACAATATGCGTAACTGGCACTTCCAGCTTATCACCGTTCGGTTTCGGATTCCATGACTCAAGCAAGCCCGGGTCTAAATTAAGCACTTTTATGTCTGGAAAATCTATAAGTTTTAAACCTAATCCGAAAGCTTTTATGAGTATTCTATCTCCTATCAAAAGTTGCTCTAAGATTTCAGGTGGAAAATCAATCAATACATGTTCTATTCCGCCATGTTTTCCTGTGACGACACCTTTCGATCCTTTTTTTTCGCCTGTGGCGACTGTTGCTTGGTTACCCACACATGAAAGAACGTTGAAGGCAGTATTGGGAGCTTGTCCTGAGCGCGCATCGTTTTCCTTGTTTTCTACGCTTACGCCCGGTTCTACATGGTCTGCCTCCCAGCCGCACGCAGGGTCGCCAACTCTCAAATTGTAGGTTATGCCGCCTACGCCAGGAAGAACCAAAGCTTTTCCTGTAGCTGAAACATTGTAAACTGAGCGAATTGTTGGGCTGGCGATTTCGCCTATAACCGAGATTTTCACAAGTTTTTCAACGTTTGTTTTAAGCATCAACTGGTCTCCTTTGATAAAGGGGTTTATTTGCGCGGGAGCTAATAAAACTTCATTGGCTCCTTTTTAGGTTAAGCAACTCTTAAATTATGCTTTTCTTTAATGTTGATACAGAGACTAATTACCTAAATTGTGGGAAGTGAGTTATGCCATGGCTGAAATTGGATTAAGAACGAAAATGTTAGTCAGAGACATAATGAGTAGCCCAGTAATCACAATTGATGAAGATGAAACTTCCAACAAAGCTGCTGTCAGCATGGAAAAGAACAATTTAGGCGCCGTAATAGTTACTAATAAAGCGGGAAAATCAATTGGAATCATTACTGAACGCGACTTAGTCCATAGGGTTATAGCCAAGAATCTTAAGCCTGACACAATAAGAGGCAAAGAAATCATGACTACTCCCTTAGTTACAATAGAGCCCGAAGCAACAATAAGCGACGCAGCAAGAAGAATGACAAGGCTCGATATTAGACGGCTGGGCGTAATTTACAAAGGCAATCTGCTTGGAATAATCTCAAGTAAAGACATTCTTGGAGTAATGCCCGAGTTAATTGAGACAATGGTTGAGAAATCACGTATCGAAGGCGAGGCCCGGATAGAAGAAGATGAAGAAGTTCCGATGTCAGGATACTGCGACCGATGCAGTGCCTACAACGAAAACTTAAAGGAACGCAATGGGCAAAACATCTGCGACGAATGCCGCGTAGAACTCGAACAGGAAAAATAAGTAGTTTCTTTTCAATTATTTTTTGACCAAAAAAACTTTAATTAACTAAAACACCCGCTATTCAATAGACAGTGAACCCTTTGATTGTTGACTCTGTTTTCACAAACGCCAAAGCATATATCAACGGAGAAATTATCGACTGCAGTATAGCTATTGAAGAAGGAAAAATCCAGAAAATCGGCAAAGAAACCCAAATGCCAAACGCCGACGAAAAAACTAACTTGCACAACTTTCTGGTGTTGCCTGGGCTTATCGATGAACACGTTCATTTGCGGGATGAGGGCAAAGCCTACAAAGAAGATTTCACATCTGGAACCGCCGCAGCAGCTTCAGGAGGCTTCACCTCAGTTTTGGATATGCCGAACAACGACCCCGTCACAATGAACGTTAGAACCCTACGTAACCGTATGAGCATTGCCCAAAGAAAAATACTTGTTAACGTGGGTTTCTTCTCTGAATTTCCAAAAAAACTGTCTGAAGTACATGACATTGCTGGGGAGGGGGCGGTTGGATTCAAGCTTTTCATGGGTTGCCAAATCGGCGGATTAAACATTGACGATGACGAAGCATTGTTGGAAGCGTTTAAAGAGGTTGCCCTGTTAAAGGTTTCAGTTGCAGTGCATGCCGAAGATAAGACGTTACTGATGGCTAACGAGGAAAAACTAAAGCATACCAAAAAAATAAGCACCGCCGACTTCTTAAGAGCGCACACAGAAACAGTTGAACTAAAAGCAATTCAGCGTCTCCTAAAACTAAGCGAGAAAACCGAAGTGCGACTACATTTTTGCCACGTTTCAACAGAAGAAGGCTTAAACGCCATTGTTGAAGCCAAAAAATCTGGGAGAAAAGTAACCTGCGAAGTTACTCCAAACCACCTCTTGCTGTCAACTAACGATTTGAAGCAGTATGGGCAACTGGTGATTATGGCTCCTCCACTCCGCAACCGAAAACACGTGGAAGCCCTCTGGAAAGGTTTGGAAGACGGTTCAATTGATGCTTTAGGCTCAGACCACGCTCCCCACGCTCAAAGCGAGAAGTCAGCAAGCAACGTCTGGGATGTAAAAGTCGGCGTGCCAGGATTGGAAACACGCTCCCACTCATTATGACGCAGGTAAAGAAGAACCGATTAGCCATAAATCAAGTGGTTCAGCTCCTTGCTGAGAAACCCGCCGAAATCTTCGGCTTAAACGATCGCGGACACTTAGAACAGGGTAAAAACGCAGACTTAACTGTGGTGGATTTTAATCACAAATTTAAAATTGATGCTTCCAAATTCAAGTCCAAAGCCAAGTTTTCGCCCTACGATGGCTGGGAAGTACAGGGTAAAGTGGTAAAAACCATCGTGAACGGGCATTTGGTCTTTGATGAGGGCGAAATTGTGGCTAAGGGTGGAAGCGGCTTTATTTTTCGGAGAGGCAGTGTGTGAAGTTTCTCGCGGACGGCATGCTTGGGAAACTGGCACGTTGGCTGCGAATGTTAGGACAAGACGTTATTTACTCGGTTGAGTTTGATGATCCTGAGCTTCTAGAGTTGGCGAAGAGGGAAGATCGTGTTTTGTTGACCAAGGATTTGGAGCTCTATAAACGCACCATTGGCAAAGGAATGGATGCTTACTACGTTGAAGGAAAAACGGAGCCGGAGCAGCTTGCGGAAATCGCCAAACGATATGGTTTGCTCTTAATTGTGGAAATGGATAAGTCGCATTGCCCAATATGCAACACCCAACTCAAACCAACCCTAAAAGAACAAATCAAAGTAAGCTTGGAAAAAAACACGTTCAATTACTACGACAAATTTTGGAAATGCACCAACTGCGGCCAAATCTACTGGCAAGGCGCACACTGGTCAAGAATCAATAATACACTAAAGCAAGCACAAATAAAACTGCAAAAACTTGAAGAGAAAAATTGAGGCTCAAGATAGCCATTTTAATGGAATATCTTGAAAAGTCCCATCTGGCAGAGTTCTTCTAATAGTAATTGGCAAGATTCCCGCGTCAAGTTCACTAAGTGCTATGTCAATTGGGTTTGTGTTTTCAGCTGCATCTACCAAGATTGGTGCTCCCATCGAGATTTGAAGCGCACGAGCGCCCACTATTCTAGCTTTCTCGAAGCGAGTAATTTTTGGGGGTCCTACAATAATTGTTTGTCCTGACATTTTACATCATCTCCGCCCGGCATTCCACCCATTCCACCAGGCATTCCCCCTCCAGGTGGCATTGGAGGGGTCTTCATTTTTGCTGAGGCTATAACATCGTCGATTTTAAGAATCATTGATGCGGCTTCGTTTGCTGACTTAATGATTTGTTTTTTGACTGCGAGGGGTTCGTAGACGTTTATTTTTGTCATGTCTTCGACTTTGCCGCCGAGAACATCGATGCCTGCCCATGTTTCTCCTTTTTCGTGTCTAGTTCGTAACTCTGAAAGTATGTCAACTGGGTCTAACCCTGCGTTTTCCGCTAGGGTTATTGCAATTGCTTCAAGAGACTTCTGCGAATATAGTGATTGCGAGTTGTTCTCTTCCCTGTACGGTTTGAGCGTATTTTTTGATAACGTTTGCCATTTCCATTTCTGGAGCGCTTCCTCCAGCTACGATTCTTGGATCTTCAATGAGGTCTTTGACTACGCATAATCCATCGTGTATTGAGCGTTCGGCTTCTGCAATCATCCGTTGAGTTCCACCCCTAATTAAAAGCGTAACTGACTTGGGGTTCTTGCAGCCTTCAATGTACGTCATCTTGTCATCGCCAGTTTTGCGTTCTTCCACTAAAGCTGCGTAACCAAGGTCTGAGGCTGAGAGTGCGTCGATGCTGCTTATGATTTTTCCGCCAGTGGCTCTTGCGAGTTTTTCCATGTCTGATTTCTTGGCGCTTCTTATTGCGATTACACCTTTTCGGGCAAGGAAATGTTGAGCCATATCGTCGATGCCTTTCTGGCAGATCACTACGTTTGCGCCTGTGGCAAGACTTTTTCAACCATGTCTTTTAGCATGGTTTCTTCTTGATTTAGGAATGCTTCAATCTGTTCTGGAGTTTCAATGCTGATTTTCGCGTCCATCTCTGGTTTCTCATTTTCAAGTGACGCATCAAGTAAAGCAATTTTTGCTTTTTCCACGCGTTTTGGCATGCCTGAGTGAACAATTTCTTTGTCTAAAACTATGCCGTTGATTAAGCTGGTTTCTTTGAGGGATTCGCCTGTTTTCTTTTCGACCTTCACGTCGTCAACGTCAGCTTGAAGGTACCGTCGGCTTGTTTTTCGGCAACTGCCATCATGGCTTTAACGGCTAAATCTGCTAAGTAATCTTTGTATTCAGCTACAAGTTTGCTGCCCATTGATGTTGATGCAGCTTTCTTGAGGTATTCAGTTGATTTCAAATCTATGGGTATAGCTATTTTCTCAAGAGTTTCCAGAGCTTTATCAGCTGCTTTCCTATAACCGTCAATTATGACTGTTGGGTGAATATTTTTGTCGATTAATTCTTCTGCTCGACTTAGAAGTTCTCCCGCAATAATAACGGCAGATGTTGTTCCGTCTCCTGCTTCTTTATCCTGTGTTTTGGCGACTTCCACGAGCATTTTTGCTGCTGGATGCTGAACATCCATTTCATCTAGAATAGTTCGTCCATCGCTTGTTATTGTAACGTCACCGAAGCTGTCAACGAGCATTTTATCCATGCCTTTTGGACCTAAAGCGCTTCGGACGCTTTCAGCGACAACTTTGGCAGCCAGTAATATTGTTATGTTGTGCCTCTCTTCCGCGGGACCTGTTTGAGCCTTCTTTCATAACTGAGAACAGGTACTCCGCCAGCTTGTTGATGATGACAAATCAAATAACCTCCAATAATGCGAACAACAACAAAACGTTACTAGCCATATAAGTTTTTCTAGTCAAGGCACGTCGAATAAAGCCTAGGCAAGCAAGTTTTGCATCATTAACCCTTTTTTGGGCTCAGATGCGTTTCATTTTTGCCAGAGCTTAATAAACTGAAACTTTGGCTACGTCTGAAATCTTTAACAATTCAGGGATTAATTCTCCGGGAATTTTTTTCTCAACAATCAAGGTCAGTTTTGGTTCAGGTGAAAGTTCGGGGTCATCCACAATTGCTTGTCTGATGCTTAAACCTGCCCTGTTAAGCAGCATCGCCGCATTTGATAAGATTCCTGGCGACTTTGCATTTACAGGAGTTATTTCTAAAACGCCCAAGTTGAGGTGTTTTGCGATTTCTTTTAGTGAGTGTCCGGCTGGGCGGATTTCTTCAAAAATCATTTTTAGTTCAGGGTTTGCTTTGAATGGTGTTTAGGGTTTCGTTAACTGTTCGTCTGTCGACGCCTGCGACTCTTGCTATGCGAACGGGTGGGATTTCGATTTGGTTTAGGTATATTTTGTCGTTTTTGGCGCTTAAGCCGTTTTCTATGAGGACGCGTGCTACTTTGAGGCGTTCAGGGTATTCTTCGGAGTTGATTTTTTATTTTGTTCCACATTTTAGGTCACTGGTGTGTATTTCTGTTCGTTTAAGTATAAATGTGTTGTTTAACTATGTACATAATTGTACACAAAAGCCTTAAATAAAACTTTAAGGTACGGTTTACAACACTGAAGATAGAAGGCGAAAAAATGCCCGACAGAAAAATTCTACTAAAAGAAAACGAAATACCCAAACAATGGTACAACATAGTGCCCGACCTGCCTACACCCACTCCCGCCATTCATAGATGCGGCAACCGGGCAGCCAGGCGTCGGAATAGTCCCAAGAATATTCCCCAAAGAAATCATCGGCCAAGAAATAAGCCAAGAACGATGGATAAACATCCCAGACGAAGTCCGAGAAGTCTACAAAATCTGGAGACCAACTCCACTTTTCCGAGCACTCGGCCTAGAAAAGGCACTCAAAACTCCAGCAAAAATCTACTACAAATACGAAGGCACAAGCCCAGCTGGAAGCCACAAACCCAACACTGCCGTGCCCCAAGCATTACTACAACATGAAAGAAGGCACCAAACGCCTATCCACAGAGACAGGCGCAGGCCAATGGGGTTCCGCTTTAGCGTTTGCGGCTGGATATTTGACCTCAAAGCCACAGTCTACATGGTTCGTGCAAGCTACGACCAAAAACCATATCGCCGAATGATGATGAAAGCTTTCGGCGCAGAATGTATTCGCAAGCCCAAGCAACAAAACTGAGGCAGGAAGAAAAATCCTCGCTGAAGACCCAAAAAACAAGGGCAGCTTAGGCATAGCTATCAGCGAAGCCGTCGAAGATGCACTTGTTAACGAGAAAGAAACCAACTATGCAATTGGCAGCGTCTTCAACCACGTGTGCTTGCACCAGACTGTCGAAGGTTTAGAAGCCAAGAAACAACTCGAAATGGTAGATGACTACCCAGATGTTATTTACGGTTGCATCGGTGGAGGCAGCAGTTACTCGGGCATAATGTGGCCTTTCTACTATGACCAAGTTTCAAAGAAAGCTCCAAAAGAGACAAAGTTCGTTGCTACAGAAGCCACAGCTTGCCCCAAAGTCACCAAAGGAGTGTACCAATATGACCACGGAGACACAGCAAAAATCACTCCCCTTGTTCCTATGCATACTCTGGGGCATGATTTCATTCCTGCGCCTATTCATGCAGGCGGACTCCGCTATCATGGCATAGCCCCAATAATAAGCGTCCTAACCCAAGAGAAAAAGATGACAACCGAAGCCTACAGCCAAATAGAAGTATTTGATGCTGCAAAATTGTTCCTACAAAGCGAAGGAATAATCCCAGCGCCTGAGCCGTCCCACGCAATTAAAGGAGCCATCGACGAAGCACTCAGATGCAAAAAGACAGGAGAAGCAAAAACAATTTTGTTCGTGCTTTGCGGTCACGGCTTCTTTGACATGGCAGCCTACGACGAATACTTCAGCGGCAAGCTATTACCATACGAATATCCAACACAAAAAGTTGCAGAGTCAATGGATAAACTGCATAAACTGTATCCGTGGCTCAACGAAGTCAACAAGAAATACATCCGCTGCGAAACATACTAAAATTCGTAGATCAACTTTATTTTTCTTTTTATTTTAGTTTTTATTTATCCATCTCCCTATTTCTACCGTAGGTTCATTCAATGAGCAATCCACGAAATGTTATTTCGCCAAAGACCGTAGGATTCATAGTTAATCCAATTGCTGGCATGGGTGGCGCTGTCGGATTAAAAGGCACAGATGGCAAAGCAATTCTAAATCAAGCCATAGCTTTGGGAGCTAAACCCATAGCAACGCAAAGAGCCGAAACTTTTCTCACACAACTAAGCCCTGTCAAAGAAAGCCTAATACTAATCGTTGGCGCAGGCGAGATGGGGCAAAATCAAGCCGAAAAATATGGTTTTAGTTGCAAAGTTGTTGGCGAGAGCAAGAAAGAAACTACTTCTGAAGATACACAGTTCATCGTAAAAGGCATAGTTGCCGCAGGGATCGACTTGTTGGTTTTCTGCGGTGGAGATGGAACAACCCGCGACCTATTGAAAGTCGTTGAACTCAAAGTCCCCGTGCTTGGTGTTCCAACAGGGGTTAAGATGCATAGCGCAGTCTTCGCTGTTAGTCCTCAAGCTGCAGCAAGAGTGGTTGCTACCTTTCTGTGGGGTGGGTTGCCGCTTCATGAAGCGGAAGTTATGGACGTTGATGAGGCAGCGTTTAGGCAAGGGCAATTGTCGGCAGAACTTTTCGGGTACCTGCTTAGCCCATATGAACCGCATCTTATTCAAGGTAACAAAATGGCGAGCCCACTGACTGAGAACGAAGTAGAAAACCAGGTAGCTATAGCTATTAGTATAAACGAAGAAATGATCCCGGGCATCATCTACATAATCGCTCCAGGAACAACCACCCGAACGATTAGCGACCTCTTGGACCAGAAAAAAACCCTCCTAGGAGTTGACCTTTTCCAAAACAAAAAAATAATCGCAAAAGATGTTAGTGAAAAGCAAATCTTGGAAGCAATAAACGGAAAAGCAACCAAAATAATTGTTACACCGATTGGGGGCCAAGGCTTCATTTTTGGCAGGGGCAATCAACAGATTAGCTCAAAAATTATCCGTCAAGTAGGCTTAGACAACATTATTGCGGTTGCAACTAAGAGCAAGTTGGATCGATTGGAGAGTTTAAGAGTTGACACTGGTGACCCTGAATTGGACGAGCAATTTAGGGATCATGGAATTAGAGTTGTAGTAGATTACAAAACCATTAAAGAAATAAAAATTGAATAATTAGCTATCGATTTACGCTTTTCTTCCTGATTATTTTCTTGGTAACTGAAATATACCCGAAGTCTACCTGTATCTAACCAAAGTGAGGCTGAAAATGTTGATTCCAATTAACTTGCCAAAAATCGGCGAAGAAGAAGTTCAAGCAGTAGTCAAAGTCTTAAGAAGCGGTATGCTGACAAGCGGACTCGGAGCAGGCCCCCAAGTAACGGAGTTTGAAAAAAGTTTTGCCAATTTCGCTTGTGCTAAACATGCAGTCGCAGTTAACACTGGCACCGCAGCTTTACACTCCGCCGTCTTAGCGGTTGGCGTTAAGCAGGACGATGAAGTCATTTTGCCCAGTTTCACTTTTGTAGCCACAGCCGAAGCAATAGTGTTGGCAGGTGCAAAACCTGTTTTCACCGACATCGACCCAAAAACTTACAATCTTTCTCCAGCAGAAGTGGAAAAGGCCATTACCAAAAAAACTAAGGCTATAATGCCAGTGGACCTTTACGGTTTTTCAGCCGATATGAAACCCCTACTGGAAATAGCTGCAAAACACAATTTAGCAATAGTTGAGGATGCTGCACAAGCCCATGGAACAACATACGAGGGAAAGCCTGCGGGGGCTTTTGCCGATGCCGCTTGCTGGAGTCTTTACGCAAGCAAAAACATCACCACTGGCGAAGGCGGAGTCGTAACCACCAACAATGATCAAATAGCCGAAACCTTGCGCATGATTCGAACACATGGGGAGAAAGCCAAATACTCCTCCCTTATGCTCGGAACAAACTATAGAATGTCAGAAATACAAGCTGCCATAGGAAATGTGCAACTGAAAAAGTTGCCCTCTTTTGTAGCTAAACGCCGCCAGAACGCAACGCACCTAACAAAAATCCTGGCAAAGAACAACAAACTCGTGTTGCCCTATGAATCAAAAGATAGGTTGCACAGTTGGTATCTCTATACTGCAAAACTAAAGGATGACACAGAAGATGAGCGTAATCATCTTGTTGAAGGACTAAAGAAAGAAGGGATAGGTGCCGAAGTTTACTACATTAATCCAGTGCATCAGATGCCGTTTTACCGAGAAAACTTTGGAAGCGCCAAACTTCCTGAAACCGAGAAAGCGTCAAAACAAGTGTTCTCGTTGCCAATTCATCCAGAAGTCACTCAAGACCAGATTCAATTACATAGGGGAAACAGTTCTAAGTCTAATGTAGCCAATTTGACTCGGTGTATGAAGTGTAAGAGTTAAATTACACTTCACATACTATAGTTTCTGATTTACCGAAGTTATTAGGTTTTCTTTAAGGGGTATGAGCAGTTTGAGCATCGAAGCAGACGTTTCACATATAAAAATAAAGTTCCTCATAGAAGGCTTGGGTGAAGCTGAGGGCGAGCTTGTTCGGTTTCTTGCGCCAAGAACAATCGATACCATCGTGCGTAAACTTCCACTTGAAGGTCGAGCCGCATTATACAAAGAAGAAGTCTACTTTGAAATTCCCATAAAAATGGGTGAGGAAAAAGCCAAGTCAATAGTTGAAGAAGGAACAATTGCTTTCTGGCCAATGGACAGTGCCCTCTGCGTCTTTTTCGGTAAATCTCAACCCTATAGCCCAGTGAGTATACTAGGAAAAATAACTGGTAACCTAGAGATCTTTAACCAGGTTAAAAGCGGATTAACAATAAAAGTTCAATTAGCAACCGCTTAAAACGCAAACGAACTGTCTTTCCACATTTCCAGCAGCCGCTCACACTCTTCTTTAACAACTTTGTCGCTGGTTTTGTCTTTGAGCCTCTCCAGGAATTCAACGCGTTTTGTAACTGACCGTTTTTCTGCATTGCCGCCATAGTAAAGTTCACCCTCTAAATACTCTTTCATGTGGTAAGCTTTTTGGATAAATAGGCTAGCCGCATCCACTGGATTTTCCACGGCAAATTTGCCTGCCCAGATTGCAACTTCGGTTTCGCGCAGTTGGGATATACCGTCGATCTCCATAATTTTTCTCAAATAGGTTCTCAAGAAATCAAAGTAACCTGCAGTTTTAATCAGCTCAAGGGCTTGGCTTACTTTTTGCTTGAACTCAGTTGAGCCTTCAATGACCAAATTGTGTTTGTATCCTTTATCAACCAGAGCTTTAGCACTTTTTACCTCTTTTATAGTGTAAACTTTTTCTGGAAAATTCATAAAACAAAACTCCAAAATAAATAGAAATTACCTTAAAATAAAAGATAATTTATGCATTTAGGCTGCAGGCTTGTAGATTTTGATGTTATGGCTGCCGGATACTAGTTGTACTGAACCGTTTGCTTCGAGTTGTTGAAGGAACTTTTTGGCTGCGCTTATGCGTATTCCATAGCGCGTTGCAACTGCATAAGGTGTTAAGACTCCCATCTTTTTAATTTCACTGATGTTTTTGCCGTCTTTTGCATCTGGAACCATTATTCCAACGGTCTTTCGTTCTTTTGGCGGTCCAGCTTTCTCTTTTTTCTTTGCTTCTTTCGCTTTGTCTTCGTCAGTCTTGACCTGCTGCTTCTCCATCTGCTTAATGCCGAGCTTCTTTTTTCCACCCATAACTTTTCACTTTAGTTCTTTTTGTCTGCATTTTTATTGTGGTTGACTTATTTCAACCTTATGTTGCGCTTTCCAGTCTTTGAGTGGAACGCCCAGTTTCTTTTCTACTTCAGCGCGGTGGATGGAGTTCATGGTGCAGAAGGGTATTATTCGTCCATCAGGAACAGCATAGTGAATTAAGCACCGCTGTATTCGCTCTAAATCAAAATTGTAGGGGTCCATGAAGTGCATCGAAGTAATTAGAAGCGATTTACGTTGGAGGTCTCCTAAACTTTCATAGCTGCCTTCAGTTAATACGCGCAACACATATTTACGTAAGAAATTGAACTTCATGTATCTAGCTGCTCCTACTAAACGGAGTTTAGCACGGTTTTTGTTGCCTTTGGCTGCTTCTTTGTACACTTTTTTCATGGCGGCATTGAATTTTTCGACGTTAGCAATGCGTGATATGGGGATGGTTTTGCCATTTTCCGTGAACAGGTATGTTGCCATGCCGCAGTGGGGATGCGCTGTAAATTCCAGGTACCTTTTGTCTTTGAGGGCTCCGACCGCTTTTGCTATCGGTGCAACTGTTGGGACAGGATAGAAGTCTGAAGCTTTGACCATACCGTTTGTCTGTTCCTCCACCAAACGCATGAAGTCGGGTATAGTGATACGCATTTTTTCCCTTTCTTGCGCGGGTAAACGTCCGCAAAGTGAAACGGGTTGTACATTGATGCATCGTATAACATCGAAATTAGCTAATGCGAAGTTTACGATATCGCCGAGTTGCTTGTCGTTGACGCCTTTAACCAATGTGACTACGAGGACTACGCTGTCGAAACCTGCTTCACGAAGATTCTGTATAGCTTTCATCTTGATATCGAGGAGATCTATGCCACGGATAAATTTGTAGACATCAGGGGTTAATCCATCGAATTGTAAGTAAATAGTGCTGACACCTGCAGCTTTTAGCTGCTTGGCGTATTCGACATCTTTGCTGATTCGGAGGCCGTTAGTGTTGATTTCAACATGTTTGAAACCCAATTCTTTTGCCTTTCGAACAAAATCGAAAAGTTCCTTGCGGATTGTTGGCTCACCACCCGAGAACTGAAGGGCAGTAGCTGCAACGGGTTTGTTAGCTCTTAGGTTCTCAAGCATTCCAACGATTTGCTCCTTAGTAGGCTCGTAAACGTAGCCTGCAGCTGCAGCGTTAGCGAAACAAACGGGGCAGGTTAGGTTGCATCTGTTGGTGACATCAATTATTGCCAGTGCTGTATGAGACTTGTGCTCGGGGCAGATGCCACAGTCATTTGGACAACCGTTTTTCTTTTCAGTTCGAGGGTTTTCCATTCCTTCACCCTCAAACCGGAATTTTTCTGCGCGCATGTATTGATTATAATCTGACCAGTAAAGTTCATTGAAAGCCCCATGTTCAAGGCATGATTTTTTCATGAAAACTTTACCATCATCTTCGTAGATGGTTGCGTCTATTGCCTTTAGGCATTCGGGACAGATGCTTTTTGTAGGTTTGATATCTTTCATTACAAGTGCCTTCTTGGATGTAAGCGTTAATTTCGAAGTGCTTAAGTGTTGAAGTGATGATAATAAGGTTTCCAGACGTTTCCTAAGGTGAGTGAGGGGAGAACATGTCAATTAACGAGAACACTCGGGTCACACTCCGTGAAATGGGCTTGAACGCCTACGAAATCGAAGCTTACATAGTGTTGTTGGAAGGTGGTCAAATGACTGCTATGGAGATAAGCCAACAGGCCACAGTACCCTACAGCAAAATGTACGAAGTCCTAAACTCCCTTAAAGAGAAGGGCTGGATCAAAAGCAGCGAAACCCGTCCCTTCAAGTACTACCCTGTTCCGCCTTTGGAAGCAACGCGATTCACCAAACTTCGGTTAGAAGATAAATATTTGAACTGGGAAAATACCGTTGCCGAAAACCTTCAACCCCTCTATGAAAAGCGAGAACTCGTCGAAAGACCAGATATGCTAATTCTGCGCGGTCAACAAGCCGTCTTTACAAAACTTGAAGAAGTCCTCAAAAAAGCATCCCTAGAAATCGTAATTGCAGCCCCAGAATTTGCAAAACCAGTTTTCGCACTCGCTGAACCCTTATTGGGCAGTGGTCTGAAGAAATCGGTCAGGTTGAAACTAATGGCAGCTGGCAAAAAAGAAGAGTGGCTTTTTCTAAAAAAATATTCTGGACTAAGCGAACTGCGTACCCGTGACCACATGTTCGGCGGCGGCGTAATAGCTGATGGCAAAGAAGCAATGCTGTTCTTAGGCGAAGACAAACCCACCCTCGTCATATGGAGCAACCACGTCGGTTTAGTTGGGTTCGCACGAGAATACTTCCAATTCCTTTGGGACTCCTCAGCAACTGCCTAAAACTCAGATAAGGCTAAGTCAAAAAATCCACAATTAACAAAATAGCCTCCAAACAATTTAGCTGTTTAGAGTGACTTTAATGGCTTTTTGGCTTTCAAATAAACGATCAATAGAGAACGTTCCACAACCACAACAACAACCAAACAAACCTGAAATTACAACGCAAACCTAAAAATAAACCTTAAAAACAACCATCCTAAGATTTTGTTCAAACAAAACATCCACAACAACAACCAAAAAGAAATCTCAAATAGCATTGTTAATAGTGAGGAATTAAACAAAAAGAAGAAAAGGAGAATGGCTAAGCTATAAGCTTACTTATTTTCCCATGATTTTTCTTGCAGCGATTTCTATGTCTTCTGCTTTGATGGTTTTTCGTCCAGCATGCATCGCAAAATCAAGTGCTTCTTTGGCGATTTTTACGCCGATTTCTTCTAGTGCCTTTGCGAGTTCTTTTGCTGCTGCTTCGCTTACTCTGTCGGCGCCTGCTTTCTTGCATAATCTGTGCATGGGAGCTACGGCTATTTCTAATTCAGTCATATCGACATCTCTTTCGCCTCTTTTTCTCTTTAAGGCAATATTTAACCTTTGTTATCGTTTTTTTCCTTAAAACATCCTTAAACATAAATTTGGTAAAGCGTAAAGAAAAATTATAAAACCTTCAGGCATTAATATAGCGCTGAACAAAAATGAAACTAATAGACGCACATATCCACCTCTCAGACGCAGAATACACCAGTCATATTGATGAATTAATAACTGATGCAAAAAACGCAGGCGTAACCGCTTTGGTAACCAACTCCACGGATCTGCAAACATGCCAAGACGACATTAAACTAGCTGAAAAATACCCTGATCTTGTTTACCCAGCTTTAGGCATTCACCCATGGAACGTAAACGTCATCGAAGACAAGGAGCTTCAGGAAACTATAAACTTTATACAAAAACAAAAAAACATCATTAAAGCAATCGGCGAAATCGGCTTAGACTACAAGTACAAAACAATCTGGGAAAAACAAACCATGGTTTTCGACAAAATGCTGAGCCTGGCTGAAAAGATAGAGTTACCTGTGATCATTCATTCACGAGGAACAACCGACAAAATCGTTGAAATGCTCCCATCATACCGCCTCAAACACGTGCTCCTACACTGGTTCAGCCATCCTATAAGCGCCTTAAGCAAAGCCTTAGACAACGGCTACTTCATAACCGAAGGTCCACCAGTAACTTACTCCAACGGCATCCGCGAAGTCGTAGATAAAACCCCCATAACAAACCTGCTAACTGAAACCGATGGCCCAGTAACATATTGGAAACAACCCTTCAACGGGCAATTAACTAAACCCTCCTACATTCGCAATGTTGTTGAGGCAATTGCAGAAATAAAGAAAATGCAGCTTGAAGAGGTTGCCCAACAAATAATCAGGAACTTTGAGGTATTCTTCAACATAAAAGTAAACTAACAATCAACTTTTTTCTATAAACTTCATCTCGTTGCTTATCGGTCACTTAATTCACAGCTTTAAGGCGTAAACTTAAATTAAGCCACTCATCTATTGAGAGTTGCTTCTACGTTTTTAGACGTCGGAGAAACAAAAAATCGTTAACATCGGAGGAATAAAAACTGGGAAAAGTAAAGACTGATCAGATTAAAAAGTTGGGCAAAGAACTAATGGCTCGCTTTCCAAGCAAATTCAACACTATCTTTGACGAAAACAAAAAATCAGTTGACGCTTTGACGAAAGGCGCTACGACACGTGTTAGAAACCAAACTGCAGGTTACATTACAAGGACTCTTTCATTAGCTCAAGCTAACTCAGAAACCGAATCTGAACTTGAAGGACAAGACGAAATAGCCGATTAATTCTGGACATAAGAATCATGATGGATGAGTACAGAAAAGGTTGGGCACTAAGATATCTGCGCGAAGCCAAAGCTGAACTCGAAGCGGCACGAAAAATCCCGTATATGGCGCCAAGCTTAGTTATAGAAGCTATACGAAAAGCTAGAAACGCCATTTACTACAGCCTTGGTGAACCAGCTTTTATTGAAATACTCATCCGTGAAGAAATAACCAAAAACCCCGCCACAAACGATTCTGTTCTGCGTTTTCTAATCGAAATCGAAACCATTGTACAACAAATATCGCAACTGGAAGAAGTTAACGCTGACGCTATGATGAAGCAGGCGGATTCAATCGTTGACATCGCAACCGACATCGTTGAAACTTTAACCCAGGAAAAATTCGAAAGTTTTAGCTAAATTTTTAACAATCAGGTTATTCTACTTGTTAAGAGTGAAAATTAGGTGCCTTTAACAATAAAATTCATAGGTGCACTACGTCACCTATCAGGAAAAACACAAATAAACTTTACTTTCCAAGAAGACATTACCATAAAAGAATTGATTAATGAAATCACCCAAGAACTGCCGGAGCTCAAGCATACTTTTAGTAACCAAGAACTCAACGATTCAAGGTCAAACTCACTTGTACTGGTTAATGGCCGAGAAATTAGCGTGTTAAACGGCTACGAAACTAAACTTAAGGATGAAGACGAAATCGTGTTTGTCCCAGTCATTCATGGTGGTTAAAAATAATGATAACTTTGACAAGTGATTTTGGGCTAAAAGACCCTTACGTGGCAGAAATGAAAGGAGTTATCTTAACCATAAACCCACAAGCCAACATTATAGACGTAACCCACAATGTAGAAAAATTCAACATCCGCGCCGGCGCTTTCGTGTTAGCTTCAATTGCACCGTACTTTCCAAAAGACACCATTCATCTGGTAATTATTGACCCTGATGTAGGCACGGAAAGACGCGCCATTCTAATCCAGACTAAACGGGGCTTTTTTGTTGGACCCGACAATGGTATTTTGATGTTGGCTGCCCAAAACCAAGGCATAGAACACCTCTATGAGCTGTCTAATCCTAAGTTTATGCTCACAAAAGTCTCCAGCACTTTTCATGGCAGGGACGTTTTTGCCCCTGCAGCCGCATATTTAGATAGAGGCGTTAAACCTTCTGAGTTTGGTCCAGAAATAACTGAAGCTGCTAAAATCAAGTTTCCAAGTATAGAGTGGAAAAATAGTTCTTTGATCGGCGAAGTTTGGCTTATAGACGAATTCGGAAACATCATCACAAATATCAGTCAGAAAGATTTACCTCAAAATCGAATATTCAACGTAAAATTTCCAGGTGTTCTTCAAAGCATTTCTTTTGGCAAAACCTACGCGCGCGTTAAACTCCTCGAACCCTTAGCTTTGATTGGAAGCCACGGCTTCTTGGAAATAGCCCTAAACCAAGGTAACGCTGCCGAAAAATTCCAAGTGAAAGTAGGAGACAAAATCGAAATATCACATGATTAAAATTTCAATGCTTGAGTTTTATATTTTCTACAATTTTTTCGATTACATCAACAGGGTTCTCTAAATTGGCAAGTTTATCTTTAACGTCAAATCTTTTGCTCAGATACTTCTTTGCGTACCCAAGAATTCTTTGCTCCGCTGTGATAAACAATGGAAAACCCTTCTTTGCCAAATACTTGTTCACATAGGTTTTTGCCATGTCAGAAATTGCTATGCTGGGGACACCTTGCAAGGCCGCTTCTCTTGCAATAGTTCCTCCGTAACTAACCACTAAATCCGCATTAGTGACTAAACTCGCTGAATCCTCAAAACCTGTTTTCTCGCCAAACGCTTGACCATCTTCATTATACCTTCCAATTAAATGTACGTTCCCCAATTCCTCAAGCTTCTCAATCATGGATTTTGCGTTATCTTGTTTTCCATTGGCATAAGCGGCTTGAGTTTCAATCTGTCTGATGACTATCAAGGGTTTCTTTAAACCAGAGATTTTTGAGGGCTTAAAGTTCTTGATCCAAGCAACCTCGTCTACTCCTTTGAAGGAAACTACGTTTTTGGCAAAATATTGTTTTGTGAAACTTTTCGGCAGTGCCTCGGAAACCACAACTGTGTGTGCAAAGGGTATTGTTAGTCTATTAGTGGCTAAAGCGTGGGGTGTGTCAGCCGTCAAAATTATTGGGATTCCTAATCCGAACGCTGTGCGGCAAAGCTCCACTGATTGGTGCGCAATGGCAAGGTCTGGAGGATTGTCTTTGAAGAGTTTCGAGAATTCTATTATACGTTCAGCGCTTTCCTCAAGCCTCGAAGTAAGTGTGGAAGGATCGTATTTACCTACAACGAAGGGTTTTTCATTAAGGATTTTAGCGAGCGGTATAGTATCTGGGTGTTCTCTTGTTGTAAAAATGAA
This sequence comes from Candidatus Bathyarchaeota archaeon, assembly GCA_963708495.1. Classification (GTDB taxonomy): domain Archaea; phylum Thermoproteota; class Bathyarchaeia; order Bathyarchaeales; family Bathycorpusculaceae; genus Bathycorpusculum. The sequence goes on from CAVPSS010000001.1 coordinate 278,776, forward strand.
TTCATGACCCGCTTCTCTTAATCGCTTTCCGATAGCGGCACCATACCTCATATGTTTGCCCGTGCAAGCGTCGTACCAGATTTTCATTTTTGCACCTTGCTTTGCGCCTTAATAATAGTGTCACGTTTATCTTCATAATCCTTTAAATTCATTACAAATTTTGCTGGGCACCCAGCTACAACTGTTCTTGGCGCTACATCTTTTACCACAACGCTTCCGCCTCCCACGACGGCTTTTTCTCCAACTGTAACGTTGGGCAGGATAGTCACCCCTCCACCGATTGCAGCACCGTCTTTAATTATTGGCGGATTTAAGAAGCTGCTTTTTGGGTACTTGTCATTTAAGAGACTACTGTTTGGCGCGATGAATACATTGTCGCCGAGTACGCAACCGTTTGAGATAGTAACGTGAGCTTGGATGTTACAGTTTTTTCCTATAACCACGTTCTTGCCAAGGTCAACAAAGCTTCCAATCATAGTGCCATCTCCAATTTTGGTGCCATCGCCTATCACAACGTAGTTCCAGATGGAGACGTCTTTGCCTATTTCAACATTGAATCCTGATACTATACCCGTACCTTTCTTAGGACTCTGCATAGCTTGTCCTTTCGGACTTCAACTTTAAATAGTTTAAGATTAACTGACTTTGCAATGAATGGTGGCTTGCATTTGGCTAAAGAAACAGTTTTGATTGTTGGTTTAGGCGAGATAGGTCATACACTCTTTGCATTATATAATGAGGCTAAAGAGAACTTCTCAGTTTACGGCTTGGATTTGGACCAGAAAAAAATGACCGTGCTGAGCCAGAGCGAAGACAAAGTTCCCTCCAAAGTTGACACCTTGCAAGTTTGTCTTCCATGCGGCAGTCAAGAAAAATTCACCGAAATAATCAAAGGCTACGTTGAGCAATACAAGCCAAAACTTACAATGATCAACAGCACTGTTCCGCCTGGAACCACGCTTAAAGTTGCTGCGTCATGCAAGTGCCTTGTTGCCCATTCCCCAGCGCGCGGTGTTCACATAAGTGCAGAACATATGATTTGGGAGATGAAGCGTTGGACCAAATACGTCGGTGGTGCAAACGCTGCCGCATCCAAAGCTGCCAAAGCCCACTTTGAGAAGATGGGGCTAAAGGTTAAGGCTCTTAAGAGTTGTCGTGAAACTGAACTCGCGAAACTATTCGAAACCACTTATCGAGCTTGGATGATTGCTTGCTTCCAAGAAATGCACCGCATCTCAAGGGCTTTCGATGCTGAATTCGACGAAGCGGTCGATTTCCTTGAAGATACTCATAAAGAGCGCTTCGATAGACCAGTTATGTTTCCGGGTGTCATAGGCGGACACTGCCTTATCCCTAATACTGAGTTGCTGCTTAAAAGCTACGACTCAGAGTTCCTGCGGCTAATATTGAAGTCTAACGAGAAACGCAAAGAAGAAATTAAGGACGCAACGGTTAAAGCTGAAGCTGATAAGGTTGCAGCGAGGGCAATTGCGCTGGAGAAGCAGCTTGCAGGACCAAAAAACGTGGTCTTAGACGAAAAAACCTCAGCAGAATGCACATAGCATCTTAGAAAAGCTGTTCTTTCAGTACCTTTTGTTCACAGTAAATCGTTATTTTGAAAGAGCGTGGTTTCTCTTTCGAGATCCTCCCCAATTTAGGGCAATGCAGATTTAGATTTAACAGAAGCCAATTTAATTTCTATAGTTTTTCGATAATCAGTTCTTTTGCGAAGCCAGCGATAAACTCAACGTTCAACTTCGTCAGGTACCAGAACGTTTTTGCGCTCAAGTTGCTAAGTGCAGCAAACGGCGTAAAAATGAACCTTGCAGCCATTCTACGTACAAGCTTGTAGAGCCCAAAATGTCCGTACCGCCTATACGATATGCCAATTGTGACATAGTTTTTTGATGTACCCAAATGAGTCGCGCCTAGAAAGGGCAGAACTTTCCATAAGTAACCTGTTTTTTGAACGTATCGTTTGAAATATTGGTCTTCCCCGAAGAACAATCGTGGAGGGTTGTAGTTCTCCATTAGTTTACGGCGTATAATGATATTGTTGATGTGTGGGTTCGTGTCTAACTTGCTTAAATTGTAAACTGTCCCGACAACCCGCTCGTAAGCTGCAACATGCTTATTCTTGTGCACTGCAATCGTGCCGATTGCGCCTACTTTTGGATCAATCACTTTAGTTACCAACTGTAGCCAGTTAGTTGGCAAAAGCATGTCGTCATCGACCATCGCCACCCACTCTGTGTTTGCCTGTAGAACCCCATTTTTGCGTGCAATACTAAGCGGCTTTTCATGAGTATTGATAATTTTCCCTGCGCATGGCATGTGTTCAATTTGATATATCAGTGTTGGGTTAGCCTCATCTCTTGAAGGGACCAAAAAATCGACTTTCATATCGTTGTCGGAGCAGGATGGCATAGGGCATATTGTTCTAGTTTAAGTTAAATAGTTTATTGCACCCGACAAATCCATAATCTAGAATAGAAAAGATCACATTTTCAAGATTTTAACTGCTTTTTGAGTTGCTCTCTTGTTCTTCTTTGTAATCATACCTTTCTGTATACCGTTAAGTAACTGCAGGATCATGCCTTGCTTTACATGTTCAACCATTTGTTGTTCGCTGATGCCTGGTAGACGCATGCAGTTGCCAATTTTAACGTTGTAGCTGGCGATGTCATACTTCTTTGCTATGTCATAAAGTTTGGAACCAATAATTGGGTTAGTTATTGACCATGAAATATACTCAATTAAATTTTCGCTGAGACATTTTCGGGCAAACTCTAATGTATTATTGACTTCTTCGGGTGTCTCGTACTCAAGTTTGCCATTTGATTCCCACGCGTTATAGAGCATTAAGAAACCGTAGACCTTGATGTTATGCTTCTTTAGCAGCTCTAGAGTCCGTATATTGTCAGCTTGAGTCGCGTTCTTGCCTATTCCTTTTAAGACTCTATCGTTGGCGGATTCAAGGCCTATGTGTACAAGCCACACGTGAATGTCATGGAGTTTCTGGGCTAATTCATCGTTTAATTTGTCAGCCCGTAGATTGCATTGGAAAGTCATGCCTTTTAGGCTTAACTTTTGGATTTCGTTGCAGACTTCTAGGCACCATTTAATGTCAACGTTAAACGTGTCTGACCGCAGATAGATTTCTCGAATGCCTCTACCATAAAGGTAGTTGACTTCTTCGGCGATGTTTTTAGGTGAACGCTGCCTTATCCAAGGCTTCTCGAGTTTCCAGACTGGGTTGGAACAATAAGTGCAGTAGTTGGGGCAACCGCGAATTGGCAATAGGTACGCCATACGTTTCTTTTTGCTCACTGCGACATCATAGTTTTCGAAGTCTATTAGTTCCCAAGCTGGAAAGAAATCGATGTCTTTTAGGAGCGGTCTTATGCCATTGTTTTTTTGAGTGTTAACCGTGCCAACGATGTCAATGATTGGTTCTTTGGATTGGATTTTTCTGATTAATTCAGTGGTGGTTTCTTCGCCCTCCCCGACGATGCAGACTTCGATTGGGGTATTTTTGAGGACGTCTTGGGGGTCAATGGTTGGGTGAGCGCCGCCTGCCACCATAAGCATATTGAAACCTAAGGCTTTGACTTTGACTATTGTTTCAAAAGCCAAATCTCTTCGAGGAGTAGTGAACGAGATTGCATAAACGTCAGGCTTGATCTCCTTGGCTTTTTCAAGGTGCTCCTCCATCGAGAGGAACGGTTCAAGATAATAAAATTCCACTTCAGGCAAACGAGATTTCGCATACCCAATGATATAGAGAATTCCAAGGTTCGGCGATTCCGTAACAGCCTCACCTTTAGATTCACGACCAAACGGTGGGTCAGCAAAAACAACTTTGAGCTTCTTTGCGCGGGGGCCATGTTTTCTTGCTTCACTAAAGTGCCATCCACTACTCACTTTCCATGCAACCGTATATATTTTGCTACTTTAGACATCTTCCCAGCGTTGCAGGTAAACTTCATAAACTCCAACAATAAGAATGTATACGCACACTAACCTGAGGCATAATTGAGTTGGCAACCTTCCTTGTAGTTCACCCATACCTCGACATATACGGCGGCGGCGAACGCGTATGCCACAATGTAATCAAAACTCTAGTTGTCCATGGGCAGAAAGTGGAATTGTTAACTTTCGATTTTGACGCTGACAGGTACCGAGACATTGTGGGTGAAGAATTTCCCAAAAGAGGTTGCCGTTCACTCATTGGGTAAGCGAACAGAGGAGAAGCCACCCTTTACCATTTACAAGCGGCATCGCAACTTTGTCAAACTTCTAAAGAAATACCGAAACAACTAGACTACGATTACCTGTTCTCCACCCAATCATCCTCACCTTTCGAACCCGTGTTCCTTAACAAAGCAAAAAAAAACATCGCCTACGTTCATTTCCCAGAAATCCACCATGACTACGCCAGAGGTACATTCAAACGTAAACTTACCTTTGGCTATTCAAGCATTGGGTTGAGCAGGGCATCGACAAGTTGGACTATGGTTTTCTGCAACAGCAACTACACCAAAGAAGCCATACATCGCTACTGGAAAAGCCACGGCGTAAAAGACCCAATTGTTGTTTACCCGCCGGTTAACCTTGAAAAGTTCTGGTCTGACAAGCCACTTGTCACAGAGGCGAAAAAGAGTGGTTTACGTGGCGCGGTTTATTCCAGTGAAGCGACATGAAATAATGAAGCAGTTAGCTGCGGACTTACCAGATTACGAGTTTGTCAGCGTCGGCGGCTTAATTGAAGCAGAAAAAGCGTGGTTCAACAAATTCCAAGAAAACCTACCCCCAAACTACACCTTGAAAACCAACTTGCCTGGACCCGAACTGCTAAAAATCCTGCATGACTCCCGAATCTACGTTCACTTGATGGAGGGAGAACACTTCGGCATCGCTCCCGTTGAAGGTTTAGCAAGCGGATGCGTTACGATTGTTCATAACAGCGGCGGCATGAAAGAGTTTATTCCAGACGAGTTCAGATGGGAAACCTATGATGATTTGAAAGAGAAAATCGTCAAGTACATGGAAGATACGAACGCGAGCACAAGTTGGGAACAGTACTCGACGCACAACTGTGGAGTAAAATTGCAGTTCTAACCCCAGAAGCCTTCCAAAGTAACATTTGGTCCAACATTAAAATTTTAATTGAACAAAAATAAAAGGGTTATCGGACTAGACCTGATGGGCTAAAGGAATAATATGCCTATTCCAGCCCATTTCTGATTCTGGTTCTCAATAATCTCCACAAAATGGTAGCTGGGCTTAATTTCATTCCAGAATTTGTCTACTTCACAGTCAGATGCTGAGTCATGCGTAACAATATCATGGAACGCGACAATTCCACCTTTTCGGACTAGGGGAGAATACATCTGAAAATCCTGCTTAACACCTTGGTACGTGTGGTCTCCATCAATAAACAAGAAATCAACTTCCTTGTCCTTTAGAAGTGACGTTATTTCACCAAATGTCTCCTCTCGGTGGGAATCTGCTCTGATTAGCTGGACAACATTTTTTTTCGCCAAAGACTTGAAGAGGGGAATCTTCCAAAAAGGATAGCCGCCACCAAAAGTTCCGCTGGGTAAATCGACGCTTATTATTCTTTCAGGACAGGTAACATGTGTAAACAGAAACAACGTTCCACCGCTTGCTGAGCCAATTTCAACAATTGTTTTAGGATTAGATTTCTGGACAATTCTGCACAACTCAACAATTTCAGATTTTACCTGAAGCGGTTTTAAGCTTATAACCCATGAGCTGCGGATTTTTTGTCTGTACTCAAAACTAAACACTATGTCAACTAGTTTACTGATGTTTCTGCCCCAATCGTTTGCTAGCCTTTCTATTTTACGGGCTGCGATTTTTGACCCGAAAACGTACATGTAAGCTCCAAAAAAGGGTTTGATGATTCTTCGGGAAATTTTCTTTGTCGAATGCATAAGGTTACACCCATGAAGTTAACTTACTTTTGCTAGATTTTCTATGTTTTTAGCAACAGATTTGCGGTTAAGTATTGGTCTCCAGTACGCCGCGATTTTTTCTTGGTCGTATTTTCCCTGGTCCCATTTGTTTGCGTCCTGCAGAAGAGCAGCTAAAATCGCTTTTTTATCAAACGTCGCCGATATAGAACCCGAGAAACCCTGCATCGACTGGTACCTTAATGCTTCAGCGGGTGTGCCTACTATGGAGCAGCCAGTGCAGAGGGCTTCAGCGGAGGCAATCGAGAAGCTTTCCCACCGTGAAGGCACAAAGAAAAGTTTGGCGTTTTTCAACTTCTCCTGAACCTTCTCGTGTTCGATAAATCCCAAAACAGTTATGCGGTCCCTTACGCTATGAGGTGCAGATTCGAGAAGCCTGTTTACTTGCTCAGTTCCGCTTCCGAAAATAATAAACCGATACTCTTGCCTTTGCGTCAAAAACTCAACCACAGTTTCCGCCATTACAGCAGTGTTCTTAACGGTGTAGTCTTCCCAGCGTCCATGGGCAACCGCGAGGTTTTCTTTTTTGCCGATTTCGCCCTCTACAAACTCTGGAGTTACAGGGTTAGGTATGAAATGGGTTTTTCTGATAAGGTCGCTTCTGCCCCATGCAGCCAAAAAATAATTCAAGTTAGCTAACGCCTCAGGGCTCTCTATTATTGTGGCGTTGCAGAGTTCTATTTGCTTGGTGATTTCCGCTGCCAACTCTGCGTGTTTTCTTTTTTTAAGCGATTTAAAAGGCAGACGCCAGAATGCTTCGCTTACTACGTTGGCGATTGTTAAGCGTTCCCGCAGGGGGACACGGTGGCGGTGACGCTGGAGTGGATAACCGATTTTTCCGTCGCAATCCAGCTTGAGAATGACTTTTTTTCCGCCTGTTTTCATTTTCTCCATAAGAGGCACATTTGATTTCACACATGCATGATAGGTTACAATGGCGTCAGAATTGTTTTTTAACCAAAAGTCTCCGTAGAATTCATCTATTGTTTGCTGGGTGACCTCAAATTTTGGGCTATATTTATCCAGTTCTTTTTTAAAAACCGTGATAACGCTCGAATATACTCCGTTGTCCATTAACCCCAAAGGAATTTGACCTGGATCCTTGCTCTCGTGGTAGGGACAGTAGACGTCAAAGAATACGGATATTTTCATGGAGGTCACTTTGTTTCTTTTAGTTATGCAGTTCTCATTTAAAGATATGCGTGATTTATTTCACTCAACCCAACCAAGTTCTATTTGCTCTTGCGAAAGAGCCTAATTCCAGCTCTTGGATGCTTCAGAAAATCTTTCGGATGCTTCAACAGTTTGCGTCCCTGCTCTTTCGCCAAATCCTTTGTAAAATCGTCGATGACCTTGCGGATATCTTTCTGGGACCACTCCGCTGTTGCTATCATCGGGGTTCCTGTTGTTTGTGTTGCAATTGATAGTTCCTCGAAGGTCGGGTTACCTTTGAGCAGGTTGTCGCGTATGCATATCTCGTAGAGTTCTGTTCCATACAGCGGTGTTGCCACCATCAAGTGCGGATGCAGGTCAAAGTCTCGGTAGAGTTTGAGTGCTAAACTTGTTGTATCCTTCATCTCGCTGATTGTTTCTCCGGGAAAACCAATCACGTAGAACCCGTTTGCTGGGATTTTTAGTTCTTTGCAGTGATTTACGATTTCCAAAATGTAGGGTAATTTTGTTTTCTTCTTGATGACCTCGTCTAGGACTCTTTGGTTTCCTGATTCTATGGCTAACGTGATTTGTACGCAGCCAGAATGCTTCATCTTCTGCAAGATACCATAATTCAGCGAATCAATCCGTACACCGTTTGGCGTATCCCATTGAATCTGCAGGTTTTCCCCGATTATGCAGTCTAATAAGGTTTCGAACCTTTTTTTGTCGAAAGAGACGTTGTCGTCTTCAAAATGAAACTGGGTTATGCCATACTTGTCTATGCACTGCCTAAGTAGCTTCATTACGTACTCGGGGGAATGGGCTCGGTATTTTTGTCCCATGTGAAGTCTAATTGAGCAGAAAACGCAGCTGTAGGGGCATCCTCGGCTTGTGATTATGGAGATGGATTTTCTGTATATTTTGCTGCGGTTTTTGTAAAGGGCTTCGTTTTGCAAGTAAAGTTTCATGTCGACTAGGTCAAACGCTGGAAAAGGAAGCGCATCTAGGTTTGTGTTAAAAGGTCGCTGTTCATAGTTGATGGTTCCATTTTGTTTGAAGGCTAATCCCTTAACGTTCTTTAAAGCTTGGGGCGAACAGAAGTTTTAGATGAATTCACGGAAGGTTTCTTCGCCTTCGCCAACAATGCAGAAGTCACAATAGCTGTTTTCAAGAATATCTCTAAATCTAACAGACGGGTCTGGTCCCCCAAAAACGGTAACTATCTTGGGGTTGATCTCTTTGGCGATGAGTGCGACTCGTTCTGCGTTTCTATATTGGGAGGTGAACGGGACAGATATGCCGACGATGTCTGGTTTTTTCTCAGTTAAGATCTTCTTTATCTCTTCAAATGAAGCCCCATAATTAACCGAGTTGCCTTCTCTTGTTTCAACCTCTGAGGTGAGGCAATCGAATATTTCAACGTGACAAATATCCTTAACAACAGCTCCTAAATACATTAAACCAATCGGAAAGTAAATTGTACGACCAATTGAAGCGTCGTAGAATGTCTGGGGTGGATTAATTAATAGTACCTTTATCATCGTGGCATATTCCATTTTTGATGATTGTATTAATGGAGTTGGCATTCTTAAATAACTTGACGTACACGTTTCACCCAGTGTTCAAAAAAGATTTAAACACATTTGGAAGCGTTTTATTGATAGTTACCATAGCTAACATAGAACGATTCAAAATAAATTCTGAATGACCAAAATATAGCATTTGAGAATTAACTTAAATACCATTCCAATAGTTCTTAATTTGATTCCAAATGCTGTCACCTGTTTCGCTGATTTGGCTCAATTACAATAGTATGCACTTAATTGAGGTGACAAAAAAATCAGTCAACGCAATATTGCAACTCGATTATGACAATGTCGAGGTAATATTGATTGACAATCATTCAACTGATGGAAGCGCTGAAGTAATAGAGAGGACCGTTTTAGAGAACAAAAAGGATAATCAGAAAGTAAAGTTTGTTAAGCTTGAGAAAAATTTGGGTCCCTCAGGAGCAATGAATATTGGCAACAGTATTCGAAACCCAAACGCACAATATTTAGCCTTTACCCATAACGATTTGATTCCTAAATCTGATTATCTAACGAAAACGGTGACTTTTTTGGAGAATCACAAGGAAGTAGGTGCTATCCAAGGTATCGTTGTTAAATTGGGCGATGAGTCTGTTGTGGATAGTTATGGTTTTATGATGAATGAAGCTTTGGGAACTTACGCAGCCTATAGTGGTCCTGTCGAAAAAGTTTGCAAACCTGCATACGTTACCTTTATTGAAGGTTCAATACCAGTCTTTAACTTAACTGCAGTTAAGAGCACCTTTGGCAACAATGAGTTGTATGTGACTGCTGGTTTTATGTATTATTTGGAAGATGCATTCGTATCCCTCAAACTTTGGGCTAACGGTTTCAAATGTTTGGTTCTTCCAGTAATCGTCGGCTCACATTATCGTATGGGTATCAGCAAAAAAGTAGCTAAGAAACAAGATCTATTCCACTATTTTTTACGAAACCGGATAGCTTTACTTTTTATGACTAATAGCGCAAGCAAGTTAGGATTTATTACTCAAAATATACGAAAACTTGTTTTTAGCAAACGCACTGCAGCTCAGCGCAAAGACATCCTGATTTCTTTAATTGAAGGTATCCGACTCGGGAGGCAACTTAGAGAAAAATATGGCCCTATCGATCTTTATTCTGCTCCACTTATAAGAGAGCCAATGAAATCTCGACTTTTTCATTGGTTGCACTAAACGGTGAGAGCATGTTTATGATTAAACGCATTCCAAAAAAACTGGGAAGCCTGCTTGCGAAAGAATTTTTTAAAAAATTACAAAAACGTCATATACGCATATCACTTGATACTAATTCACTGTCAATAAATTTAGTCACATCCTGGGACAAGCAATGCGGAATTGCAACTTACTCTGCCTTCTTGGTCGAAGAACTCAAAAAAAACGTCCAGCTTTACATCACAGCTTTACCTAAGAAAAATGCGTTATCACTCTACTTCCTTATCCAAGGTTACGAAGTTGCGCGTTCCCAAGATTTGGTTCATGTTCAATTTGAGTACGGTATTTTCCCAAGCCTAAGAGTAGGCAGAAGAAACCTAACGGCCTTTGCTGCTTTACTCTTCTATTTTGGGCTCACCTTAGGAAACCGGCGTATTATTACAACTATTCACGAACCCAGAAAAAAAGTTACAGCCGGCGGAAAAAGTGGCCTTTACTACACAAAACTGCTCGATAAACTCATTTTTACGTTTTCAGACCTCATGATCGTACATACTCAAGAAAGCAAAGAAATAATGGAAACGATATATGGTGTAAGCGAGTCGAAATTGCGTGTAATACCGCATGGCAGCTTTGAAAAACCCAACTTTTTAAACAAAGAAGAATGCAAAAGTAAACTTGGCTTACAAAATAAAACGGTAATTACAATATTGGGATTTGTAACGCCTAAAAAAGGTCATGATTTAGTAATTCCTCTTCTTCCGCAATTAGATCCGAACGTTCAACTCGTGATTGCTGGAGGACCACAAACCACCAACGATGCAGCTTACTTTGAGGGACTCAAAAAAATCGCTATGCAATGCCACTGCTCAGACAAGGTGACTTTCACTGGATTCCTTCAAGATTTAACTTGCGTGCTTAACGCAACCGACATTGCCATACTCCCTTACAGGACTGTTACAGATAGTGGTGTTCTGCATCTTCTAATTGCCTATAGAGTACCTACAATAGCGTCTAATTTGAAGGCCTTCAGGGAAGTATATGATGAATTTGGTTGCTTAGAACTATTTAACAGCGAAGACCCTCGGGACCTTTTTGAGAAAATACAAGTTTTACTTTCGAATCAACAACTAAGAGATTTGCTTAAAGCAAAATGCGAAGGTATGTGGAATGCTACAAAATGGAGCAACATAGCTCAAAGACACGTAGAGGTCTACCGAGAAGTCTTGGCATTTCCTTCTAAAGACAATTAAGCTTCTGCAAAATTTTCTCAACTGTCGTATGACCTATCTGTGACTGCTATGAGCTTTTGCAAGTGCCAGAGGGTTTATAACTAAAATAGCTTTCCTTAGTTGGCAATTGAGTATGCAATGATAAAACTACGATATTGACGTCGATTATCCTTACCCATCGCGAGCGAAAAGCTTTCTTCAAGTAGCCTTGAGAATAAAACCAAAAAAGGCAAAAATTACCTGAAAAACGCCTGCATCATTGCAAGAATGATTAACGAGTCCCCCAGAGAAGTTAAGGGATACTGGTTTTTCACTCCATACACAATCCCAAACAAGAAATTGCTTGCGTTGCTAAATCCGGAACGACATGAAATAGCACTTCACGTGGCAAACAAGACCCATATGAAGAATGGAAGATTCTTGGAAAAGGAAACAAACCGCACCAGTAAAGCTATTATACTATTCATGGTACCCAACGGGAAATTCGCCAGATTAATCTGGGGACGTAAACTGAGCGGACCACAAGTAGCAATCCCACTAGATTTTCCGTTAACATTCCTTTCATCAAATTACGACCATGAGTATTGATAAGGAACGCTATAGGTATAGGCTTAGAAGAAAATGGTAACATGGGTTGAAGAATGGATTGACCATGATGTTGTATTGTCTCTTCATCCTGAATGGCTCTTTAAAAAGACAGAAAAAAATCAACGCGGGCCACGTCTATGATGTTCTTAAGACCGTTCTGAAAGTTGACAAAGAATTCGAAACTGTCAGCGGAAAAAAGAAGTTCTTTTTCAAAATAGCCCATGATGTACACGAGTACGAAAAAAACATTATACCTTCTAACGAGTTCGTTGCAAAATTGGACGAGAGAGATATTGATATTTTCACTTTTCTTAATCGAATATGGTGTTGTCCCATCCCTAATCCACCCACCAATTGGATACGTGAAGTTGATAATGTTGGGTTGCTTGAAATAAAAAGCTACGAAGATTGGTGGCAGGCGATCGGCAAAAAAACTCGCAACATGGTGCGCCGAGCAGAGAAAAGCGGGTTAAAAGTCAGCGTTGTAGAGCCAAGTGACAAGTTGGCTGAGGGCATATGGAAAATTTATAATGAAACCCCAATTAGGCAGGAGAGAGCTTTCTCACACTATGGCGAGTCACTTGAATTAGTTAAACTTAACATGTATTCTGCTAAGAACAACAGCTTCATAGGCGCATACTTAGATGGGGAAATTGCAGGTTTCATCCAAATACTTTATGGCGACAACATCGCTATCATCTCAAACATTCTTGCCCTTCAGGTACATTGGGATAAATCAGTAAACAACGCATTGCTTGCCAAAGCAGTTGAAGTTTGTGCATCTAAAGGCGAACAGTGGCTAATGTATGGCAGAATAGGAAACCATCCCTCGCTGGACAAGTTCAAAGAGAACAACGGGTTCAAGAAGTTCCCGATTGCTCGCTACTACATACCTATCTCAGGTAAGGGCAAACTAGCTGTACGCTTGGGCATTCATAGGGAATTGAAAGATTCTTTGCCGGAATTCATAAAAAATAGGCTTATTCCAACCTCAAACTGGGTGAGCAGAACCAAAGTCAGAGTTAAACTTCGCTCGAAGAAGTTAAAGTAAAAGTTTTGCTAAAAGCTCATTTAGTTCTTGTTTGTTTTTGACGCCTCTAAAAATTGCTTTGCCGCTTGAATAAAGGCGAAAAGACATATCTTGGAAAGATAACTCAAAAATTATTCCTGCAATCGTATTTTTAAGCGTAGCTTTTTTCAAAATGTTAGCGATTGCTTCATCTTTCTTCTCATACTTTAAAACTATGATAACATCGCTTTCCGCTCCACATGTTCCCTCAATACGCGAGACATAGTCGTCGATTGTGGTCATTAGAGTTGCTCGAACTCCTTTAGAACTTCCATGAAACGGTCGATTTCCTCTTCTGTATTGTAGATGTAGAAACTTGCTCGCGCTGAAGATTGAAGCTTAAAAAGCTCATGTAAAGGTTGTGCACAATGGAACCCGCTGCGCATCATTATTCCGTAATTGTCAAAGAATAATGCTACGTCGTGCGAAGACAAACCTTTAACTGCGAATGGTATAATTCCAAGTTTTTTGGATAGGTTGCTTGGACTATAAACTGTTACTTTACCGCATTCTTCCATTCGTTTTGTAGCGTACTTCGTTAAGGCTTTCTCGTGGCTCAAAACATTATCCATTCCTAAGTCTTCAAGGTATTTTACTGCTGCCCCTAAACCGATTGCACCACCTATGTCAGGAGTGCCAGCCTCAAACTTCCATGGCAATTCATTCCAAGAAATACTGCATTGCCCCGTTCTTTCGCTAAAGGAAACTTCCTTAATCATTTCGCCCCCACCCATGAAAGGAGGCATCTTTTCAAGCACTTCCTTCTTGCCATAGAACACTCCAATGCCTGTTGGACCCAGCATTTTGTGACCTGAAAAAGCCATAAAATCCATACCTAAATCCTGAACATCAACCTTCATGTGCGGCACCGACTGGGCGCCGTCAACCAGCATCAACGCGCCGTTGTCATGGGCAACTTTGCCGATGCGTTTAACGTCGTTTATAACGCCAGTAACATTTGAGACATGGCTCAGACACGCAATCTTTGTTTTGCTGCAAATTTTGTTTTCAAAATCATCATAATCCAATGTGCCATCAGTGTTAACTTTAGCGTATTTGAGTGTGAAGCCTTTCAGTTTAGATACGATTTCCCAGGGAACAATGTTGCTGTGATGTTCCATTAACGAAACAAGTACTTCATCGCCTTTTCCAAGGTTGTTTAGTCCCCAGGAATATGCGACTAAATTGATGGCTTCAGTTGTACCCCTTACAAAAACAATTTCAGAAGCGGTTTTAGCGTTAATGAATTTGGCAATTCTCTCCCGTGATTTCTCATATAGGTCAGTTGCTTCTAAAGAAAGCGTGTGAACGGCTCGGTGAACGTTGCCATTATGGTTTTCGTAAAAATCTGTTATTGCATCAATGACTTGGCGTGGTTTCTGGGTCGTGGCGGCATTGTCAAAGTAGATTAAGGGGTTGCCGTTTATTTTCCGGTTTAAGATTGGGAAGTCTTGCCTGATCGCTTGGTGATCTATGATTTTTTTTCTGCCTCAGGTTTTAGCCTCTTAGAGAGTGTTTTTGCCAGTTCTTCTTCCTCTATTGCTTGTTTTTCCTCGAAAGTGTGTTCTTTAGGTAGCCAGTTGGGTGCTTCAACATTTTTTTGGGTGAAATATTGTCGTATTGCTCGTTTGAAAGCGCCGACAGCGAGGACTCCGCAGTGGAATTTGACGCTCTGGTAATCCGCCGATTTCTTCCACGACATTTTTCCAGGTTATGTCTTTCCAAGCTTCTTCTAAGCTTAGGCCTTTATCATTTCTGTGACTATGCTGGATGTGGCGATGTTGGCGGCGCAGCCATAACTTTCGAACTGTGCTTTTTCAATGATTTCTTTGTTCGTTGATTTTTAGGTAGAATGTTATCATGTCTCCGCATGCAGGGTTTCCTGCTACTGCGACGACTGTGGCATCTTCCATTTTGCCAAGGTTCTTGGGGTTACGGAATAAATCCATGATTTTTGGGTTGTATGGTAATGGTATACGTGACATATTTAATGCACTCCTGTTGAGCCGACTATCCCTCTTATACGATTGACGGCTGTAGGTAAAACTTTCAAAACGTAAGCTATATCTTCTTCTGTATGGCTACGGGTAACTTTCATGAGGATGCTGCCGTGTGCTTCCTCAAATATTCGTCCGATAGCGATTAGCACGTGGCTGGGTTGAAGAAGTCGTCGACTGCATGCGCTTCCACTGGAGACGTAGACGCCATTTAGGCTCAGTTCGATTGTTAAAGCTTCGCCTTCAGCACGCAGGATGCTTACGTTTGCGTTGTCTGGGGAGCGTTTGTCGCCTTTTGGCCCGTTAAAGCGCAAGTCACACAGTTCATTGAATATGCCATCAACAAGCTTATCGCGAAGTATTCGCATTTTTGTAGTGTTTGCTTCAAAGTTCTCAAAAGCAAGCTCAGAGGCTTTGGTAAAGCCGACGATTAATGGGGTGTTTTCGATGCCTGGCCAAAGTTTTTGTGTGCCGATTTGTCCTTCAAGGATGCGTTCCAAGTTAACTCCTTCCTTCAGGTACATGGCACCCATGCCTCTTGGACCTTGAATCTTGTAGCTGCTTACGGTAGCTAAGTCAACGTTTAGGTTTTGCACGTTTAAGGGTATTCTGCCGTATGCGTCTGAGGCGTCTGTGTGGAAAAGGGTTTTGGGGTTTTTGGCTTTAACGATGTCTACGGCTTCTTTGATGGGTTGGATTGTTCCGAGTTCATTGTTTACTGCTGAAATGCTGACTAGTATGGTTTCGTTGTCGATTGCTTCTTTGAGTTTTTCGAGGTTGATGAAGCCTTCGTGATTAACCGGGATTTTCGGTGGTTGTGAAACCGTATTTCTGCATCATCTCGGCTACTTGTAGCACGTTGATGGGTTCGATTTCGGAGATGACGATTTTTTTGCCTTTGCTTTTCTGTGCAAAAGCTGAGCCCATGATGGCGAGGTTGTTGGCTTCGGTTTCGCTTGGGGTGAACGTGATTTCTTCAAGGTTTTTTGCGCCCATGTACTGGCTGATTTTTTGGAAGCTGTTCATGATGACTTCAAATGCTTCCCATCCGGGTTTGTGTGTTAGCGTGGGGTTGCCGTAGGCGGTTTTGTTGAAGTAAGGCAGCATGGCATCCACTACTTCTTTGGGAACGATGCTGGAGTTTTCGTTGTCTAAGTAAACCTCATGCGTTATGCCTTCATGCAGTTTGAGAAGTTCTTTTACATTTTCAACCATACAGTATCCTACCTGATATTTTGGGACAGATAACTCGTCACTTTGCTAGTATATAGTTCAACTAAAAAAACCTAACCACAGAACCATCCAACAAATACTTAGCATTTGTTACAGTCGAAAATCTTAACAAAAAAACATCAATTCGGCAAGTGCATTTAAAAATTCTAGCCAAAATATTCAAAACAAAACTAGAACACCTGGCAATTAAACTGAATTTAAATAGCCACAAAAAAACTCTAATAACCCACAGACCCATACTATCAACAACAAAAATTTATGGCGAATACCTTGAAAATTGCAGAGTTATCCGTGCCCGAATCCAGTCAAAGAAGTCCTTCTTACGGCTTAGGGATATCCGAGTTGTTTCCACCCCAAGAAGACTGTATACTGGCAGGAGTGCTGGAAGGTAAAAACATCGTTCTCGCCAGCCCAACGGCTTCGGGTAAAACCTTGATCGCTGAACTCTGTGCTCTCAAACATGTATTGGAAAAGGGCGGCAAAGTCATCTACCTATCGCCTCTTCGAGCGTTGGCAAGCGAGAAGTTTGAGGAATTCAACAAGTACTACTTCGATCAAGAAAGTGAATGGACAAAAAGTCACTGTCGGCATCAGCACAGGAGATTTTGACACCGCTGACAACTGGCTTGAACGCTACGACGTCATCATCACTACCAACGAAAAAGCAGATTCACTGCTCCGGCATCGCGCCAAATGGATGGACAGCATCTCGCTTGGTAATCGCCGACGAAATCCACCTTCTAAACGACGCTGGACGTGGACCAACATTGGAAATTGTGTTGGCAAGGCTATTCAGGTTAACCCCCACATCCAAATTTTAGCTCTAAGCGCAACAATCAACAACGTAGACGAAATCGCAGGATGGCTAAACGCCAAATACATCGTTACCGAGTGGCGTCCCATCAACCTAAAAGAAGGCGTCATGCTTCAAGATGAAATCAATACAAAGATGGCGATTCAAGAAAAATTGAGCAGGAAACCCAGCTTTCCACTAATAAACTTGGTTTTAAACACACTCAAGAATGGGGGACAAGCCCTGATTTTTACTTCCACACGACAGCAACGCAGTTTCAGCGGCAAAAACCGTTGCAAGCCAAATGGACAAAGCGCTCTATCCTAAATCGGGTTCAAAACTGGTTAAACGCTCATAGAGGAAAAAACAAGAAAGGTTCTCGAGAAGAAGCCAAGAAAATCCTCGATGCAGGCGAACGCACAGGATGAGCGAAGAACTTGCTGAATTGGTTCGTTGCGCCACAGCTTATCACCATGCAGGGTTATCTGGGGCTCATCGCAAAATAATCGAAGACGCGTTTAAAAACCGAAAAATCAAGGTTTTAACCGCCACGCCAACGCTGGCATGGGGCGTCAACTTGCCCGCAAGAACAGTCATCATCCAAGATTATAGACGTTTTGAAGCAGGATTAGGCAACTACCCCATAAGCGTCTTGGATTACAAGCAGATGGCGGGCAGAGCTGGTAGACCAAAATACGACAAATTCGGCGAATCCGTTCTCATCGCAAAAACCGCTGACGAAGCCGACTACCTTATGGAAAACTACGTGTTGGCAAAACCAGAGCGAATCTGGTCTCGTCTCGCCGTGGAGAAAATCATCCGTACACACGTGCTCTCGACGATAGCATCAGATTTTGCTCACACGGAAAAGGGTATTTACGAGTTTTTCGGTAAAACCTTCTACGCTTACCAATTCGACGTGAAAGCCATAAAAAGCGTCATCAACAAAATCCTGCGCTTCCTCCACGACGAAGAAATGATTCTTGTTGCGGGTGACCAACATCCTCGCCACCAAATTCGGCAAACGCATAAGTGAACTCTACATTGATCCTTTATCTGGCGTAATCATTAGGGATGCACTGCAGAACAAACCGCCGATTTTAACGGAGTTCAGTTTACTCCACTTAGTCTCCCACACACCCGATATGGGTCCAATAATGCGACCATACCAACGGGAAATGGAGAAATTAGCAGTCCAAACTGAAGACCACAAACAAGAATTATTCACAACACCTCCTGACCAATGGCGCGACCAAATTGGCTATGCCGAATTTCTAGGTGAAGTCAAAACCGCAATGGTTATGAATAATTGGATTGAGGAGCTACCTGAAGAAAAAATCATCGAACGCTTCAATGTTCAACCCGGAGACCTCTACCGAACCATCGAAACCGCCAAGTGGCTATTGCACGCCACAGATGAGCTATCGCCCGTAGTTGCCAAAAACAAGGAGGTTTCAGCATTAAGTCACGAACTTGTTGAACGCGTTTCTAAAGGTATCAAGAAAGAGCTTTTGCCAATTGTAGCAGTTGGAAGGCGTTGGCAGAGTCCGCGGACGAATCATATTCAACGCAGGATACCAAACAATCCCAGACCTAAAACACGCCTCAATCGAAGAACTAACCAATTTGCCATCCGTGGGTCCAAGATTGGCAAAGAAAATCAAAGAACAAGTCGGCGGCTTTGTTAAAAAAGAAACGTGGGAGAACTTTGATGATGCAGATAAAGTCTCGCAGAAAGGCTTGTTTGATTTTTAAGCCTTTTTTGCGAACTGCTCAGTCTGTTTAACTGCTGTGCCCAAGTAGTTTTTGGGATTTAATGCTTGATAGATTTCTTTCTCTGTTAGTTTGCTGCTGATGAATTTGTCTTCAAGAAGCACTTGCTTGAAGTCCTTTTTGTCGAGCGCACTTTGGATTGTTAGCTTTCTGAGCATTTCGTGAGCGTCCTGCCTGTTTACACCTTTCTTCGCAATCGCCATCATTACGGATTCCGACATTGCACGTCCTTGTGTCAACGACAGGTTCTTCAACATCCGCTCGCTGTCAACCCGCAAGTTGTCAACAATGTTACACATGAGGTTGAGAATGTAATCGAGCAGTATGTTTGCTTCTGGGAGAATGAACCTTTCAGCTGAAGACTGGGTTAAGTCGCGTTCATGCCATGTAACTATATCTTCTAACGCTGGCGTGCTGAGGCTTCGGATGATTCGGGCTAAACCGCACACACGTTCGCATGTTTCAGGGTTCTGTTTATGCGGCATCGTTGAGCTGCCCACCTGTTTTTTTGATTCAAATGACTCAAAGAGTTCCGCTATTTCGGGGCGTTGAAGTTCGCGGATTTCAGTTCCAAAATTCTCTAATGAAGAGGCCACCGACGCGTAAATACAAACGAGTTCGGCGTATCGATCTCTTTGGACTATTTGCGTGGAAATTTCGGCTGCATGGAGAAACAGCCGCTTCATAACTATCTCTTGAATCTGCTCAGCATGCTCTCCTAAACCCGCCTGTGTGCCAACAGCGCCGCTTACTTTTCCAACCAAGACACGTTTCTTGCACTCTTCCAAACGCTCTAAGTGCCTTATGATTTCGTATCCCCACACCGCAAACTTGAATCCCAATGTAATCGGCAGTGCGTGCTGCCCGTGAGTTCTGCCAATCATTATAGTGTCTTTATGCAAGAGAGCTTGTTTCTGCAAAATAACTTTGAATTCGACGAGCCTTTTCTCAATGACTTCTAACGCGTCTTTTAGCTGCAATGCATTGGCTGTGTCAACGATGTCGTAGCTCGTCGCCCCAAGGTGAACGTATGCTCCGCTCGGACCACAAAGCTCCGAAAGTGCTCGCACTAGCGAGGCAATGTCGTGTTTAATTTCCTTCTCAATCGCTTTCACCCTCTCAACCTTAACGTATTTGATGGATGCCATGGCGGCGATTTTTTCAGCGTCCTTCTTTGGGATGTTTCCTACTTCAGCATGCGCCAGAGCCAAGGCAGCTTCAACATCAAGTAGCTTCTGGACTCTGGTTTCTTCGTCGAAGATTTTTACCATTTCTGGCGTTCCATAACGACCAGTGTCGATTGGCAGGATGGGCAAGTATTGTTAACCTCAAAGAGGGATATGCAGATTAAACATTAATGTTTTACCAAAGCACTTACACAATGTAAGTAAGCTGGGTGTTTGAGTACATGAAAGTTACAGTTGCAGTATTGGATAAAAACGGCGATAGCACCATTGAGAGAGTTCTTGACGTGTTAAACTCGTTTGATCTGTGGAAGCCTTCGCATTTTGGGTTGATTTCCCCAAAAAAATGTTTGTTAGAAAAAAATGTAGAAATCATAAAAAAACAGGGCTTAAAATCATCTACTGTGGCAGGATATGTTACTTCAAAACCCAAATCAACAAACGACTACGAACATTTGCAGTTGGATGACGCGGCGTTGCTTTTTGAAGGCCGAGTTTATTCATCAATACCCGAGAACGCTGTAATGCAGCAAGTTGCCCAGACTCCACTTCACTGCGAAGCCACCCTGCAGACAATGATGGAACAGGCGGACGGCGACTACGCATTCTTAATGGTCAAAAACGGCTGGGTTGTTGCGGGAAGAGATCCAATCGGAGTTCAACCGCTCTATTATGGGGAAAACAGGGACATCGCCGCCTTCGCCACGATCAAAAAAGCCCTCTGGAAACTCGAAATAGAAAACCCGCTGTCATTTCCACCGGGGAATTTGGCGTTTGTTAGCAAAGAAGGTTTCAAATTCAAACCCATCAAAACATTAACTTGCATCAAACCAAAGCAAATAACGATTGATGATGCCGCAAAACATCTTCAAAGCATACTCGAAGAATCAATCAAGCGACGGGTGATTGGCTTAAAGGAGGTTGCTGTCGCGTTTTCAGGAGGCTTAGACAGTAGCTTGGTAGCTTTTTTGGCAAACAAATGCGGGGTAAAAATCACTTTGCTACATGTAAGCTTGGAGAATCAACCCGAAACGGAAGAAGCGATGAAAGCCGCAGACGAACTAGATTTGCCCTTGCAGGTAGATTTGTTCAAAGACTCCGATGTCGAAGCAGTATTGCCCAAAGTTGTAGAATTAATCGAGGATCCAGATCCGATTAAAGCAAGTATCGGGGTGCCATTTTATTGGGTTGCACAGAAAGCTGCTGAAGAGAACTTTAAAGTTGTGTTAGCAGGGCAGGGCGCAGACGAACTTTTCGGAGGTTATCAGCGGTATGTTACTGAGTTTTGCAAGGATGGTGGTGAATCAGTAAAAAAAACGATGTATTGCGATGTGGTTAGGATTCATGAGAGCAACCTTGAGCGGGATCTGAAAATATTTGGGTTCCACAACGTTGATTTGCGCGTGCCTTTTGCATCGTTTAGTTTAGTGGAGTTTGCGCTTGGTTTACCTGTTGAGATGAAAATAGAAAGTAAAGCAGATACTCTGCGGAAGCTCGTACTAAGGAAAGTGGCTCTAAACGTTGGTATGCCAACTTCGATGGCGCAGAAACCAAAGAAGGCTGTTCAGTATTCCACTGGAATAAACGATGCAATAAAAAGGATAGCGAAAACCCACGAGAAAACAGTCAACGAATACATCGATGAAATCTTTCAGCAATCCCGAAACAACATATAGGTAAAAGTAGCTGGAATATTTGAATCCTAACATCCAATCTTATGCATTACACCTGAGAGAAGAATAAGTGTCGTGAATCTATTTGAGAGGTCCGCATAGTGTGTTGCCAATCAATTTTTTTTATCTTACCCACGGAAAAAGCCTTAACGAGATTTAATAAATCATGGTGAAAACGCTTGATGCCATTGACAAATGGTGTTCGATTTGGATCTAAAAGTTGCGATTGTGAAAGAAAAAAAATAGCCCTTTTTTCCACACAAAAAACCGGTTTTTTTCTTCTCTGAGTAGATATAGAAATAATGAATGGGCTGCCCAGATGATCTTTTTAGGGTGTTAATCTGACTCTATCACGTGGATAGAGCGTTACTTCCCTTATGTTCTTGTTCCCAGTTAAAATCATCGTTAACCTTTCAAGTCCCAATCCCCAACCAGCATGCGGTGGCATGCCGTAATCGTAGGCTTGCAAATGGCACTTGAAGGATTCAGGATCCAAACCCTTCTCTTGCAGCCTATGGATTAATTGGTCTTTTTGAGCTATTCTTGTTCCACCCGAAACCAGTTCAATGTAACGCCACATTAGATCGAATCCTTCACATACTTCAGGTTTGTCTTCGCGAGGTTTAATGTAGAAAGCTTTGGCATGTGTGGGCCAATCTGTAATGAAGTAGAAGAATGGGTAAAGTTTGCCAAGAACCCTAAAAGCTTCTGTTGGAATGTCTTCACCCCACGGAATCGTAACATCTTGTTTCTTTAGATCTTCGAGAACTTGATCGTAAGTTAAACGTTTAAACGGAATATCTGGGACTTCAAATTTGTAGCCAAGCACTGATAATTCATTGGCACATTTTTCTTTAATGACTGAGCACGTTTGAAATATGACTTGTTCAAGAAGCGCCATAACATCAGTGGCGTTCATAAAAGCTGCTTCAATGTCAACAGACGTGAACTCGCTTAGGTGTCTTCTGGTATGCGATTCTTCAGCACGGAAAAAAGGTCCAACCTCAAAAACCTTCTCAAAACTTAGGGTTAATTCTTCTTTGTAGAGTTGTGGGCTCTGGGCAAGGTACGCCTTTTGCCCAAAATAGTCAACGCTGAATAATTCAGCTCCGCCTTCAGTTGCGGATGCAATGATTCTTGGCGTGTGGATCTCCAAAAAATCTTTCGCGAATAGGAAAGTGCGTATTGCTTCA
The DNA here is from genome assembly GCA_963708495.1 of Candidatus Bathyarchaeota archaeon. GTDB lineage: Archaea > Thermoproteota > Bathyarchaeia > Bathyarchaeales > Bathycorpusculaceae > Bathycorpusculum. The sequence continues at coordinate 301,408 of CAVPSS010000001.1, forward strand.
AGGGCAGTATGTTGAACCTTGAAAGTGGCTAAACTTCTTTCTTGGGTAAGGTCAAGTGGTCTTGCATCTAAACGGGCTTCGATAAGCGTTGGGGTTTTGCCAGTGATGTCAATTGGTAATTGCTCGGTGGCAACATTAAGGATTTTGAAGTCGGTTGGGATTACTTCTATGCCTCGTGGTGTCATGTTTGTTTTTTTAACGTTTCCTTTAACCCCCACACAAAACCTTTTTTGCAAAAGGTCAGATTTAGCTAAAACTTCAGGTGCGATTCTTTTTTTAGGTATCGTTAATTGAATTGTTCCTTCGCGATCTTGCAGAATGATAAAGCGGATTCCGCCAAGGTCGCGTATATCTTGGACCCAGCCAAAAAGTGTAACAATTTGTCCGTCAATTTCAGGAGTTACCTGGTTTGTATAGTGACTTCTAACATAGTCATCAATAGAGTCCAAGTTCATGCTGTTTGTCAACCTTAATCTGCAATTTCAACGCGTAAAGACATTTTCCGTACTTTACTGGCAATTTCCTTCAAAGCTTTAAGGTCAAAGGGCAACTGTGCGCCTCGTTTCCTCTTAAGAATTACTCGTGTTTCAGTGGTTCCGTCTGGAATCCAGATAGTATTGATCGTTAAAATGCTGAAGGGTACGAAGAGGTCTTCAAGGAATTTGCGATCGTCAACACCGTGTTCTAATACGCGAACGTTTTTGCCTGTTTCATCACCAAGGGTTTTGACGATTTTACCGCCGTAACCCAAAAGTTTGGGGACATCTCCATGTCCAACGAGGATGGCTAAGGTTTTATCAACCTCAACTGCCTTGAAGAAACAGACGTTTTGCAGGGATGGATACTTCTCTTCTAAGGAGAGCAGTATACGGGCGACTTTGAGGTCTATGTCGCTGATTTCGCCAGCTTTGACTTTGGCTGAACATTTTTGGCATAGTATGCCGCTTTTTAAGCAGAAACTGCATAGTTCTGTTTTCATTTGTGGTTCTGTTTTCCTGCAAAGAAGGAGTTTAGCTATAGCGTGAATTATCTTACCAGCGTTATTTCAATTGTGCTAACATTGGTTGCCGTGTTACCCTCTTCTTGGTCTTGAGGTAGGAATCGATCTGTTCCGATACTTATGCCTTTAATTTTAGCATCTGGCAGGAATCTGTGTCTAACAACTTCTGCTACGTCGATTGCTCGGCTGATGGATCTGCCGCGCGCTTTTATGCTGACTTCTTTTGCTCCGCCATGGAAGAATGTGATGCATGCGAGGACATAGTTCATTATTGGTTTTTTGCCGATTAAGACTGCGCTGGCGTTTTCCGTCACGGTTCCGCTTCACTCCTAGTTTACTTTTAAGTGGCTTGACTTAAGCTTTTTTTCAAAATAAATACATTGTGGTGTTTAGTTTAGGTAATTGCTTAAAGCAAATTCGGTGGTTTTAGATTAGAGTTAGCTTGAAATTTTACATGTTAATGACTGTTGAAAACCCAAAAACCTCTTTGCCCTTCATCCAGCTCTTCAGAAAAACAATATTATTTGGCGAAACAAACCTTGGAATGTAACTAAGTATTCCGATTCTTGTTTGCTATTTGAGAAATCTATTCGACATTTAGGAGTCAGATTATTAAGGAAGCTTGCAACTATTGTAAAGGTTTAGCTTAACAAAACAATACAAGAGTGACAAAATTGGAACCATTAACTAAACGTTCAATCCAACTCTTAAAAACACTCTACGAGAAAGGCAAATCCACAAACACCTACACCCTAAGAGTTAAACAAGACGAATTATCCAACCAGTTAGGTATAAGTAGACAAGCATTAAATGTCCATTTGCGCAAACTCAAAAATCGCGGCTACATACGCACAGGAAGAGGCTTCATTGATGTAACAGAAAAAGGATTAAGCGCATTGGGCGTATCGACGACACCAGCTTTCATACTTCTCAAAGTCTCACCTATCAAACGTATCCACGTTTATGAACAAATTCATGAGCTAGCAGTTTCCAGAGCATTTCGCATAGCAGGTGAGGTTGACGCTTTAATAATTGTTGAACGTGAAAACCTCGATGAAATATTGAAGAAACTATATAGCATCGATGGAATAGAGGACACTCGCTCATACGTTACAATTGAAGTAATCAAGTAACCTGTTTTTGGATCCAGTCCAATATCCAAAAGTTTAGACAAAAGGTATATTTGATACTTAATCATCAAAGACTTAGCCAAAACGGAAGGTTAACAATAAAATGCCGATATTAGACCCAGTGAAAAAAGCCATAGCACAAGAACACCGTCTGCATATGAAAATTTGCAGGGACTGTGGCTCACGTAATGCTGCAACAGCATTAAAATGCAGAAAGTGCAAGGGTAAGAACCTGCGCTGGAAGAAACGTGAAATAGTAAAGTAAAAAGTTTTACTTTTCTTTGTTCAACATTCTAAAAATCAGGCACTCCTCTTTAAGTTCTTTTTTGTCTGCAGCTCCAACTGATTTAGAGGCATATTAATGAAGAGTTGAACAAAATTGCTGCTCAAACGATCTGCCCCGCTGTGAGTAGAATTAAAACGCAATGTTAACCTGTGGCAAGAACAGAGCATTTCTCGCTGGTTCGGAATAATTTCTTCTCTGGCATAAATATCAGACAATACTCTTGGCTTGGTTTATCATTACCAGCTTTGCTAAAACCACTCAACTTAAATTTAAGCAGGTTAGAGGACTTTTTTGAGCGTTTCCATATTGAAAACGGTGCATGCACACCCATTCTTTAACAAAGGTATAGCCTGCCCTGTTATGTTCATGCCATTTATAAGCGGACCCATAATTTTCATTTCTTCTCCACACGCCACTCCAACTACGCCTTCATATCGACTCTTCTTGATAATCTTGGGTATGCAGGAACCTCCAGGCAACAAATAAACATCATAACCCTTCTTTCTTGCATATTGATCTGCCTTGTTAACCATACAATCGTCCGAACAGTGCATACACGTGTAACATGGAGTTTCAGGGTTGAATGTTGCTTTGCAACGACCATCCATGAATTTTCGCGAGCAATGTGGAAGGAACAATGCCCTCTTCTTTGTTTGCAAAAACCGACCTCTCTCCAAACTGTTAATGGCTTGCAAATCAATTAGATCTTGAAGTAATGCAACTGCATCTGAAAGGTTCAGTCCAGTTGCCTCCTGAATTTTAAATTTAAGAATTAAGTCATTAAGCGTTGATAGGAAACTTTTGTGCATGCCCTTTTGGTAACTAATTAAAGCGATTTCAGCGAAGAAGAAGCGCGGGACCTTTGAGAGGTCGAAAGTAAATTTATAGGGCATAACTTAGGACTAGCGACGTGCATACTTAAAAAAATTGCTTATTATTGATTAAGATTTGCCTAAGTTATTGTTTTGCAGCTTTAATCCTGGAAGGTCACGGACGGATTTTATTTCATCCCGCAACCATTTAACTTCAGCTTATAACTCGTTTGCTCTTGTTTCATCATCCTTTTTCTAATTCTTAATGTTGCTTTGTAATTCAGAAGATAAACCAATTATTTCTATTTTCTGATGCCGGGTTACAAAGGTTTTGTTTAAGACATAACAGGATTACTTAAAGTTTAGCCATTGACACTTCTATTTTGGATAATCTGAAGGTTTTTCGTCAGAATTAGTCATATGTGCTCCTAAAAAAAATTTAGCAATGACGGCGTTGTTAGATGCTTATTTGGAACATTAGAGGAATCCATAGGCGTGTTTAATGGGGCTTTTTGCTCTAAAGCCGTCAAATCTAAGGTTGATTTGGAATCCACAAAGCCTAAAAGTGTTATTGAAGGTGATTTTATTTGAGTAAATTGACTGACAGTTTAGAATCTTGGATTTCAAACATATTCTTCTGGCTCCGTTTGGTTTAACAAAATAAACTCTGGTGCAACTACTAAATTAACTTATTTGCCCAACTTTAAACGGTATTGCGAATTTACTAAACTTAACCCAGACGAATTGATAGCCCTAAAAATTGAAGGCTTGCAAGCAATAAATACAGGCAAAGAATTTCAAGCCGAAACGCTTTTAGAAAAATACTTGACTAACAGCACAAGCACACCCAGCGTTAAAAGTTTAGTGCGGTCAATCGTTATTAGTTTCTATAAAGCCAATCGTAGAAACCTAATTAATATTAAAGAAGTCGAGACACCCGAAGCAAAACACAGAAGCCCAACAACCGAAGAAATTTTAGCCCTTGAAAATAATATGAATTGTGCCAGAGATAAATTTCTTGTTTGGTTTCTGGCTTCAAGCCCTCTAAGACTTACATCTATAACTAAAACTAAATGGTGTGACTTGAAACCTACTGGCGACAAATTAATCCCTTATCAATTCGTTATTGAATCAGCCAGATTAAAAGGGGCTGGTGCTGGTAAATATAAGGGCTTAAAACACGTTGGCTTTTTACATCACATAGCAGTTAGACGGCTTGAAGAATACAAAAAAGAACTAAATAAAAAAGGCTACATAGTCAACGATAACAGCCCCTTATTTGTCGCTTATAGACAGAACAACAAAGAAATAACAAAATTAGCCACAAATAGCATAATGAAAATATTTGATAGGGCATCTTTTAAGGCATGGCATAACTTAGAAGTTAAACGCTTTTCTGCACACGATTTTAGGCGTTTTATGCAAACTGCTTTAGAAGAAAAAATAAATCAAAACATCATAGCCCCCTTATTATCGCATAAAGCCAAAGGCATAGACAGCCACTATTCAGCACATACAGTTGAATCGTTATTAGCCAAATACAAAGAGTGTTTGCCGTACCTATTGCCCCAGACAGTTGAAAAAGTCAAGGCTGAATTAGACACCACAAAGCAAGAATTAACCGAAACCGAAAAGAAACTTAATGAAGCCACAGAAGCCATAAGAAAAATAAATGAATACTTAGCCAAAAGCACAAAAGAAACTCAAAAACGAAACAGCCAAAATAAAGAAGATTAGAGAATAAAATAAACTCTAATCAATTTCTAAGTTTTTTAATCTATTATTTTTTAATGCACACACACCGTGTACATAAAATTGATTGTTTAATCTCTCCAATATAGAAATAATCCCACAATAAATAGTAAAACAAATAGTGAAGGAATCCCCAAATACAAAGATTCACCCCTCAACCCAATCTCATCCAAAGATTTACCTGTGAATCCAAGATAAAATCCCAAAAAGGCTAGAAACTGCTAATAAGAAAGTTATAGGTGATTTCTTTTTCTCAACCATTACTATTCTCATCTTCCTTTAAGGATTAAGTTAATAATAAAATCTTCTTTAATCAAGAATCCAATTAACAAACTTAGTATAGTGACAACATAGAAACAGAGGCGACAATATATCTTATTTCGTACATATTCTTATGTAATTGTGCCTTATTTCATTAATCGTCTTTGTTTGTACGCATAATTGAACATAACAGCATTAAAAAAGTGCGGGCAAGGCTGTTTGATGGTCAATTTTTGCTCAAAAGTTGTGCAAAACTGCTTAAAAACCACTCCCGAACCACTTATAACTCTGTTATAATTGAAATGGCTGGCACAGGGTAGCTATGTATTGGTCAATTTTGGTTTAATTGGTATTATTAAAAAAAATTGTTATGGGTAATTAGTTTGATTATGGGTATTTTTTTGTTTTAGCGACACATGATTAATTTAACCAACATAAAACGACATGATTTAATGAATTACTTAACATATTAAATTGACAGAATTTACGCAATTACTTAAACCATAAACTTATAAGTTGCGTTAATTATGTATATTATTAGTGATTGAAATATGAATAAAGAAAATATAAAACCTATAAAAAGAATGAAATGTTCGCTATTTAGCGAAGATAGTGGAAAAACTTGGTTTATTGAAAAAGTGTTTTACATAACAAGTGCGGAAACACCAAACCATAAATTTGATTTTGAAGTCGCAGATATGCAAGGCGTAACCTTAGAAACTAAGAAAAATTAGTGCGGGCGATAAACATGACTATAATGTATCATCATGAGTTAAAAATAGGAATTAGAAAATTAGTTGAAGCATTCTTTGACGATTGCGACAAAATGCCCTATGAAGACGATGTTAAAAGAAATGAAATAGCGAAGAAATTAAATCTGCTAAAACGCAAAAAACAAATCATTAAAGCAATAGACGAATATACGCACCTGTAAGCCAATTTTTTTTAGATTAAACCATGTTAAGCAATTAATTAACTTATTCAGCACGATTGCCAAACAAGGCTTTTAAGTTCTGGGCATGGCTAACTTTATCTAAAGGGTTTTGTGTGCCTTCTAAATCTCCAAATAAACTATAATGTGGTTCTTCGCTAATCTGGAATTGTTCTCTAAGATTGCTATGAGGCTCAAGCCAATCAGCATCTAAAGCATCAACATTAATTTTATTCTCTTTATTCTCTGTTTTTTGTTCTTTTTTGGCTGATTTAACCCTTTTATCAAGGTTTTTTTCGATTTGGTCTTTTTCTTTTTGTGTTTTAATTCGTTGTCTATACTCTTTGCATCTTTGGGCATTGCTTTTAGAAACGTGTTTTTTGACCATATCAATCACTCGACTCAAAATCTGCTTCACAATATTGGCATAAATAAATGTCAAGATGCTTGTTATGCACTACACTTTTATTTTTTCTGCAAACTGAACACGTTGGATTTTGTTCGCCACAATCAGAAACTAATATTTCAAGCACTTCAAAATCGTTATGCATCAAACATCACCTAAAGTTATTGGATGGGCTGGGCAAAATTGAGTCAAGAGATGACAAAACTTTACCCATCCATTTACGGTTAGAGTCGTAAACATAATTATTATTCACCTATTTACTCGGTTTAACGAATTGCCCATAAAGAAAATTACCGTTTCCATCAGATTCTTCTTTTGCAAATATATAGCCAGTTTTTAATTTGATAGCTGTTTCACGGTCAATTTTTTTCTCAAATATCTTTTTGACAGTTACATAATCATCAGTTGTTAATGTGCATCTCCAAGTTGATTGATTCAATAAGTCTTTAAGATAAATTCGGTCATCATCGCCAAAAGTTAACCAAATATTTGTGCAATCATCTCTGACTGATACAATTAGCTTCTTTTGGTAACAAAGAATTTGTTTGCTAAAATCATCATCTAAAGTTTTTTCTCTAAGCAGAAGCACATCAATCTCCATACTTTTTTTGCATTTAAAAGGCGATTCTTGCGGTATGCATTCAGTTATTTCAGTTTTGCCATTAAACCAACTTTGCAAAACAGCGTCATAATTGGATATTTGCTTAGTATTTTCCCAGACAATAACACTATTATCCTTCATTTTCCATTGACCGCTATTTGTTTCACGGACATAACGACTATTATCAAAAGTTTGTGCCATTTTATTTCACCAATTTCCATTGTTGTTTTTTCTGCCTAATTTGCTCAATTTCTTGTGGTGTGCCTTTTGCTTTTCGATACAAATCTTTGCCAGAACCGTTAAACTCCCATTCGTGAGATTTTTCACAGACTTTGTTAGTCATTTCTAAAAGCAATTTTTTTGCTGTCAAGTCGTTATTTGATGCACGTTTTTCTAATTCAACAATTAAGTCATAAGCGTTATTTGCTTCTAAGTTCTCTGTATCACGGTTAAGATTCTCTGCTTCAATGCCAGTTTGAAAGCTGTTTAATGTGGCTGTATTGCTTCGTTCTAAGGCTTTTTGCTTAACCAATTCAATCTTTTGCGACTCTGGCAAATTTTGGTCAATATTGTATTTGGTACATTTAGCACTAAGTTCTTTTTCGGCAATGGTGCTAAGTGCAGATTCCAATTCATTTATACGTTCATCTTTTTCTTTAGTGGCTTTATCAACAGTATATTTTAGCCATTCATCGTCAACTTCAACATTGACGTTTATTTCTTTATTTTTATTTTCGTTATTTTCATTCATTTTTTAACATCTCTTTAAATTTATTATTTCCCAAAAAAATTAAGGGATAAAATTATTTCTGGCGATTACCCAAGTTTTTTCTATAATTGCCTTCGTTTATAGGAATATCTTTGGCAAAGCGTTTGGATTCAACGAAATTTTCATTCAATCGGTCAATTTTGCCTTTAGTTTCAGCACCATAATTTTTATTTTCGCCACTAAAAGCAACTCTATTATCAAGGTCTTTAGATTCTGCAATAGCTCTTACGTCAATATTATTAACTGAATGTTCAAGCTGGCTTTGGTCAATTTGGTCAATTGTGTCGCTGTCTGTATCATGTTTATTCTTAAATGCTCTTTTACTCAATATTTTCACCTACTTTTTTAGTTGATAATTTTTGTGTTTCGTGGTCAAAATCGCCACTTGACTCTAAACGATTACTCATTTTATTTCTGGAAATTATTGTTGTTTCTGAATGAATGATTTCTTTAGACATTAATTCCGTTAATGTGTCGCTGGAATTTTTGTTAAGTTGATTCCTGATTGAGTCAAAATTTTCAAAGGCTGACTCAGACACCAATATGCTTTTTCTTGGTTTTGATTTAACCATAATTGACACCTTTATGTATAAAGTTTGTATAAAACACCTATTTAAATCTTTTTACTCACCTTATCAAAATTTAACTAAAAATGTATAAAGCTAACATACAACTGATTAAACTTTAACTGAATAATTGACACTCTGAATTAGCTCAACTTTTAAGTCATTACTTAAATTTTCAACCAAATCCGATACATGTAATAATTAACAAATTTATGTTAAAAACAAGGAAAAGACTTTTATACCTAATGTATAATTATACATATAAGTAGCAATAATAATGTTGGTGTGGTGAACATGATGGATAGCATAAGAAACTCAAATTCGTTGATTAATAGCACACTCTCTAAAGCAAGCAAACAAGCCATATTATTTAAAAAACGAAAGATTGAATATGAAACATTAAGCCGAGAGCAGAAACTAGGCAAAGTATTGGAAGAAGTGTTTAAGCCATTATTCAATAAAGCAACAGGTGAATTAGGTTTAAGTTATAAGTGGGCTGGCAAAGACGCATATTTAAAAGGCTTAACTAACGAACAGAAACACAAGCCAGATTTTGAAGTTTATTATGGCACAAAACAGTTGATAGCGTTTGAGTGCAAAAATGTTAAACGCCAATATGGACATGATTATCCATTATCTTTTGCCAGAGACAATATCACTTACAGGTTTGAAGATTGGTTTGGCGAAGCTGGCTTAATCGTGAGTTTCTATGACCAATACAACCAAACAGCACAGGCACATATTGAATCAGTCTGCAAAGATAACATTATAGATGTGGGCAAACTAGTCGGCAACAAAGACCACAAAAACAGACAATTAAAGTTTGATTTAGCCCAACAATTAAAATCTCTGATACAAGACGCACTAACACGCCACAAGCAACACCTAAAAAACATCCAGACGCAACTAACCGATTTAACTAACCAATTAACTAACCAACTAACACAAAATAACCAAATTAAGTTTGAGTTGCAATCTGGCGACAGTTTTTTTTCTATGCTATCTAAAGTATCTAATGTTAATAGTGTATCAGTTGATAATACAGTTACTACAGTAACTAATCAATTAAATCAAACAAACAACAATACACCTAATGCAGAACTAAGTAATAGTTACAATAAACAAGATAAAAAAGTCGAAATTGACGATTTAGATTTTGATAAAGAGATTGATAAAGCCAAGAAACTTGGGCTTTATAACGACTATGGCTTTAGCAGTTAAGTGATAACTAAGCCTTTTGAATGTAGATTTCGATTATTGCAGAGTGCAAGACGCAAAAACTAAATGCGGTAGGTAGAACGCCTTTATTTTACCCTATCCACATATACAGTTTTTGTGGGTCTTTTCAGCAGGTCTTCTTCACAATTTTTTAACTTAATGTTTACTTCATTAATTTGGTCTTCAAAACCTTTTTCTTTTCGCTTAATCTCTGCATTCAATCTATTATTTTCATTAGTGAGTGTTCTAATGTCTTCTTCTTTTTTCAATATTTCAGATTTTACAAGTTTCAATTTTTCCATTTCTTTTTCTTTATTAAGCAAATTGTTTTCACTTGCACCAAGCCTATTTCGTAATCCATCATTTTGCAGTTTAAGAGCAGATAATTCTGGGTTTCTTGTAGTTGTAAAAAAAGTGGCAGGTTTCTTAGTGAAGTTGTTTGTTACTATTATAACTTCATTTTTAACAATATACTTTAGCTTTATATCAATTGAATATTTTTCATCTTCTAAATCTAAAAGATACTCGGAATAATTAAAAGCTGGATTCATTTTCTTTCCTATTAAATTGGGCGTGCTATTCTCACAGGGATAAAACATAAAATAAGGGTCATCTAATTTTAAACCCTTCATATCATACAGGTTATCTTCTTTATCAAACAGACAATTGCACACTTTTGTCATTTTTTCTTCTTCTAAGGTAATTTCTGTTTTTTCATCTATGCGTTTTGTTATCTTAATTAAATTGGGGTTGTTACCTTCTGAATCTTTTATATCAATTGATACATCATCCAAATATGGACAAATTATTCTTCGTTTATTCATTATAGAAACTTTCAACTGATAGCTAGCACATGAATGGTCAAAGCCTTTTGCTATGAATTCAGCATTCTCTATTACTATTTTTATTTTTGATTGTTTAAAATAGTGGTAAAATTTAAAGAAAGAATATCTAAAAAAAATTGCGATGGAAATTATAACAGCGATACTCAAACAAGTTAATGCAGAGAATAAACTAGATAAAATAATTGATAATGAGAGTAAATTTAAGTAAATGAAGAAAAATAGGATTGTTATTGCAACGCCAATAAGAATACCGATAATAAGTGATTTTCGATTTGGCGTAAATTTTATCATGTACTCTATTTAAGTGGGTTCAGAGTTTAAATTTTGTCCTTAAATATTTCTCAGCTACCTTTTGAGTTTTTTACTTTTTGTAAAATTGGGTTTTTTGAAACAGAGCAGTAGTTAATAAATTGTTTTAAATTTGTTTTGAATTTCTTAAGAATTTGTTGAAAATAAATAAAAATGATTTTAAAAAACATTGATAATTAATAAAAAAGGTTATTAATAGTTTTAAAAATTAGCTTTTATACTTTAGTGCTAAGTTAATTGCAGATTTTAATTTTTATGGTATATTTGTTACACGTACACGATATAAATTGAGTAAACATTACTTACATATTGGGAATTCTTACGTAGAAAAGTCTAAAATATTATGTTTCGCTAGTTTTATCTCTTGTATGTTAAGGTTTAATTGTTGTAGTAAAAGCATTATTTGTTATAGGTGTAATACTTGTTTGATTAACTATATTTTTTGAATTTAACAATAGATGGTTATTTGATTACTTTTTGTATTATAGGATAGAGTTTTAGATAATTTTAGTGTATTATTTAGATTTAACGAGGTGTAGGATTGATTTTAAGTTAATGTAAATGTTAAAGGTTTGGGACTGGGTGTTGGAACTGGAGTAGGTATTGGTGTTTGAGTGGGTGTAATTGTTGGTTTGGGTGAAGGTGTCGGTGTCGGTATAAATTGTAATATCTGAATTGTGCTTTGAGCAGTAATTATGCTTTCATCAGCAAAAATGAAAGTGTACTTAACTGGATAACTTGTCTCAGAATCGAAAGTTTTATCAATAGGTCGCATATTTAATACAAGATTCTCTTTGGGTTGCACAAATTGATTTAGCGATAGTGAAGTTTCAAAATCACCAACAGTCATTTTCAACTTACTAAGCGGTATATTTCCAGTATTTTTAGCAGTTAAAGATACGAAGGTTTTTTCATCAATCATCTGTAAGTCAGCACTTTCCAGAAAAGCAGAACCAACATATTTGTACGGAGTATAATTTTGAGAGTTAGATTTCGTATTGTCCATCATCAAAAGTAACAGTTAAAGTCACATCATAATTGGAAGATTTAGTTATAACCAAACCATTTAGGTTAACAGTTGCATTTCTTGTCTGACCAGATGGAAGAGTAATCTCGGAATAACCATAATTGACTTTATTGACATCTGAGCCAATAACTGTAATTTTAGAATTGTACAAATTAGTAATTGTAAAACTGGCAATAGTACTTTTCCAATCACTACTTGGTGAAAAATGCAAATTAACGATTTTAGCCTTGGTGCCAACATAGAGATTTTCATCACCCAAAAGCAGAACTGCAATAGTGACCGATAGTACAATCGCTACGACAAGTGTTAAAATAGCGACCAATATAATCGAAAAACGTTTCTTCATTCTAACCGAATTGGCATTATCTAACGTTCAAATATATTAGACTTTAATCCCCCCACCCTCTAAGATTCCCACTAAAAATAAAACACCCCTAAAAAAACAGAGCAATAGTTAGTTAATTGCTTAAATTTGTTTTGTATTTCTCAAGAATCTTGTTGAAAATCAAATCAAAAATCAATTTCAAAAACACACCTATAATTAATCAAAAACGTTCAATACATAGATTTTTTCAACCTTAAAACTTTTCCAGAAATATTTTCCAGAAAAAAATATAATAAATTTAAGTGCCTATGTAGCCTTTTTATAAGGTTGAAAAATGAGGCTTAAAATGGGCTTGTTTTGCTAAAAGCGTTTAGGAATAAGCCTTATTAATAGCTTAAAAACTCATGTTTCACGGTTAAAAACTTATGACGACAAACCCAAAACCCAGCCAAAATTCAAACGGATAACAAAGCAGAGCAAAGCAACATCAACCAACATGAACAAAGCAGTTTTGAGTTAATGGTTAACGAAGGCTTAAGATGTGGTGGGCTTCATTTGGTAAGTTCTAAGGGACATGGGAAAAGTTTCTTGATGTTTGCAATTGCTGATTATGTGCGAAGTTTGCCAGATTCAAGGGTTATAATTTTTGATGGAAGCGAAGCGTTTTTGTACAAATACAGCCAGATTCCAGTTTTTAATGTCAATGAATGCGACATAAGCACAACAAGCCAAAAGCACACTTTAGAGTTTGAACATTATAGTTTGAACAATTGGCAATTAGTTAAGACAGCCTTAGAGAATCATCAAGATATTTTATTTAGGCTGAAAAGTCGCAAGCCATCAAAAAGAGGGTATTTTATAAGAACTGTCATAAACCACTTAGACGAAATTCAAAGACAGCAAAGAGAAATAAACGAAACACACGAACCCAACAAAAGCATAAGTTATTTTCTGGATGAGGCACAAGACGCATTTTGCACACGGTCAACAATGAGAACAGAGGCTGAAACTTTTCTTTGTGTATTCAATGAGGCACGGAATAATAGAGAATCAATATTTTCCAGTTCGCAAAGACTAAACGATTTTTCAAAAACCATAAGAACAAAGCAAACTTACATAATCGGCAAAATAGCAATAGAAGATGTTAACCCTCAACTTAGACGCTTAGAAAAACAGTATAACATAAACTTAACAGAGATGTCTTTAAGAAATTGGTTTTTTAATGGCTCTGTGTTTGTAAGCCCAGAATTCAAGCAAAACAAAAAGCCATTTATCATAAATGCAGAAGTACGCAAAACCTACAGCACGCCAGCACACTATAAAATGGTTCCACCTTCAGACAAGCCAAAAAGCCTATTGAAAAGAATCATTAATGCATTGACCAATAACAGCCAAAACGCCAGCAATGACCAACAAAGCGAAGACAGCGAAGACGAAAAAGAAAACAAAGAAATGGATGATATGTTTTTGCTTGACCCACTAAACCCTTAGTTTGTTTGAATGTTAGAAATAGAAATTAAAAAAATTGGAGAAATGAAAAAGTGTTTACAAAACAACATTTCGAGAAAATAGCGAAGTTAGCCGTAAACAGCGAAGCAGAAACTAAAACAGAGTTTCTTAAAGAAATGGCTTCTATGTTTAAGGCTGATAACCAAAAATTCAACACAGAAAAGTTTTTTTTAAAGAGTGGCTTAACTGCAAAAAATAAGACAGTTGTTCAAGAAACCCAGCCCAAATTCATTAAGCGTACTGTTAGATGCTTATTTGGAACAATAGGCGTTCAACGAGTTCTTTGTACCTGTTCCTGATAGTGACCTCAGTAACCTGTGCAATCTCGGCTATTTCTCTTTGAGTCTTCCGCTCACCAGTTAAGACTGACGCAACATAACTTGCTGCTGCCGCAATGCCTGTTGGTCCTCTGCCTGAAGTGAGTTTTAGCTCTTTTGCAGAAGCCAAGATTTTGTGGGCAATTTCCTCGACTTTTCCCTGCATAGTAAGTTGGTTTGAGAACTTTGTTATATACTGGCTTGGGCGCAGTGGTGGTATGGAATAGTTTAATTCTCTGACTAGGAAACGGTAGCTTCGTCCAACTTCTTTTTTGTTAACCATTGAGCATTGAGCAATTTCATCCAAGGTTCGGGGTAAACCACATTGCCTACAGGCTAAATAAATCGCAGCTGAGGTGACGCCTTGAATTGATCTGCCTCGAATAAGTTTCTCTTTTACTGCTTTACGGTAAATAACTGAGGCTGTTTCAAGAATGTTCTTTGGAAGGTTCAAGTTATTAGAAATCTTTGTGATTTCGGAAAGTGCAAACGCAAGGTTCCGTTCAGTTGCATCTGAAACCCTGATACGACGCTGCCACTTCCGCAGACGATACACTTGAGCTTTCTGCCCTGGCGAGAGACTTTTGCCATAGATGTCTCGATCATGCCAATCAATAGTTGTTGACAATCCCTTATCGTGGATGGTGTATGTTAGGGGTGCTCCAACACGGGTTCTCTTTGACCTTTGTTCATCATCAAAAGCTCTCCATTCAGGTCCACGGTCAGCTATTTTGGCTGCCACAACGAAACCACAGTCCATGCATACTATTTCAGCACATTCATAATCGCGCATAAGTCGAGTGCTACCACATTCGGGGCAAACTTGAACTTTGGCTGGTTCTGCTTTTGGAGTAGTTTGGTCTTGATTTATTGGTTGAGTTAACTTGCTGGCTCTACTCATCATCTTTGGCTCCTTTTTGTTTTCGAGAGAAGCAAGTACACCGGTTTATTCACTAGTTTCTCAGGGTCCTTGATGCTCGGTTTAATTACTGCATAAGGTGCTGAGACAGGACCTATTATGTCAAAAACTTTGCCAACAACATTTAAGTTTTCATCGGCAACTTCAAAACCCATTTTCGGGGAGTTTTCTGTTTTTACCACCATGTTTTGCGATGGAGTTACATTTGAAACTTTGCCCAATCTTTGCAAACGCAATTTCCCTTCTCGAAAAACATTTAGAGACCCGTAACAGTTTATTTAAAGTTTTCTAAATAGTTTATAAGCTGAAAGTACAAGCCCCGTTTTTTGGGAGAAAGATTCTTAAATAAGAAGTGCGGATAAGATTCTGCCTTAAAAGGGTGAGGCTAAGAAATATGTCTAAACCATTTTACGTAAAATATGAAGTACCAAAAGAAATCGTAGATGCAGCCTATGAAGCCCTAACGATTGCTTCAAAATCAGGATCTGTTAGGAAAGGAACAAATGAGGCAACAAAAGCTGTTGAACGCTCACAAGCAAAACTTGTGGTAATAGCTGAAGATGTTGACCCACCGGAAGTAATTGCACACCTACCATTACTCTGCGACGAAAGAAAAATTACATATGTGTTCGTACCAAGCAAGGAACAACTCGGCAAATCCATCGGTATCGATGTTCCATGTGCAGCAGCATGCATAATAAGAGAAGGAGACGCAGCAGGCTTACTCAAAGAAATCGTCACAAGAATCGATCAGGTTAAACGAGGAACTCAGTAATGAGTAAAGACGCAGCTGAAGAACTAATTCCATCAGAAGTCATTCAAGTCATAGGTCGCACAGGTGTAACTGGCGAAATCACACAAGTCCGCGTTCGCATAATGGAAGGAAAAGACAAAGGTAGAATCATAACACGCAACGTTAAAGGACCAGTGCGAGCACAAGATATTCTGATGCTGCGAGAAACAGAAAGAGAAGCTAAGAAAATTACGCGATAACCTGGAGAATTTGTCATGCCAAAACCTAGAAAATGTTCGTTCTGTGGTGCTGATTTCCCAGCTGGAACAGGCATGATGTTCGTTAAAAACGACGGCTCAATCCTATGGTTCGATTCCAGCAAATGCAAGAAAAGCAGCATAGCATTCAAACGCGACGCACGTAAACTAAAGTGGACTAAATACTTCGGTAAAGAAGAAAAAGGCAAAGGGTAAACAGCAAGAAATATTCTACGTTTCAACCTATTTTTTCCCATTGTAAACTTTCTTTGATTCGATTTTCAACTGTAAACTTATCTTCTAGCGGTGCAACCAAACTTTAGGTGCTATAGATTTGCCATTGTTTTTTGCAAAAAAAGAAGTATTGCAATGGCTATTGCAAGGCCAAAAAACAATCGATATCCGAAAAGGTAAGCCTAAACTTGGCGAAATTGCTGTTTTCCAGTCGGGCTCCAGGTTTCTGAGGTTGAAGATTGTAAAGACGGAATGTGGACAACTTTCAGATATTTTGCGTTTAGATAATTTTAAGGCAGTTATTCCTTCAGCTGTCGTTCTTGGGGATGCGATTGGTTATCTGCGGGGGCTTTATGGGGTTAATGATGGAGTTTTTACTGCTTATTATGTTGAATGTTTATTTGTTTCTAAAAAATGATTGTTGATGAGGGATTTGACTCATTTATAATGAATTATTTACGATTTTAGTAAAAATAGTGTGTTAAACGTAACACTTAAATATTATATCTACCAATTATCACCATTCATTGAGAGGAATCTGAAATGGTAACCTTCAGCGGTTGTTACACTGCATTAATAACACCCATGAATAGTAGTCGCCAAGTCGATTACGAGGGATTGCACGAACTAGTGGATTTCCAAATAAAAAACGGCGTCAAAGGCTTACTAGCCGTAGGCACAACAGGTGAAAGCCCAACTTTAGATTGGAACGAACACAGCAAAGTCATCGAAAAAGTACACGAGTACTCAAGTAACAGATGTTTAACAATTGCGGGTACTGGGAGTAACTCAACCCAAGAAGCTATCGATGGCACTGCACACGCCCAGAACGCAGGAATAAACTGTGTCCTCCTTGTCGACCCATACTACAACGGTCCAAGCTCAATGGAAATTCGAAGAGAATATGTAGAACCCATCGCAAGCCAGTTTCCTGAAGTTCAAGTTATTCCTTACATCATCCCAGGAAGGACAGGCACTCAGCTTTTTCCCCAAGACCTCGCAATCCTTCATGATCAATACCCCAACGTTCGTTGCGTGAAAGAAGCGACGGGTGATTTGAAGAACATGGAGTTAACCAGGCAAGTCTGCGGAGAAGACTTTGATATTCTCTCAGGAGACGACGACAAAACTTACACGATGATGATTTCACCTGACATCGCTGCAAGTGGTGTCATATCCGTAGTCTCCAACATTGCTCCAGGTGCCGTTGCAGACATGGTACATTATATTTTAGTTGGCAATGAGGAAGCTGCAAGCGTAATCTCCCAAGCCCTCCAACCTCTCTTCAGCATCGTTACAGTGAAAACACAAGAACAAACACCATATGGTCCAGTAACTTGCAAAGCCCGCAACCCACTTGCCTGCAAGACGCTAATGAACATAATGGGAATGCCCTCAGGACCCTGCAGGCAACCACTGGGAAAATTGACACAAAGCGGATTAGACGTAGTTTTAGTAAACGCGAGAAAGGTCTACGAAAGTAACCCCCAGATTTTCAAGCCAATCGCCGACTATTTTGGCGTTGACTTAAAAGAACGACTCTACAATGAGAAATATTTGGAAGGGCTTTTTTATGCTTAGGGTTTGTGTAGCTGGGGCAGCAGGAAGAATGGGAAATGCTATCATAACTGAAGCCATTGCAAAAGGACATGTAATCACCGGTGCCATGGAGGCACCAAACACTCCATATGTTGGCAAAAGCCTCAAGGAACTCGGTATTGCAAATTCCGACATAAAGATCCTCAGCTCCGACAGACTAAACGAAGCTGTCAGAGACGCCGACGTTTATGTGAGCTTCACCGTGCCAGTCGCAGAAGTAACAAACATCCCAAACGTTGCAAACCTTGGAAAACGTATTATCCTCGGCACCACAGGTTTTAATCCAGACCAAAACCGACAAGTGATGGCTGCAATGTCGGGCAAAGTTCCATCAGTATTTTCTCCGAACTACAGTGTAGGAGTTAACATCTTATTCAAGTTGGCAGAGTCGCTCAAGTCGTTTCCACAAGGGTACGATTTCAGTCTAAGCGAAATCCATCACACCGGCAAAAAGGATGCGCCTAGCGGAACGGCAAAGAAGCTTGAGCAAATAGTTTCTCAAACTCGAAATTATACAAAGACTGTTTACGGCAGGGAAGGTATTAGTCCACGGCAAACGGTTGAACTTGAATCGGTGGCAATACGGGTTGGCGGCGTCCCAGGAATCCATGACATAATAGTTGCTGGCCCTTACGAAATGTTACGTCTGGAACATACCGCCTTCTCACGAAATGTGTTTGCTCAGGGCGCTGTATTTGCTGCTGAATGGTTAAGTAAGCAAAATGAACCTAAAGTTTTCAGCATGGCTGATGTTTTAGGATTATCTTAACTTGCAAAACCACTAACTTTTTTATGAAGCAAGAACAGAGTGAAAAGAGCAAAGGAAGAAACACCCATGCCGAATAAACGTAAAGTCGCCATTTTGGGCGCAACCGGTGCCGTTGGACAACGGTACATTCAACTCTTACAAGGACACCCATGGTTTGAAATTGAGGTTCTTGCCGCTTCAGAGCGTTCAGCAGGCAAAAAATACAAGGATGCCTGCAACTGGCTGATGGAATCTAACCTGCCCACTGAAATCGCGGATATGCCAATAGTTAACGCTGACGTAGCATCTGTAGAAAAAGCAGGAGACGTAGACTTGGTTTTCTCATCAATGCCTGGAGATTTGGCAGGAGCGGTTGAATCGGAATTTGCAGCCTTGTACCCAGTGTTTAGCAAGGCAAGTGCACACCGAATGGAAAAAGATGTGCCGCTTATAATTCCAGAAATCAACCCTGACCACGCTGAGTTAATCAAATTTCAACAACAACTCAGGGGTTGGAAAGGATTTATCTCTACTGACCCAAATTGTAGCACTATACAAATGGCGATTACGCTAAAACCGCTAATGCAGTTTGGCTTGAAGCAGGTTGTAGTGACCACCATGCAGGCGTTGAGCGGTGCAGGATACCCTGGCGTAGCCTCTTTGGACATAATCGACAACGTAATTCCCTTTATTTCCGGCGAAGAAGATAAGATGGAAATGGAAGCCCTGAAGATTCTGGGTTCCTACACCGGGAGAGGTGTCCAAAATGCTGATTTCCAGATTAGCGCAAGCTGCAACCGCGTTAACGTCAAAGACGGACACTTGGAATCGATATTTGTAAAGCTTGACCAAGACCCCTCACTTAGCCAAATCGAGGCAGCATTTGAGGATTTCAAGGGTGCACCTCAACTTCTCAAGTTGCCGTCTGCTCCGGCAAACCCGATCATCGTTCGACACGAGAAGAATCGACCTCAACCACGCTTTGATAGGGACTCAGGCTGCGGGATGAACGTTGTTGTTGGTAGAATCCGTAAGGATCCGATTATGACCTTCAAGTACATGTGTCTTGGACACAATACAATTCGTGGGGCTGCAGGCGGAGGAATTCTGAGCGCTGAATTGTATGTGGCTACTGGTTTAGCTTAAATTCCGTTCCAACAAAAACAGTGGAATCTGGTGTATGCGGATGGTTAAAAGAAAGCTTCGTGAACCCTTAGAGGACCGAAAAGGCAGCCTTTTCTTTGACGGCTTCTCAGTTAAGGAATTAGCTGAAAAATACGATACACCATTGTACGTGCTAAGCGAGAAACGCATCAGAGACAACTACAACCACCTTCACAATGCTTTAATTAGCAATTACAAGCACTTACGCATCTACTATGCGGCCAAAGCCAACAACAACTTGGCAGTTCTTAGGATTCTACAGTCAGAAGGAGCCTACTTAGATACTGTGAGTCCAGGCGAAGTATTCATGGGTTTAAGCTGCGGTTACACATCTGACCGCATTTTATTTACGGGCACTAGCGTAAGAAATGATGAATTAAAAATGTTAGCCGACGCAAACATCACTGTAAACGTCGATTCCCAGTCAGAGTTAGATAGGCTACTAAAGTTTACTGTGCCACCAGTCATTTCAGTGCGTGTTAACCCTGAAATCGGAGCAGGTCATCACAGTCACTGCATCACGGCAAGTCCCGAATCAAAGTTTGGGCTCTGGGAAGACGACGCCATAAAAGCTTATGCAACAGCTAAAAGGGCAAGAGTTGAACGCTTTGGCATTCAAATGCACATTGGTTCCGGTATTCTAGATATTGAACCGTACTCATTGGCGGTAGAAAAACTTCTTAGTATAGCCAAACGAGTACATGATGAAATAGGCATTGAGTTTGAATTCATTGACATCGGCGGCGGACTTGGAGTCCCATATCAACCAGAAGACAAACCCGTTGACTTAACAGATTTCTCCACTAAAATTGTCGCTCCGTTCAAGAGCAAAATAAAAGAATATGGTCTTGGAAAGCCTTTCTTATGTATTGAACCAGGAAGATATCTTGTTTGTGACGCAAGTATCCTTCTTACCAGCGTTAACACAATCAAAACAACCCCCTCCAAAAAGTTTGTTGGTGTAGATGCAGGATTCAACACCCTTGTGCGCCCAACAATGTATGGTTCTTACCATCCAATCCTGGTGGCCAACAAGGTTGCGCAGGCGGATAAGGAAACTTACGATGTGGTGGGTCCAATCTGCGAGTCAGGTGATGCATTAGCTAAAAACCGTCCGCTTCCAAATGTTGAGGAAGGCGATTTGCTGGCTGTCCTTAACGCTGGCGCATATGGTTTCAGCATGAGTTCACAGTACAACTCTCGTCCAAGAGCGGCAGAAGTAATGATAAGACAGGGTAAAGCGGTATTGGTTAGGCAACGTGAGCAACTGAGTGATTTAATGTCTAGTCAGCGGACGGCAGAGTGAACATATGCATTTTTGGAAAATGCACGGGTTAGGCAATGATTACATCGTTATTGATAACAGAGACCAAAAAATAGCTGATGATTATTCTGCTGAGTTGGCAAAGAAGATTTGTGAGAGGCGCTTCTCAGTTGGTGCTGATGGGCTTTTGCTGGTTTCTAAATCTATTGTTGCAGATGTGAAGATGCGGATTTTCAACGCAGATGGAAGTGAAGCAGAAATGTGCGGAAACGGCATCCGATGCTTCAGCAAGTTCTGTTACGAAAACGGCATAGCTAAGAAGGCTAAGTTTTCAGTTGAGACGCTATCAGGCATTAAACACGTTTGGTTAACCATTAAGGGCACAGAAATAGCCGCCGTCAAGGTAGATATGGGTGAGCCGAACTGGGAACGAAGTAGCCTACCGATGCAGGGGAAGGGCGAATGCATTGACGCTGAACTAGACGTTGAAGGTGAAAAGTTCAAGGTAACCTGTCTTTCAATGGGTAATCCCCATTGTGTAATCTTCGTTGACTGTGTTGATTGCTTTCCAGTTGAAGAGATCGGTTCAAAAATCGAAAATCACAAGGCTTTTCCGAAGCGAACCAACGTCGGCTTTGTCGAGGTCCTCAACGAGAAAGAGTTGAATGTTCGAGTTTGGGAACGTGGCTGCGGAGAAACCTTGGCTTGCGGCACGGGAACCTGTGCTGCCGTAGCGGCTGCAAACAAGCTTGGAAAAGTCGGCAACAAAGTCGCCGTTCACGTGCTCGGGGGTAGCTTGCAAGTGGAAGTAGACAAAACTATTTTCCTAATTGGCGCAGCCGAGAAAGTCTATGAAGGCACACTATTCAAGGAGCTATGATAAATGACGTTTGAGTATGCAGACCGAATTAAACGGTTACCACCATACCTGTTTGCTGAACTTGAAAAACTTACCCGCGAAAAAAAAATTTGTGGTATTGACCTAATATCGCTAAGCATAGGTGACCCAGATCTTCCTCCGCCACCATTCATCATCGAATCGCTCAAAAAAGAAGTAGGCGACCTGAAGAATCATAATTATTCATTTAGTCAAGGCGAACCAGACTTCAGAGAGGCAGTCACGGTGTGGTGCAAGAAAAGGTTTAATGTTGACCTAAATCAGGATCAAGTTGTCGCGCTTTTGGGATCAAAGGAGGGCATAGCCAATGTTGCTAGAGCCTTCATTAACTCAGGTGACCGCGTTTTGGTTCCTGACCCAGCTTACCCCGTTTACGCTCAGGGTAGTACAATCCTTTGCGACGGCAAAACCGTGCCAATGCCATTATTGGAAGAGAACGGTTTCAAACCCGACTTTGACGAAGTTAAAACCGACAAGGCAAAGATGATGTTTCTAAATTATCCAAACAACCCAACTGCTTCGACAGTTGATAAGAAATTTCTCAAGGAAGCTGTTGATTTTGCCAAAGACAACAATTTGATGCTTTGCTATGATAATGCTTATTCAGAAGTTACCTACGATGGCTATCGTGCTCCTAGCATACTGGAAGTTGATGGTGCCATGGATGTTGCTATTGAGTTTCATTCTCTTTCTAAAACCTTTAACATGACGGGTGATCGGATTGGTTTTGCCGTTGGAAACAAGCAGCTTGTCACTGGATTAACTAAGGTAAAAACTCAAATTGACAGTGGACCACCCGTTTATACTCAAAAAGTCGCAGTAGAAGCCCTTTCATCTTATAGAAGTCGCGAAGCTCCTGATTTCCTAAAACAAAACAACCAGACTTTGCAGGAACGGCGAGACTTGCTCGTTAACACACTTTGTAAGCTTGGTTACGAAGTTGAAAAGCCGAAGGCAACCTTCTATGTTTGGGTCAACTGTAAATGCGACTCAATGAAATTTGTTGCAAAACTGCTTGATGTCGGCGTGGCAATAACGCCAGGGGATGGTTTTGGAAAATATGGTGAAGGCTACGCAAGAATAACATTCACGCAACCCAAAGAACGGATAGTTGAAGCTTGCAACCGAATAGCCATGGCCTTTTAGTTTCTCGTCCCTTTTTGAAGTTAGGTCTTCGTTTTTACAGTTTATCGACACCTAATGGTAGCAGAAAAATCCATGTTGAACTACTCTTAAGGTTAGTGTTAATCGATAGTGAAGGCTGAAGGGCAAATCTTGTTTAAAACGCATACTTCACAATGAGGTTTTTTTGCTTTGCACACATTTCTGCCGTGAAAAATTAGCAAGTCAGTGAGCGGCATCCACTTCTCTTTAGGTGTAATTTGCATTAGATCCTGTTCTATTTTGTTTTGATCTTTTTGTTGGGTTAATCCGAGTCGCTGCGAGAGCCTTGTGACATGAGTGTCAACTGCTACGCCTGCAGTTATTCCAAATGCATTGTATAAAACAATGTTGGCGGTTTTGCGTGCAACTCCAGGAAGCTCAACCAACTCCTCCATAGTTTTTGGAACTTGAGAATGAAACTTTTCTACAAGGAGTTGGCAACATTTCTGAAGATTCTTGGCTTTGTTATGGTAAAAACCAGTTGAGTGAATAGCCTGCTCCAACTCTACTATGTCTGCTTTGACGTAGTCTTCTGCAGTACGGTATTTTTTGAACAAATTTTTTGTTACTATATTGACTGTCACGTCGGTTGTTTGAGCTGAAAGGATAGTGGCTAATAGGATTTCCAGTGGATTGGTGAAGTTTAGTGCTGTTTTGGCGTTTGGATATTGTTTTTCGATAAGTTCGATAATTTTTTCTACCCTTTGCTTGGATTCAAGCTGT
Source organism: Candidatus Bathyarchaeota archaeon (assembly GCA_963708495.1). GTDB lineage: Archaea > Thermoproteota > Bathyarchaeia > Bathyarchaeales > Bathycorpusculaceae > Bathycorpusculum. The sequence goes on from CAVPSS010000001.1 coordinate 325,175, forward strand.
GTTGCTGGCGTTTTCACAGTGTCGCTCTCCGAGAAATCTGATTATTTATAATGATTGAGGCGGCTAAAAAGTTTTGAGTATTCTGGGAGATGTTTTTGTCTACTGGACAATTGTTTAGAATAATTTTGAATAAATGTTAATATGCCAAGCAAATGCGATTACTACTTACTTATTGTTTAAATTATTTTAACTACAATGAAAATATTTAACCAACTGTCAAGTTGGAACATGGTGAATCCAAGAATAACCGTAGCCTTGGACAACCCAACAGCAGACTTGCTGGAAAAATAAGTACCGACGTCCAACTCTTAAAAGCCAAATAATGCGGTGAACTCTAAAATTCTACCTTGAAAACAAAGCCCTCGAAGACCCTGCCACCAAAAAAAAACTACGCCTACCTTGACTGCTGCTAACAGGTGAACATGTAGTTCTAAAAATTAGCCATTGGCTCATTTTCTACGCTCATCACTTCTTAACCAGATAAAGAAAAATTCTGGGACTAACAAAAAGAAGTCGTCCGTTTTCACTAGGAACAACTAAAAACTAAGTTGGGCTCGCCTTATGAGATGTTGTCTCGGCTTGAAGTCCGCAACTTTTTCCAGTTAACAAAGAATTTATCTACTAATTTACCCTAATAATTGTGCCTTTTAAAAGCTAACTTTGCAGATTCTTGTGCAAAACCTTTTACCTTAACAATTCTAAATTCAATTAAATTATGGTGAACAAGTTGGGTTTAAAACTAAAAGTTGATGGAAAAGAAATCCCCTTAAACGAATTCGTCGAAAAAATCGTGAGTGGAACAATAACGGGTGCTGTGACATCTCTGCGTGGAATAAAAGAAGATTGGAAAAAAATCGAAATCGAAATAGAAAAATAATTAGCCTTTGAATTCAACTTTGGCGTCTATTTCAGCGAACATTTCCCTTTTTGCCTTGCAGATTGGGCAAACGTAAGGGGGTTCTTCACGATAAATGACATATCCACATTGTTTGCAGTACCATAATTTCTTTTTTACTTCTGCCGTTTGCGGTTGAGTGACGGCTGATTGTGTGGGATTTTCCAGTGGGGTTGATTGTTTAGTTATTTGGGTTCCATATGCTCTTTCTTGTTTTTCAATTGGTCTGCGTTCAGGTACTTCAGGTAGATTTTGGCTATCAAAAACGGCTCTGTTAACGTATAATCGGCAGTAACATGCACCATATTGCGCAACGTCGGGGTCGCGGTAGTCGCAGGGGCAAATGATGTCTCTATCAATCTCTAAGTTGCCGGTTGCAAGTCTACAAGGGCAGGAGGGATAACCGTAACGGTCCTCGTTTGTCTTTAATCCCTCAAGGAACATTTGCAGAAGGTCACTTTGAGGGGTAAGATAATAACCGTATGTTTTTGCGTCGGCATCTGCTCTTTTGTGTACCTGTTCAAGAGTAGTCAAAGACCTAGATCCTCTTTGAGTAGGTCTTTGCGGAAACCCGTGATTACCATTTTATCATCTATGATAGTTGTTGGGTAACTCAAAGCGCCGCCTTTGCTGATGATTGTTGAATGAACCCTGCTTTTATCGTTGTCATCGAGTAAGTCAACATCAACATATTCGTATTCAACGCCATTTTCGTTAAGGTATTGTTTTGTCATTTTGCACCAAACGCAAGTGCTTAAGGCATATACGGAAACTTTATGGTTTTTTTTTGTACCAGAAACCTTAGTGAATTGCATATTAAAAATCTCCCACTAAAATTTGGTTTAAGCTAAATATAACTGTTTAGATTACCTAAATTTAGTGTTAGTTTTCATGTTCGTGTAGGTTGCCAAAAGCATTCTGAACAACTTCATTTAGGGCGGGGTGAATGTGCATGCCTTGGGATATTGGGGTAAAATCACCTTTTCCAGAAACCATCGCATTGACGATTTCCTGTATGAGAACGGAAGCTTCAGGACCGATAATGTGGGCGCCTAGGATTTTGTTTGTTCGCTTTTCGACGATGACTTTCACAAAACCTTCAGGAAACCCCAACGCCGCACCCATAGCCGTGTCTTTATAGAGAGATACGCCCACTAGAACCTTGAACTTCTGCTTAGCTTCCTCCTCCTTCAAACCGACTGAAGCAACCTGCGGACGAGTAAATACAGCATGGGGGGCTGTTGAAAAATCAACTTTTAACTTGTGATCATGTATACTGTTGTTCCAAGCAACTCCTGCTTCATAGTTAGCTACATGCTTGAACATTTGCTTGCCAATGCAATCGCCAAATGCAAAAATGTTTTTCTTATTCGTTTCTAGATATTCATTGACTTGTATAAAGCCATGGTCATCGAGTTTTACTCCTGTTTTTTCAGTTTTCAGCAAGTCGGCGTTGGATATTCTTCCTGTAGCAACCATTATGGCTTCAGCTGAGAATTCCCGTATGCTGCCGTTTTGGCGGTTTCTGGCTACGATGGTTTTAATTGCACCTTCTTGTTTTGCTTCTGTCGCTTCGTAACCAGTCAAGATTTCCACGCGTTTCTCCAACTCTTTTTTTAGTAAGTCGCTAATTTCTGGCTCCTCTTCGGGGACTACGCGGTAGGGACGCTGGATTATCGTGGTTTTTGTTCCAATCGCTGAAAAGAAGTGCCCATACTCCATGCCAATGTAGCCTCCGCCCACGATTATGATGTTTTTCGGCTGTGTTTGCAGTTCTAAAACAGTGTCGCTTGTTAGGTAACTTACGTTTTCTAAGCCCTTTATCAATGGAACAGTGGAGCGTGCGCCTGAAACTATGAAAATAACTTTTGCATTGATAGTATGCACGCCCACCTGCATAGTGTAGTCGGATATGAATTCGCCTCGTTCCTTAAACCACGTCAAATTTGGTGTTGCTTCTACTGCCGCGGCTTGAATTCCAGAGTCTTGATTTACCAGTTCATGCATCCTGCGCAATATGTTATTGAAGTCAATTGAATCTACTTTGAGATGGATGCCCAGTTTATCGGTTTCTTTAAGGGTGGCAAGGATGTCTGCCGGATAAATCAACATCTTCGATGGCACACACCCAACGTTTATACATGTTCCGCCCATTTTACCCTGCTCAACCACCGCTACCTTAAAGCCTTGATCCACAGCTGCTGCTGCAACAAGCATTCCTGAACCTGAACCGATAACCAGAACATCAAATTGCTTCATTAATAAGTCTCAACACAAACTAAACTGAATAAATAAACCCAAATAAACTTTTCAAGATATCTCTGTTTAAAAAAACTTTTAAGGATCTCCAAGATACTATTTTTAGGGAATTTCTTATGGTTAAAAAACTGACTAAAGCAGAAGAAGACAAGAAAAAACAAGCATACTACACCAAAAAAGAAAAAAAAGCCAAAGAAGTCAAAAAGTAGCTTCTTTGCATAGAAACTTTGGTAGGCACCGTTCGTCGTGGACGGGGTTAAAGCTTTTCAATTCATCCTTTTTTAGTGGTAACGTGATTCTTGATACTAACCCATTAAGACTGTAGGGGCATCGAATTAAACGGTATTCGCCGGAGGTTACCCATTCATCAATGTGAAAGCCTGCTTGTTTTGCTTGCTGCGCAAGGTCGAGCCGCTCTTTAGCCGTTAGGGTAAACGCTTTTGTGTCTAAAACGTGCAGGTGATAGCCTCGGCCTGAATAAACAACTCTCAAATCAGAAAAACGAGCCTTCAAAAAATCGTAAAGGCCAATTGCCTCCTGTTTAATCATGTCAAGTTCAACCTCGCAGAAACTTAAACCCTGGTGACGCTTCATTTTATTCGCTAAACTTCCATGGATTGGGCAGGTTATATTTTCAGGGTCAAGGTCAAAAGCTAATTCCTGACCAAGTATACGGTTGTTTACACTGTATTTGTTTCGGTCGTAATAAACTGCTTCAGGTAAAAATTCAAGGATTTGCTCACGAAGGTCTTCCAGATTTTCATAATCATCAATTATTATCGTGGTCAAGGCATCTTCTTTGTATTTTTCAGGGAAAATCTTTGTATGTCTGCCTATAATTACTGCAAATTTAATGTTTTCAAGCCCATCCTTAAACCACTCGATAGATTTTTGAGGACTAAATTCTTGAGCGTAGAACTGTTTTCTCTCATCCAAAGTAGCATATCTCATGCCAATAGGCAGGTAATATTGACTCATGCAAATCACGCAATATTACGCTGGCTATCCCAAAATGTTTTGTGGCTTTAATCAGGAGAAACCCTAATATTTGCGGTTTTCTGAAGTAATTGAGGTGACTTTTTTGCCTATAGACCCTGATTTTCAAACTAACCGACAAGTTGTAAGTGAACATAACGGCCACAAAGTCTGGGGACCCGTAGAACCTCCACAAAAACTCGGTATCCACGGAACATCCAGCGCTGTAGATTGGGATGTGTGCGTTGGAGACGGAGTATGCATCGATGTTTGCCCTGTTTCGCTATATGATTGGGCCGATTCTCCCGGGCACTCTGTTTCTGAACGAAAATCTGACCCTGCACGTGAAAAAGACTGCATACAATGTTTAGCGTGTGAGCTACAGTGTCCAGCACAAGCGATAAAGATTACTCCACCACCCTAATTATATGCAACTAATTAGTTAGGGACTGGACTTTTAGTGAAAGTATTATATTAGCAGACGCTTCAAATGATTGTTAAGTGTACCGTAATGAGTCAAGAATCAAAAGACAAGATTATAGTTATTTGGCCATCTGATGCTTCATCAAAAACTACGGATGTTGTTGAAGAATTAATCTCAGGGATAATGGAAGCAGGTGAAGTTGACATAGTTGGAATAAAGGATGGCATTTTTTTAGTTTGTTCGGCAATAAATATGGCAACTGAAATCGCCAAAGTCTATGTTGATGACATTTGCATCACAAATATTGAAGTTCCAGTTCTTGGTAAAACATCAGCTATTTCAGTGCATCTCACACAAAAGCAGGCAGGAGATTATGCTGCATTAGCCGAACAGGAAGAACAAGAAATGGAAAATGTTGAGGAGCAAACTATTAGTGTTAGCAGAGCGGCCACTATGGAACGTCTTTTGACAATAAGCCTTTTGCGTCTCGCAAAATTGGATGAAATTAGAATAGTCGCGGCCGGTAGCTCGATTAATGACGCTATTTCTCTCGCATTAAGCCTAACTAAAGGTCAGATCTCAAAAGATATCGTGGGGACTAAATTGATACACTTATATTCTATTAGCATGAGAAACGATCCGACTAAAAGTATTGCAGCAATATCCATCTATCTTCAAAAAGGGATAACGCGAGAATGTACTAAAAGGCAAATGAACTTGTTTAAAAAAATAGAAAGCGGAAACTAGAGCGTTTCTTCAACTGTAATCGGAATAGAAGCAGATTAGGGATTTTTCACAAACGGGTTCTTAAATTTTTAAAAATAATTAAGAGAAAGTAAGTGGTTAGACTTACTTGAAGAGGCTTAGGTTTTGGTTGACTTTGTCCCAGTTAACCAAGTTCCAGAAGGCTTCAACGAATTTTGGCCGTTCATTCTTGTAATCAAGGTAGTAGGCATGTTCCCAAACATCAAGAACCATTATAATGTTGAATGTTGGGTAAACGTTTACATTGTGTTTTTCGATCTGCATTATGAGTGGTCTTCCGATGCATGGATGCACCGCTAAAGATGCCCATCCTGATCCTTCAGTGCTTGTGGCAGCCATTGTGAATTCTTTTTTGAACCTCTCAAAACTTCCAAAACCCATGTCAATCATATCTGCTACTGCTCCGCCCGGTTTTCCTCCACCTTTGTCTGCAGGTGCCATATTTTCCCAGAAAGTAGTATGCAAAAGGTGTCCACCAATGTTGAAAGATAACTCTTTAAGTATCGCTTTCATGTCTGCATCCGTGTTTTCGCTGCGTGCTTTGTCGAGTTTCTCGAACATTGCGTTTGCACCGTTTACATAAGCTTGGTGGTGTTTGTCATGGTGGAGTTTTAGTTGCTGCTCCGAAATGTAGGGTGCGAGAGCATTGTAGTCATACGGTAGTTTAGGTAGGGTAAATATTTTTATTTTCTCCATAAAATTTCACCAAAAATCTAATAATCCCAAAGCAAGAAACAATTAATATACTTTACCTTGGAGTCTTTGAGAGCTCGAAAAATCTCGCTTTATATTGGGGCGGTGCTCAACTTTGAGAGACCTCTATTTTTTAATTATTAAAAACAAGGTATAGCTTATTACCTGCTTTTCTATTTACTATTTTTAGTGAATTTTATGATTAAAACTGATGAAAATCTTAAAGCTGCTTTTGCAGGCGAATCCCAAGCTAACCGAATGTATTTGGCGTTCGCTAAGAAAGCAGATGAAGAAGGATTAACACAAATCGCTAAACTCTTTAAAGCCGCGGCGGAAGCCGAAACAGTGCATGCACTCAACCACTTACGTGTGATGGGGCAAGTGAAAACCACTGCGGATAATCTCGGTGCCGCCGTGTCAGGCGAAACCCACGAGTTCAAATCCATGTACCCCAAAATGATCGAAGACGCCAAAGCGGAAAGCAACAAAAAAGCAGTACAAACCTTTGACTACGCCAACAAAGTCGAACAGATCCACGCCAAACTCTACCAGAAAGCGCTTGACACCCTAAAAAGCAACAAGCCCGTGCCAGCAGCCGACATATTTGTGTGCCCAGTTTGCGGAAACACCTTTGAAGGCAAAGCCCCTGACATCTGCCCAATCTGTGCTACTCCAAAAGCCAAATTCGTAAAAATAGAGTAAAAAACGTTAGGCTTTGATTTTTTGGGCGATTTGCTGCCCAAACTCAAAGCATCTATTTAATTCTTCAGCTGTTGGAACCCACTTCAACTCAACGCCTGGCTCCACCACGTCGAAACCGAATTCTTTGGCCATTTTGATCATGCCTCGGACGCTACCTCCGCCCCAACCATAGGAGCCGAAAAAGTACCAGGTTTTGCCTTTTGGCTTCAACCCGCCGATGTAAGTTAAGAATTGGCCCAGTGTTGGGAACATGCCGTTATTGAGTGTCGGCGAACCCACAACCACAACTTTTGCATCGGTAATTTCAGTAACAATATCGGTGTTGTCGGTGGCTCGGAGCTTGTGGAGTTTAGCTTCTACTCCTTGGCTTGCGATGCCTTCTCCTATTGCGCGTGCCATTTTGTCGGTGCTGCCCCACATCGTGTCGAAAACGACGACGACTTTCTGTTTGACGACTTTGCCGGTGCACCAGTCGAGGTAGGCGTTGACGATTTTCATGGGGTCTTTGCGCCAAATTATGCCGTGGCTTGGTGCGATGATGTCGATGGGCAACTTCATGGCGACGACTTCCTGGATTTTCTTAACGATGAGTGGTGAGAAAGGCGTCAGGATGTTTGAGTAGTAGGTGATGGCTTCCTCCATGAGTATGTGCTGATCAACTTCGTCATCGAACCGCTCAGAAGTTGCAAGGTGCTGGCCAAACGCGTCATTGGGCATCAAAACCTTGTCTTCAACAAGGTACGTAAACATGCTATCGGGCCAATGTAACATCGGTGCCTCAAGGAAAGTCAACGTTTTCATTCCCAATTTCAAAGTGTCGCCTGACTTAACGGTTTCAACCCGCTCGAACTCGGCACCGTAGTGCTTAATGAGTTCTTCTTTACCCCTTGCGGAAGCGAGGATTTTAGCGTTTTTCGCGAGTTTGACAACAACTGGGAGGCTGCTTGAGTGATCCATTTCCACGTGGTTCACGATTATGTAGTCGAGTTTGTCGAAGCTTACGTGTTCTTGGACGTGTTCGATGAGTTCATTGCAGAAGGCGGCTTTAACGGTGTCCACCAACGCGGTTTTTTCGTCTTGAATAAGGTAAGCGTTGTAGGTGCTTCCTCTACGAGTTATGTAGCCGTGGAAATCCCGTATATTCCAATCGACAACGCCAACCCAGCTCACTCCATCCTTTAAAGTAACTTTGGTCATAGGTATTACTCCAAAACTGGTCGTTACAGAAAACATCCTTGAAGTCTTATATCCATTTCGCCGGTGCCCAATCGGTAACTGCACAGTTATATGTAGGAAAAGACAGAGATTAATACAATTCTCGACATCTCAATGGGTGACCCCGTTTTGAGTTTACTACCAGATGACAAAAAAGAACTACTTAAAAACGATTTCCAACAGCAACTGGTTGATCCAGTCAAAATAGTCATGTTTACTCAGGAAGTTGAATGCCGCTATTGTAGCCAAACAAGAGAACTCGCCCAAGAAATCACCTCCCTAAACGACAAAATCGCTTTGGAGGTTTATGACTTCGTAGCAAACGCAGACAAAGCTAAAGAACTATGGCATTTCCAGAATCCCCGCCTTGGCAATCTTGGGCAAAAAAGACTACGGCGTCCGCATCTATGGTATCCCATATGGATATGAACTTCAAACCTTCATAGAAGCCATAATTAACGTATCTAAAGGCAAAACGAACTTGACGGACAAAACCAAACAGATCCTAGCTGACGTGAAATCCCCCGTACATATTCAAGTGTTCGTTTCTCTGACTTGCCCTCATTGTCCAGCCGCAGGCGCAATCGCACACAAGCTTGCCATTGAAAGTGACCACATTAAAGCGGACGTAATTGACGGCAGCGAATTTCCAGATATGGCTCTAAAATACAACGTTATAGGTGTCCCAAAAATCGTAATTAATGAAAAAATCGAGTTTATGGGAGAATTCAACGAAGATCTATTCGCCGAGCATGTACTGCTGGGTGCAACTCAAGGATGAAAATAATTATCTCAAAAAAGAAGTTAGGGATGAAGGTTTAGTGTCCTCCGCAACAGCATCCGCCGCCGCTTGATTTGCCGCCTACACTGGCGTATTTGACTGGGTCTTTGTCAAAGGTCGCTTTACATGAAGCAGCGCAGAAGTAGAAGGTTTTGCCGTTATAGTCAGATTTGAATTTCGCTTTTTTCTCGTCAACCATCATTCCGCAAATTGGGTCTTTAGCCATACTCATTCACCTCCTATTGTGTACCACTTTTTTAGCGTTAAACCTTTCGAATTTAGCAAACTTTAGCAAAGCAGAATTGCCTACCACTGTGAGACTGCTAATAGCCATGGCGCCGCTGCAAACATTGGACCGTTGACGCCTAACAATCCGGCAGCGGCAATCGGGATCATAACCGTATTGTACGCAAACGCCCAGAACAGGTTCGTGTTGATTTTTCGCATGGTTTTCTTGCTTAATTCAATTGCGAGTGCTACATCTCGCAGGTCATCTTTTATGAGCACTATGCCGCCTGTTTCTTTGGCGATGTCAGTTCCGCTTCCGATGGCTATGCCGATGTCCGCGGTTGCAAGTGCGGGGGCATCGTTGATTCCGTCACCGACCATCGCCACCACTTTGCCTGCGCCCTGCAGTTTTTTGATGGCTTGCTCTTTTTCCCACGGCAGCACGTTTGCTATGACATTGTCTATGCCTAGCTGGTTAGCTATGGCTTTTGCTGTTCGTTCGTTATCACCCGTCAGCATTGCGACTTCCAACTTTAGGCTTTTTAAGTGTTCAATGGCTTCAACAGCATTTTCTTTTGCTGTATCCATTGCTGCGACTATGCCTGCGGCTTCATCGTCCACTGCCAGTATCATGACTGTTTTACCTTCGCCTTCCAATTTTGCCATGTCATCATCTATCTCTGAGATCGCGATATCTTGCTCTGCCATCAGTTTGCGGTTCCCAAGGAAAACTCGTCTGCCATGGACTGTGCATTTAACTCCTAGACCGGGCAAGGCTTCGAAGGCTTTTGCATCAGCGAGCTCTATTTTGTTCTTGTCTGCAGCTTTCACTATTGCCTCAGCTAAGGGGTGTTCAGAGCTCTTTTCGGCTGAACCAGCAAACATCAAAACGTCTTTTTCGGTGAAGTCGTTGTAGGTTTTTATGTCCGTGACTGAGGGTTCGCCTTTTGTTAGGGTGCCTGTTTTATCAAAAACGACAGTGGTTAGTTTCCTTGCTTTTTCTACGTACTCTCCGCTTCTCAACAGTACGCCATATTCGGCGCCTTTGCCAACACCTGCCAACACTGCGGTTGGAGTTGCGATTCCCATGGCACAGGGGCAAGCGACTAAGCAGCACGGAGAGTAGTGCGAAGAACGCAAACTGGACACCCATGTTAAGGTTAACACTGTGAAAGATATTGCTGCAACCGCGAACACTATTGGCACGAATTTTTCTACAACCTTATCAGCGAATTTCTGTACAGGGGCACTTGAGCTCTGGGCTTCTTCAACGAGGTGAACAATCTGGGACAGCGCAGTGTCTTCGCCTACTTTTGTGGCTTTGAATTTGAAGACGCCTGTTTTGTTTATCGTAGCGCCGATGACTTCGCTGCCGACGTTTTTCTCGACTGGGATGCTTTCTCCTGTCAGTAGCTTCTCGTCAACAGATGAGTAACCTGAGATGACGACGCCGTCAGTGGGGATTTTTTCGCCCGGTCTAACAATTATTACATCATCGAGCTGCAGTTCTTCGGCGGCAACTTGCACTTCCTTGCCATCGCGGATTACTGTCGCCGTAGTAGGTTGAAGCTCAAGCAGCTTTCTAATTGACGCTGCAGACTTCCTGCGGATTAATTCTTCAATGTATTTTCCTAGCAGCACGAAGGCAAGAATTGCCACGGCTACTTCAAGGTAACCGAACTCGACTGCTCCCGCTGCATATGCGACTTCTGGGAAGAAGGTAGTTATGGCGCCGTACAACCAGCCGGAAAGCACGCCGACAGTGACAAGGACATCCATGTTTATTTTACGGTTTTTAAGGGAGAAGTATGCACCTTTGTAGATGCTAAAACCAGCAATCCAAACTATTGGCGTGGAAACTAAGAATAAGGCTAAGCCGTAAACTTTAAGCCCGCCTGCAATTTGTAGAAACATGACCGCGCCAACGATTCCGAACAGGGTGATTACTCTTATTCCAAGCGTCGCTAAAACTCCTATGAGTGTGAGTGTGACTCGGCGTTTCATGGCTTTGAGTTCGCGTTCTGGTTGGGTGTAGACGTCGAGGCATGATTGGCTGCAGAAGTAGTATGTTCGGTCGCCTATTTTGGCTTTGAGGGCTGTTTCTTTGTCTACTGTCATTCCGCATACTGGGTCTCTTGCAGTTTTGCCTGGTTCTTTGCTTGTGCTTTCTTTCATTTTGTCTGACATTTTCTTCTGTCTTCTTAAAGTGTAATTGTTTGTTTATAAATATAAATGTGTCTCAAAAAGATATATCTTTATTATCAAAAACTCAAGGAATTACAAATCAAACCATACAGAACAACAAAAACCGCAACTACAAATGCAATCAAATAGAGCAAATTGGCGACTAAATCAAACCTATCCGACTCAAGCTTCCCCGCCAATTTCAACTGCCTAAACACCAAAATAACAAACGAAAGCCAAAACACCCCAAACAGCCACCCACCAAAAACATCACTCACCCAATGAACATTCAAGTATAACCTGTCAAAACCCACAACGCCCACCACTACACCCATGCCTGCCCCAACAAAAGCCCTTGAACGTGTGCTATGCCAGTGCCGCCAAGCAAAATAAGCAAGCACCCCTCCAAAAACTATGCATCCCGCACTATGACCGCTGGGAAAAGAAAAACCAGCATCAAGAAAAATCCCATTCGTAGGCCTGGCAACGTGTTCTAGTGTCTTTAGCGCTGAAACAATCAAGGCATCGCCGCCCATTGCTCCTAACAGCAGAAGACCAGATGCTTTGTAATTCTTCAAGAAAAGGACACCTGAAATGAACAAGGAAATTATTACAAGGCTGATTGCATCAAAAATTAGCGCTACTCCTAGAGCAAAAAACGTTAGTGAGTTCGATTGGATTGATTGAACCAATAGATTAATGCCTACATCTAATGAATGAAAGTTTGCTCTAAAAAATGTTAAAAGCAAAAAACCTAAAAGTGCAACTAAGCAAGCTATTAACAATGAGCGTTCAGTTTTAAAGATCTGAGAATTTGTGTTTTTCACTTTTAATTCCTTTAATGTTATAACGATAGAGAAATAAAAAAAATGCTCTGTAGGGTGAGCTTCTACCCTTTTGGGGTTTATTCTACTCTATTCGTTTTATTATGTGGTACCCAAACTTGGTTTTAACTGGAACAGAAGTTTGTCCTTTCTCAAGTTCGAAAGCGGCTTTCTCAAATTCTTTAACCATTTTACCTCTTGTAAAAGTGCCAAGATCTCCGCCTTTCTTTCCTGAAGGGCAGAGGGAAACTTGCTGTGCTACGGCGCCGAATTTTTCGCCCTTGTCTAGACGGGTTTTTGCATTTTTTGCTTCTGTTTCTGTTTTGACTAGTATGTGGCAACAGTGTACTTTGTCTGGCATAATCAAGAATTAGTTTGTTTTAACATATAACTTTTACTTTGTTAATCAAGATGTTTTTAACAAAAAAATCTTGTTTAACCTGTTTTATATGAATTTTATATGTTATTGTGTTGATAAAATGGTGATGAATTAACATTAAAACGTAAAAACTTCAAGTTATTATTTCCTGCTACTTCGAACTTCGAAGTAAAAGCCAGAGATATTGTTATAACAAAAGCAGTTGATAGGGAGACTATGAAAATCGATAAATCGCTCGTAAACATAGATGAAGAACAAATCCTCGACGTCGCAACTGCAAAACAACTTGCCCGAATAGTTGAGTTTTTGCTAAACCTTGAAGACTAAACAGATTATTCTCTTAATTATATGAATCCGTGGTCTGTCAGGATTCAAAAAATTGTTGTATGAAAAAAAATTACTAATAAAAGGGAAAACTCTCTCATTTTAAGGAGAGACTAATTTGGAAATTTTGGTTTACTCGATTACCTGAATTGCACCTTCAGGACATTGTGCTTCACAAGCTCTACAAACCAAGCATTCACTTACCTTGCTAGGAACTGATTTGCCGGATATCATTTCATATACACCGACAGGGCAAGTGTTTACACAAGTCTCGCATCCAGTGCATTTAGGATCGACAACTATTTTTACCATTTTTGTCATAACCTCTGGGATATTTTATTTCAAAACTTGATCAGTAAAATAAAAGGGTTTAGGTGTTTTAACGTATTTTTTCACGTAGTCTAAGTAAGATTCCATTGATGGCTGATTCAGCTTTGTCTCTTTGTTTTTGGTAATCGCTAATGCTTCTCTTGTAGACTTCAAGCGAAATCTCACCTTTGTTTAGACGTGATTCCAAGGTAGTGATGTTTTCTTCTGCTTGAGCTAAATCTGTTTCCGCCAAATCCAGTTGCTTAACTAAATCTGCATAGCCGCCAGTTGTCCCTTTGAAAGTTTCTTTTGTTCTCTTTATGTTTCTATTTATGATTTGTAAACGAGACTCTATGCTGTTTTTTTGTACCTTGTATTGGCGCCTTGGTATCTTTCCTTTTTGCGCTTTTATATCCATCGATTTTAATTCAGTGTTTAACTGTTTTTTGTCTTCATAAGCATCTATGAATTCTCTTATGGCCTCTGCAGAAACATTCTGGGCTGTTTTTGGTTCGACTCCTTTAGTCTGGGTTGTAGATGTTATCGTTTCGGTTTCAAGTTTTATTAATCGTTCAGTCTTATCTGCATATGTTTCTTCTTTGGGTTGGTGTCTTCTGACAAAAAAGAAGGCAATGCATCCGACTGCTGCTAGGAATAAAGCCCAAAAGGTTGGTCTGAAAGAAACCCACACTGGATTGTAATCAAAGGATAGTTGGATTGAGTTTTGTTGAGGTGCAAGGTAATCCACGAAGCTTAAACTTTCTTTTGTTACTGTAAGAATGTCTTGGTATGTTTGTCTTGTTAACGTTGAAGAGGCATCAAGGGAGGTTGCTTGTGGACTAACAATTGTTGCTCCTTCAGGCGGCGTAAATGTTATTGTTGCTCTGTTAACGTAATAAGCGAAGTTTGGAAAGACTTTGAAATCTAATAAAATATAGTTGGAACCTTCAAGGGTTGCGCTGGTTAGCGTGTATTGCGCTGTTAGCGTTGTTGATTGTCCGCTAATTAAAAATGTATCTAGAGTGGCGTTAGCGAGAAAAATGTTGCCTGTTGCGGAATAAGCAAGGTCAGTAGCTAATGCTTTTCCAAAGGTGTCCCTTAACACTACGTTAGATGCATCGAAGGGTAGACTTACTACGAAGGCTTTTAGAGTAGTTGTAGAGTTGCTGATTATTCGGTAGCTATCAGCTACGTTTACTTTGCCTGTTGGATCGATTGTTATTTGACGGTTTAAGCTACTAATCGTAGTTAATTGAAGGGTTCCACTGGGCACTTTGAAGCTTGCTAAAGCTGGAGCATAGGTATAGGCCGGAAGGTTTGTTTTTGTGTAAACTGCCTCGTTAACCACTCCGTCGTTTTTGGTGACTGTTATAGTTGTAGGTGCACTAGGAAAAGTAATTGTCACGTTGCACGTCCCAACATTTTTGGCTAAACTGGGGTAAGCTGGAAAATCAAGATCGTCTACGCCGTTGCCTTGTTCAGTGATGAGTTGATTGGATAGGACAAAGGCAACTTTGAAAACGCTAGGGGTGTTTCCGTTGAAGTCAACTGTTGCTCCATAAAGTCCACTGGTTTCACCTAGTTGAACACCTAAATTCAATTGGTAGACGTGAGTATCATCAAATGCTATTCCCTTGAGTACATCGGCGCTGTACTTGTAGGGAAATCCAATCATGAAGCCATCAGTTACCTGTCCAGAAACATGGATTGTGTCTAGAATTACTATGTGTCCAGAATACATGAGTTGAACCTGATGGTCAACTTTTTCAATAATGTAATCGCTCGTTTGAGCAGAGGCAATGCCAGAAGGTAAAGCGACTGGCAAAATGAAAAGTAAAGAAAAAGCAATAATTAAGAGGCTTGCATGCGTTCGCTTCATTGAATTCACCAAACGGAGTTTCTGTAATGTTATGTCAACCTATTTATTTACTTTTACAGTAAACAACATTGTATTTAGGGCTTAAGAATAACTGATTGCAGGTCCTAAAACTTGGAGTTGTAAAAAAGGCCATAGTCCTTATTAAACAGTCGATCAAGAATTTTTCTTAAAGGATTAGAGCTGTTATTCGTTGTGGTGATTTAAGATTGTTAATTACTGTTTTGTCTAAGCGGTTCTCTATGTAGTTGTGGGTGTTTTTTGTGGCGCTTCTTTTTGCTTGTCGGGAGGTTTTTTTGGTTTGGGCTTTGTTTTTTCTGCGGTTTGGTTGTTGTGGTGCGAGAGGTTTGTTCTTCGCTAACATATGGATTGGCTGGTTGTGGTTGCAGGGAATGGTGAAGTGAGAGTTGCGGATCCATTTCTATGGTTCTTTGTTTAATTATGTATTATTGGTCTTTGAAATCGATTTAGGGCAATAAAGCTTCCAAGCTTATAATGTACTTTTAAAATATCAACCATCTGGATCAGGAATCAAAAATTTGTTTGTTGGTAGCGGGGACTAGATTTGAACTAGTGATCTCTGGGTTATGAGCCCAGCGGGTTAATCCTGGCTACCCCACCCCGCTACATATTTGCGATAATATTTTGGGTGAAGTAACTATAACTTAAGATGTCAAATATTAATAGTTTCTTTTTCGATTCTTCAGCAAAAGGATTTTAGTGTCGAACATTCATTTCTATGGACGGATGGTTTGCTTTGGATAAGCCGTATTTGCGTAAACTTTCGGATCCACCTCTTGAAAATCCAATTTTTGTTCAAGGGCTTCCAGGGTTCGGAAACGTGGGTAGGATTGCAGCACATCTGCTCATAAAGTTCTTTGACGCGAAGCCTTTTGCTGAGTTGTATTCTCCTTCTTTTCCAGATTACGTTTCTATTAACTCAAAAGGAATTTGTCAATTGCCCCATTATGAGTTCTATTACGCTCCTATGGAGAAAAACAACTTACTTATCATGACAGGTGAAATTCAGCCTTCATTTGACGATGTAGTTGCGCACTATGATGTTTGTGATTCGGTGCTTGATTTTGTTGAAACGTTAGGTTGCCATTTCATAGTAACAATGGGTGGGGTTCCAATAGCTGAGGATAAAACTCAGGTTTATGTTGCTGCAACATCTTCGCGGTTGGCAACTGAGTTTATGGAGAAAGGAGCAGTTATTTATAGTAAGGGTCGAATTGTTGGAGGGACGGGGTTGACGCTTGCTTTGGCAAAGGAGAGAAAAATCGACGGCATCGGTTTGTTGGGGACAACTATGGGTTTTAAGGCTGATAAAGGCGCCGGGTTCTTGGTTTTCAAGTTTTTAATGAAGGCTTTAGGAAAAGAGATAAAAGAAGGATTAGTAGAAACAAATGCACCTGAAGAGTAAGAGGTTGGGCGTTGCATGACAGAAAATAATGAAAATGTACAAGTTAGCGGTTTAGACTCGAAATTTATGAAGTTAGTATTGATAGTGGTTGCTGTATTCTTATTATTTGTGGGTCCAACGTACATTCCTTACTTGCTATCAGATGTTCTGAAGTTAGATTACATCGCTTCCATAGTAGTGGGCGGTTTATTGTTTATAGTTGGATTGTTAATGTTAGTTTACCTAATCAGAAAGAAAGTAATTGAGTAAATTTTGCCTCAGATACCCTAGGGTGCATCATCAAATCAGCGGATTAGGTTCTTCATCGGCGGCACCTTAGAGTTAGAACCTATTTTATTAAGATTCTTTGAGTTTCTTTGGGAAATCACACTTTTTGAATATGATTTATGAATACATAAGGCATATAGATATTGCTGCAAGAATAAGTTCTATGCTCGACACTAAACGAAAAAGCTCTGAGGCGCCAAAAGAAAAAAGTGAAGAAGCAAAACGAACAACCATAATCCTGGAGAAGGGCGAACGAGAATTTATTGAGTTACTAATCAAAGAAGGCAAAGAACCTGGAATTAAGCCGCTTATATCAAAAATGCTTGATATTTACAGGAGCATGATGATTTACGATTGGCATTTCCCAGGGGAATATTACTGTGGAATTAGCCGTACCGCGTTTGTCAACGTCGAATTGATCAACATTTTAACCCAGCAGATTCCCAAGGAAAAATGGCCTTTAGTTGGGAAAAAGATGGGTGATGCTTTAAAGGTTTCTATACAGTCAACGCTAGGAGTTGACGCAAGCAAACAAGAGAATTGGGAAGCCATCTTCAAGAGGCTGAAGGTGCAGGGATTCGGCGATTTCTACCTCAAAGATAAATTCCTGCTTCTCAAGACGCCTTTCATACATGACTGCGAGATTTGGAAGGGTATAATGGAAGGCCTACTGGGTATAGAGTTGGAAACGCGGAATTCGGTGGCTCCATTGGTTTTTGAGATTAAGGCGCCATCAAGTTAGGTCTGAATTTTCCGACAGTTAAATATTGGGAAACAGATTTATTAGGAAGACAGGCGTTGAGGTGTCTTTCAGTGGCAAATGATGAGGGATTGCGTTCATACAGGGCGATTGTCTTCATTGCAAGTAAATGTAAGAATCGCGTAAATAGTGAAACATTTAATTATTTGAAATTAGGCTCATCCCGTCAACTAGCCATTTTAAAAAAACAAGAGACCCTGAGAGGTTTCTACAAAAATTTAGGTGAAAAATTATGGATAAAATAAAATTTGCAATCCCAAAAGGATCCTTAGAAAAAGCAACTGCAGAATTCTTCTCTAAATCAGGATTCAAGATTGGTGGAACAGAACGAACTTACCGCCCTAGCATAAATGACCCTCAAATTGAAATGAAAGTTCTAAGACCCCAAGAAATCCCCGTTTTCGTTAACGAAGGTCTGCAAGATCTTGGCATAACAGGTGAAGATTGGGTTAAAGAAAACAAAGCGGACGTTGAAATTCTGCAGAATCTAGAATATGGAAAAATCAAACTTGTAATAGCCGTTCCAAAAAGTGTGCCTGAAAAGAGTACAATGGGAGATTTTATGGAGTCGATTTGGAGTGAAGGCAAAAATTTCCGCATCAGTACAGAATACCTCAACATCGCCTCTGAATATGTGAAGAATACTCCGCAATACAAGAAACGATTTGGCAATGCCGACCCTGTGATGGTTACGCCATGGTGGAAAAAAGGCGATAATTCGAGGGCAAAGATTTTCCTGTCGTTTGGTGCGACTGAAGCTAAGCCGCCAGAGGACTCAGATTGCATAATGGATGTTACTGAAACAGGTACCACCATAGAAGCGAACAACCTACGAATAATCGAGACTGTTTTGAAATCCTCTGCGGTACTCATCGCTAACAAAAAAAGCCTCGAAGATCCGGAGAAACGCGAGAAAATCTACGACATAGTTGCATTGCTCAAAGGAGTGGTTGACGGTTCCAAAAGAATACACATATTTGTCAACGTTAAAAAAGCAAACTTAGAGCGATTGTTAACTGAGTTGCCTTCTCTAAAGAACCCGACGATAGCGCCTTTAGCAGATGATACATGGGTAAGTGTTAACACAGTAATCGAAAAAGACTGTCTTATCGAGTTACTTCCAACAATACGAAAACTCGCCCAGGGGCTGGTCGTTTACGAACCTAGGCAGGTGTTGGCATTGGATGAGATTGCACGGAGAAACGAAGGAACATGCGCGAAGGATTCACCATAAAAGTCTCGAACTCCAAAGAGTTGCCTGTCGACTGGTTCAAACGACAAAAGGCTGATGAAAAAGCAACTCAAGAAGTCGATTGCAGCGTTAAGGCCATAATAAACCAGGTTAAAGCAGAAGGCGATGCAGCGTTAGTTGAGCTTGCACTGAAATTTGACAAAGCCGAACTTAACTTTCGCGCCCTTAGAGTAAAACCGGGGGAAATCAAGGAAGCCTACAATAAAGCTGCCCCTGAACAAGTCTTCGCCATTAGGTTCATGAAGGAAAAAGTCAACACTTACCAAAAGCAATTGCTCACTCAAACTGAAATAAAAACCACAGGCGACGGTATTTCGATTCAAACGGTTCTACGTCCAATCCAAAGCGTCGGTTGCTATGTTCCTGGCGGACAAGCCGCTTACCCAAGCACGCTTGTAATGACTGCTGTTCCAGCTAAAGTCGCTGGTGTCCAAAGAATAGTTGCATGTTCACCATCAGATGCTAAAGGCAAAGTTAACCCTCTGGTTCTTGTCGCCGCTGACATTTGTGGAGTTGATGAAGTTTATAGGGTAGGTGGAGCTCAAGCTATAGCTGCATTAGCATACGGAACAAAAACGATAGAGCCAGTCCTCAAAATCGTTGGTCCAGGAAACAAATACGTTACAGCTGCGAAGGTTTTGGTATCCACAGATGTTGCGATTGATATGCCTGCTGGCCCAAGCGAAGTCCTCGTTTTAGCTGATGAATCGGCTGATGCGCGGTTGATTGCGTTTGATATGATTTCACAGGCTGAGCATGGAATCGACAGCGTTGCTGGACTCATAACGACTTCAGAGAAAGTTGCTATGCAAGTTCAAGATTACCTCTCAAAGATTTCAATTTTAGTTGAAAGAGGCGAGAAGGTCTCCGAGTCACTAACAAAATTTGGCTTCATAATAGTTTGCAGCAGCATGGATGAGGCCGTGAGTTTAGTTAATCAGTTTGCTGCTGAGCATTTAGAAGTCCTAACCGTCAACGCTAAGGAATTGGCTGAAAAACTAACTGCTGGTTTAATCCTCTTAGGTCCTTACAGCCCCGTTGCCTTTAGCGATTATGGAAGCGGAACCAACCACGTGTTGCCAACCGGTGGCTTTGCCCAGTCGTTCTCGGGATTATCCACGTTGGATTTTATGCGGCGCGTTAGTATTGTTGAAAGCACCAAAGTGGGGTTGGAAAGAGTAAAAGACAGTATCAAGGTAATGACGGAAGCAGAAAACCTTCCAAATCACTATAAAGCAATAAAAGCAAGGTTTGAAAAATGAGCGAATCCTACCAAAAATGGATAAAACAAAAAATGGAAAAATTTCAGACAATAGACTGCTACTCGGCGAGTGCAACGTCCGAAACAGTGGCGAAGCAGTTGGGTGTTACGACAAAACAAATAATTAAGTTGGATTTCAACGAGAACTTGTTCATGCCACGTGTGAAGCTGGCAAAGCTAATGAAAGATTTGGCTGACGAGATTGATTTACGTTTGTACCCTGAGGATGAGGAAGTTGAGCTGCGCGAAAAAATTGCTGGCTACCTTAAAGTTCCAAAAGACTTCTTGGTGATAGGTAACGCAAGCGACGAATTAATCGACCGAATTATAAGACTCTTCGTCGAAAAAGGTGACATTGCTGTCTCATTCACACCGACATTTTCTATTCCAAGGCTCTGTGTTAAACGCCAAGAAGGCGAATACGTCACAGTGCCGATTCAAAAGAACCTGCATCTCGATGTCAAGGGCATGGTTTCCAAGTTTTCAGACAAAACCAGACTTCTCTACATTTGTTCACCTAATAGCCCCACTGGAACACAGTACAAAGCAGAAGATATAGAAAAATTGGTGAAAGCCTTCCCAGGAATCGTCATCTTAGATGAGGCATACGGTGAATTTGCTGATTACTCGTTTGTGCCAAGGATAAGGGAGTTTGAGAATATGATTATTCTTCGAACCTTCTCCAAAGCATTTGGGTTGGCAGCGCTTCGACTTGGTTATGCTGTCGCAAATCCCGAGTTAGCCCAGATATTGACTGAAAAGGCTCCTTTGCCATACCCAGTGAGTGGGTTCACACTTAGGATGGGGGCTAAAATGCTGGACAACGTTGACATGATGCTGGAATCCGTAAAACAAGTCAAGAGCGAACGGAAAAAACTGATAAAAGCACTAAACGACATTGAAGGCGTTCAAGCATTCGATTCACAAGCCAATTTCGTATTGATGCACACGCAAAAACCCATTGAGTTAGTCAGCCAGAAACTGCTTTGGAAGGGTATCATGGTCAAAAAGTGGGGTAAAATCCTCCACTACGAGAACTGTTTCAGGATCACCGTTGGTTTACCTGAAATGAACGCTAAATTAGTTGAAGTGCTAAAAGAGATTGAAGAGGCAGATGAATGAGAGCAGAAGAGGTTTATCGTAAAACCAAAGAAACCGAAGTTAAGGTCCGTGTGAACCTTGACGGCGAAGGAAAAGTAGCAGTAAACACTGCCGTTCCGTTTCTTGACCACATGCTCGCCTCACTTGCAACTCACAGCTTAATCGACATTACTGCGTCTGTAAAGGGCGATTTGGTGCATCACTGCGTCGAAGACCTTGCAATAGGCTTGGGAGAAGCGATAAACAAGTCATTGGGTGCTCGCGAAGGTATCGCTCGCTTTGGCAATGCAGCTGCACCCATGGATTGCTCACTTGCATTCGCGGCTGTTGACCTTGTTAAGCGTTCCTACTTCAAAATTGACCTCAAACTTCGTGGCAAAAAAGTCGAGGAAATGCCAACTGAGGACATCACCCACTTCTTCGAATCCTTAGCCACCGCACTGCAAGCAAATGTACACATCTTCGTTGAATACGGCAGCAACGACCACCACAAAGCTGAAGCTGCTACCAAAGCCCTCGCATTATCACTACGCCAAGCAATAGCAGTGGATCCAAGGCGCAAAGGCGTGCCCAGCTCCAAAGGTGTCATCTGATGCCAGAAATCGTCATATTTGACTACGGTGTCGGCAACCTTCTCAGCCTTAAAATCGCGTTGGAAAAAGTAGGCTTAGCCGTATCAATCGCCACCGCAGCAGAAGACTTGGCGAAAGCAGACGCAATCGCATTGCCAGGTGTCGGAAGCTTCACTGCAGCCTCAAGCAAGCTCGACGCAGCTAAAGAAATCCTTCAAGCCAAAATTCAAGAAGGAACGCCGCTTCTTGGGATTTGTTTGGGTTTACAACTTTTCTTTGAATCAAGTCAAGAAGGACCAGGTGAAGGATTAGCTCTCTTCAAGGGCAAAAACATGC
The DNA here is from genome assembly GCA_963708495.1 of Candidatus Bathyarchaeota archaeon. GTDB lineage: Archaea > Thermoproteota > Bathyarchaeia > Bathyarchaeales > Bathycorpusculaceae > Bathycorpusculum. The sequence continues at coordinate 346,983 of CAVPSS010000001.1, forward strand.
AATTGCCTAACACCGTGAAGGTTCCTCATATGGGTTGGAACACTCTTAACATCCTAAAACCAAATGAGCTATTCGAAGATATCGCCCAGAGTACATACGTTTACTTTGTGCACTCTCTCTATCCAGTGCCCAAAGATAAAAAGATAGTTTGCACTACAACCGAGTACGGAACAACCTTCACTTCAGCGGTAGCCAACAAAAACATTTACGGCACCCAGTTCCACCCCGAAAAATCAGGGGATGTTGGCTTGAAAATTCTAAAAAACTTCTTAAAAACTGTAGTTAAGTGATTATTATGCAGTTAATTCCAGCAATAGATTTAATGAATGGAAAAATCGTGCGTTTAACCCGCGGCGTAGCAAAAACCGCCAAAATCTATGAAACCGAATTCGGCTCTCCAGTGGAAGCCGCGAAACGTTGGCGCGATGAAGGCGCTTGCAAACTGCACATTATCGATTTAGACTCAGCTTTCGCTATTGGTGATAACCACTCCGTCATAGCTGAGGTTGCAAGAAACGTTAAATTACCTATTCAAGTTGGCGGAGGAATACGCAGCTTCGAAATTGCAGAAAGACTTTTCCAAACAGGCATCACCCAAGTCATCCTCGGTGCTTTAGCCTTTAGTGATCCCTCGGCAATCGGCAAAATCCAGAAAAAATTCGGTGCCGAATCTGTCATCGTAGCTTTAGACAACAAGGATGGGCTTATCATGGTTGAAGGATGGAAAACTGCCACTGCAATGACCGTGGAAGATGCGCTTGAAAAGTACACTGGTCTTGGTGTCCGCCGTTTTCTGATAACTTCTATTGTCCAAGATGGGATGCTTACTGGTCCAGACCTGCAGACGCTCAACCAAGCCAGTGATTATCCCAACGCCAAAATCGTGGCGGCAGGCGGAATCGGCAGCATAGGTGATTTAGCAGCCCTCAAAGAAATCGGCGTTGAAGGTGCAGTTATCGGTAAAGCCCTTTATGAGGGGCGTTTCACCCTGAAAGAAGCCATGCAAAAAATAGGAGCCTAAAACATGCCGCTCGCAAAACGTATCATTCCATGCTTAGATGTTGACCACGGGAAAGTGGTTAAATGCATAAACTTTCTTAATCCAAAGCAAGCCGGTGAACCAGTTGAGATGGCTAAACGCTACTCCGACGATGGCGCAGATGAACTGGTTTTCCTTGATATAACAGCCTCTTCGGAGAAGAGAGATATTCTTCGAGGTGTCGTTGAAGGCGTTGCCAAAGCTATTAGTATCCCTTTTACTGTCGGAGGCGGAATTCGTAATGTGTCGGATGCAAGGCTTGTTTTGTGTAGTGGTGCTGATAAAGTGTCGGTTAATACGTCAGCTGTGGAAAACCCCAAAGTACTAACTGAATTAGCCGAAGTTTTTGGTAGGCAATGTGTAGTTTGTGCTATTGATGCGAGAAGAAACCGCGCGGTAAGCGAGGGAAAAATCATTGTTGACACTGCTGAGGGCAAATTGTGGTTTGAAGTTGTAACTTATGGAGGGCGCAAGCCGACAGGCATTGACGCTTTAGCATGGGCAAAGCAGGCGGAGAAGATAGGCGCAGGCGAATTCCTCGTGACATCGATGGATAAGGACGGCACAAAAGACGGTTACGACATCGAATTAACCCGCGCCATATCCGAACGCGTCAACGTGCCCATCATCGCAAGTGGCGGCGCAGGAGAACCGAAGCACCTCCTAGATGTTTTAACAGAGGGCAAAGCGGACGCAGCATTAGCAGCTTCAATCTTCCATTACAGCAATTATCCAGTCCCAGTTGTGAAAGATTACCTGCGAAAGAGGGGGGTGACAATTAGACAATGACAACAAAGGAATTGCTAGAAAAGTTAAACTTCAACAAAGGTAACGGACTCATACCTGTCATTGTGCAAGACGCAAAAACCAAGGAAGTGATAATGCAAGCATACGCAAATCGTGAAGCCATCGAGAACACGCTCAAAACGGGCAAGGGCACATATTGGAGCCGAACCCGAAACGAACTATGGGTGAAAGGCGAAACCTCGGGAAACACGCAAAAAATCGTATCAGTCTCAACCGACTGCGACTATGACTCACTTCTCTATGTAGTTGAACAGACAGGTCCAGCATGCCACACAGGCGAATACAGTTGCTTTCACAAACCACTGTTGCAAACCAAAAAACCATAATTTTTTCCGTGATTCAACATCGATTTTTTCATTTTCAATAAATTACTTTTGGGTATTCTTTTATGAGGCGTTTATTAAGTTTTCCAAATCTTATTTCTCGCGCTAACTGTGTTTGAAGTATTAGGTAAGTTTTTGGTTACTTTTATTTTTAGGCTTTGTGAAGTCTGCAGGTTGCGTATTAATGAGCTTTATTTTGTTGGAAATGATATTTTCTTTTGGTTGTTGTTGTGGGTTTTTTTGTGTGTGTGTTTTTATAGGGGGTTTGTTGTGGGTTTGTTTTTGGTGTTGGGTTGTGGTTTGGGGTTTGTTTGGTTGTTGTTGTGGTTGTGGGAGAGTTTTTTCAACATGTTGTGGCATTTGGAAGATTACTGCAAGGATTACATATTTATGCTGTGGGAATGCTGCCGGAAATGATTCTGGGGCTATATCCAAATAATGCGTAAACCGATAGGTAACACTATAGACCTAATGTGAGAAAACTGCTGAACCGTAGTATGCCGCTAAATGATTAGGAAAAGAAGGCGTTTTTGTAAGTTATACTTTTAAACAAAAACCATCTATTATCTTTGTGGATTGTTATGTCTTTCCATGAAGCGATCCTTTATGAACGCCAAAGTGAAGGCAAAGTAAAATGTTGCCTTTGCGCAAGGCGCTGCCTAATCAGTGACGATTCAACTGGGTTTTGCATGGTTCGAAAAAACCAAGGCGGCACCCTTTACGCCCTCAATTACGGAAAAGCCGTCTCTGTAGGCGTTGACCCTATTAGCAAAAAACCGCTCTCACATTTCAACCCTGGCGCCTTGGTTATGTCGATTGCTGCAACAGGCTGCAATTTTCGCTGCCAATTCTGCGATAATTGGATGATAAGCCAAGACCACGAAGTCGCCGGTAACCCATTTCCTCCAGAAGAAGTTGTGAAGTCAGCGCAGAACGCTGGGTGCCAAGGAATTAGTTATACCTATACTGAACCAACCATCTTTATGGAGTATGCCTATGACAGCGCCAAACTTGCACATGAAGCAGGCTTGTTTAACACGTTTGTTAGCAACGGCTACATGACTCCTGAAGCAGTCAAGACAATTGCCCCGCATTTGGATGCAGCAACCATTGATTTTAAAGGTGGAGGAGACCCCGACTTCTACAAATCAGTCATGTCCGTGCCAAGCGTGGAACCAATCTACGAAACCCTAAAAGAACTCAAACTCGCCGGAGTCCACATAGAACTCACCAACCTAGTTGTTCCAAAAATAGGTGACTCCTTGGATAGAATCCGTGAAATGGCTAAATGGATCAAAACTTATCTCGGAGCAGACACACCTTTTCACTTGCTTCGTTTTCATCCCGAGTATAAAATGACTTCCGTATCTGCAACAGGGGTGAAGGAGATGGAACAAGCATACCTAACTGCTAAGAACCAAGGGTTAAACTACGTTTACATCGGAAACATACCCGGTCATGCCGCCGAGAACACATATTGCCCCCGTTGCGATACAGCAGTCATCAAACGCAACAGCTTCGACATTACCCAATGGAACCTAACAAACGACATGAAATGCCCCGTGTGCGGACACCAGATTCCAATAAAAGGTAAATTGCACCAAAACAACCAAGGGTTCCCATACGCGCTCTTTTAAAAGTCGACACCATTCCAATTGGTAGTGATCAGTAGAATTAAGCCTTTATTAGGGCAAAACTCAAACAGTGCTTTTGTAGCGTGTCCAATTGATGACCAAGTACACTACACTAGCGATAACAACCAATTACTGGAAACCCAACAGCAACTACAATGATAAAATCATCAACGCAATAGAAAACAAAGTTGAAAATGGCGACTTTGTTGTAGTTTCAGAAAAAGCAATTTCTACCGCGCTGGACAACATGGTTGACGAAACTACCGTTAACCCAAGCTTGACCGCGAAGATTTTGGCTCGAATTTGGATGCGTGTTGTTTGGGGGTACCCTCTTGGAATTTTAGTTGGTTTTGGTCCGCGATTGCTAAGACGGCTTCGAAATTATCCCTTGGAGTCTGGTAGTCGCCATAAACAAGTAGCCTTGCAGTATGCTGGGTTTTGGCAGGCGTTTATGTTCGGTTCTGAAGGTGGAATCGACGGATCTAACCTGCCTTATTCGTATGTAAGCTTGCCATTGAAAAATACAATGGAAATAGCTCAGAAAATCCAAAAGCACATCCAGGAAAAACTGAAAAAAAATGTTTGTGTAATAATTGCTGATACAGATAAAACCTACAAGTTTCGCAGTTTCTTTTTTACTCCTAGGCCAAATCCTCTCATAGGCATTCATTCACTGGGCGCGAGTACCACTTTCATTCTTGGTCGAATTCTTAGGCTCAAGAAAAGTTCCACTCCGCTCACTGCAGCTGGCTGTAATCTCTTGGCGAGTGAAGCTTTGAAAATCACAAATATCGCTGATAAAGCGCGTGGTCCAGGTTCAGGTGCTACAGTATGGGATATGGCTGCAAGGTTTCATGTTGAGGTTAATGATGTGACTTGGGAGATGATTGAAGCAATCCGCCATAAACCCATAGTAATTGTACGCAAAACGTCCAAAGAAAGTTAATACACCAGAAAACAAATAATGAAGTAGCAAAAAATAGTTTTCTTTGAGAGTAACACATAAAAATACGGTTCAGAAGCACTAAGCGATACTGGGGATAAGGTATGGAAGAAACACTACAGAAGATGGATGCCTTCTTTAATCCACATTCAGTAGCAGTAATCGGAGCTACAAAAAAAGTTGACAAAGCAGGTCACGTTATTTTCAAAAACTTCGTCACCAACAAGCAACATGGCGTCTTCAAAGGTGAACTCTACCCCGTTAACCTAAACGAAGACTCAATTTTAGGATTCAAATGCTACCAGTCCCTAAGTCAAATCCCAGGTAAAATCGAATTAATCGTAGTTATTGTTCCAGCCAAGTTTGTGCCTTCCATAATGGAGGAGGCAGCGGCTAAGGAAGTTAAAACCGCCATAATCATCAGTTCAGGTTTTAAAGAAGTTGGAAATAGGGAACTTGAAGACCAAGTAGTTGCAGCAGCCGCAAAGGGCGGAATACGCGTTTTAGGACCCAACTGTTTAGGTGTTTATTACTCAAAAACAGGTATCGACACCCTGTTTCTTCCCGAAACAAAAATTCTAACAACTGGAGAAGAAGTCGTCGCAACTCCAAGACCCCTGCCTGGCAACATTGCTATGATTACGCAAAGCGGTGCGTTTGGCGTAGCAGCCTTGGACTACTTGACTGGGCGGCAGATGGGCGTTAGCAAATTCGTTAGTTTTGGCAACAAATGTGATGTTACCGAGTCCGATATTCTCCATTACCTTTTACATGATAAAGAAACCAAAGTTATCCTTGTTTATCTTGAAGACATCACTGCTGGACGGGAATTTCTCAAAATTGCAAAAAAAGTCACAGTCAAAAAACCCGTCGTTATCATCAAATCAGGCAGAAGCGCTGCCGGTGCACGAGCCGCAGCATCCCACACAGGTGCCATTGCAGGCTCAGACAAAATCTACGCCGCCGCTTTCGAGCAAGGTGGAGTAATCAGGGCGCGTGACATGGAAGAATTCTTCGACATCGGCAAAGCTTTAGCTATGCAACCCCCAGCTATGGGCAAAAACATTGGCATCTTAACCGATGCGGGCGGACCCGGAGTTATGACTGTTGACGAATGCGAAGCTTTGGGTTTAACAGTGGAGCGTTTCTCCGAGGTGACCTTGCAGAAATTCCAAGAACTAAAAGATCAAAATATCATTTTAAAGATTGCAGCAACATCTAATCCCGTTGACCTAACAGGCTCCGTTATTGATGACATGTTTGTTATGGCTGCTGACCTGATGTTCCAGGATCCTACGATTTGCGGAATAATTCTTCTTGGACTTCATCACATGCCCGGGCTCCGAGAAGTGTACATCGATGGTATAGCAAAAGTCGCGGAAAACTACAACAAACCCATAGTTATGTGTGACATTGGTGAAACAGAAATGGCTTTCTACACCCGAAAACGCTTCGACAAGCTTGGCATTCCCTCGTTTGAATCCCCTGAAGATGCAGTCCGAGCCATAAAGGCGCTGGTAACCTATGGCTCATACCTGAAAAAATCTGGTTGCGCAGACGAATATATGGAAGCATTCAAAAAAGCCTGCAAATCTAAACGCTAACCGATACTGTTACGAAACTGCGATCTGTCAACTTTAGATACTCCCGCAGGCATAATGGTGATATAATCTCTAATACATTGCTTGGATACTTAGGGACTTTAGGAGCTACAACCGCACACTCCAATGACTCAATGTTCGCTTTGAATAATACGCCTGCGCAATAGCCTGCCTGTGGTTCAATCATTATTCGAGTGGCGTTTTCTAATAGAATTTTCTTTTTTGTATTCTCTTTATTCAGATGTAGATTTAAGGTTCCAGGGTAAGGCGAAAAACCAAGATTTTCCTCGATCTGCCGTTTAACCCAGGGTAAACAAACGAATTTTCTTCCATTGCCTGAACCAGAAAAGACTGTGCCCAAGAAAACTATTTTTGGCAAAACATAGCCTTACTGCTTTTGTTCCTTAAGCCAAAGAGCAACCGCCTTCAAAATAGGATCTGACGTAATCTCAACCACTGGCACAATCATCTTTTCCTTGGTTTCAATAATCTGCATGTACTTAGGCATCATTGCGTAACCGACAAAAGTCCAGTAGACCTTATGTTTCTCAAGCAGCTCTTTAGCAACAATTGCTGTTGAAGCTGTTAGTGGAAAATATAGAAAAACTACACCATCAACCCAGTATAACCCTGCTAATTTGCCGCCAGCAATCACTGAGGTAAAGCGAGCGATTTCTTCAGGGCTGTTAAAACGGGTTTTTTCCATAATTACAATTTCTTTGAATGGTTCATAAGAAACGGCGATTTCGTTTGTGCTCAATGTTTCACCAGTTGAATATTTAGTTGTCGACCGTTCCCTTTTAATTTTGCGACAATAATTTTGATAGGAAAACTCTATTTTTCTTTTTTGGAGATTTTGTCTTTGGCTCGCAAGTACTCTAGATATTCAGCGATTAGCTTTTTAACGAAGGCTAAAAGTCAAAGATTAATATACAACAAAAAAAGAATTCGAAGTTTTTCAGCCTATGTTAACTCTGCCGCTTAGCCCAACTTATAGTCGAAGACACGATTAATGAAAACAAAAAAATCCGTCAACACCGACAGCTAAAGAGACATTCCACTACAATTAAAAAAAACATTGTTTCTTTAGAAAAAGTTATAGCGTAGACGCACATTAAGCCTAACCTAAATCAATTCATCGGATGGTTAATGTTTCATGCCTGAAATTCGCGTAGCACTCATAGGCGTTGGCAACAGCGCATCAGCCCTCATTCAAGGAACTCAGTACTATAAGGATGCTGAGGAAAATACATCGGTTCCAGGGCTTATGCACGTGAACTATGGCGGATACCACATACGCGATATTCATTTTGTCGCGGCGTTTGAAGTTAACAAAGCCAAAATAGGACTAGATCTCTCCGAAGCCATTTGGATTAAACCTAATGTCTGCGAAAAATTCGCTGAAGTCCCAAATTTAGGCGTTAAAGTTTCTCCAGCACCAATTCTTGATGGCGTAGCACCCCACATGAGGGAAACCTTCAATGTTTACGACGACAGCAAAACTCCAAAAGATAGCGTCGTTAAAACTCTAAAAGAAACAAAGGCACAAGTTCTCGTAAATTATCTTCCAGTCGGAAGTCATGATGCAGTAAGATTCTACGCGCAATGCGCCATGGACGCAGGATGCGCTTTCGTTAACTGTATGCCTGAATTCATCGGATCCGATCCAACAAAAGAGTGGCCTAAAAAGTTTGAGAATGCAGGATTACCCGTTTTAGGCGATGATATTAAAAGTCAGGTGGGTGCGACCATCCTCCATCGAAATCTTGTGCGTCTCTGCTTGGACCGTGGCGTCATTGTTGACGAAACCTACCAGCTAAACCTAGGTGGAGATACAGACTTCCAAAATATGACAGTTGAAAACCGTTTAACATCAAAACGTATAAGCAAAACCGAAGCTGTAACAAGCCTTGTCCCCTATGCTTTGCCAACAAGAATTGGCCCCTCAGACTACGTACCTTTCCTTAAGAACAAAAAAATCTGCTACATCTCACTCAAAGGCCGAAAATTCGGTGACCGCCCCCTAAACATCAGTGTAAAACTCGAAGTTGAAGATTCACCCAACAGCGCAGGCGTCGTCATAGACCTTATCCGCGCAGCCAAAATCGCTTTGGACCGAAAAATCACAGGTGCGCTACTCAGTATGTCCTCGTATGCGTTTAAACATCCGCCAATCCAAGTGCCTGATTCGCAAGCGCGGGAATGGACGGAAGAATGGATAGCGGGCAAGCGAGAACGCTAAATCCTATTTTCTTTTTCATTAAACCTTTTATGTTGGATGCTAATTTGGTAACTTAATAACATTTAGAAGGTTTATGTCATGGTGAAAGTTGAATCGTACGAAGTTCCAGAAGGTCTCTATTTCTCTAAAGATTTTGAATGGGTTAAAGTTGAAGGCGACAAAATCCGCATGGGCATCACGGATTACGCCCAAAAGTCTCTGCGCGAAATTGTCTACGCAGAATTACCCAGCGCCGGAGCAGAAGTTAAGCAGGGTGAGCCCTATGGAACTTTGGAATCTGTAAAAGCAGTAACTGACCTTGTTGCCGCCGTAAGTGGAACAATTCAAGAAGTCAACGACGAGGTTCAATCAAAGCCCGAAACCCTAAACGAAGATCCATACACAAAAGGATGGTTACTCGTCGTTAAACCCTCAAACCTACAAGCAGAACTCGCGAACTTAATGGATTTTGACAAAGCCATTGAATGGCACAAAGCGCAAGTTGCTAGTAAATAATAAGTGAAGGCAAAACGGATGTCTAGACGAGTTCTAATAATCGGTGCTAACGCCGCAGGTGTTGAAGCTGCCTCAGCTGCCCGCAAAAAAGACCGAACAGCTGAAATCACTTTAGTCACCCAGGAAAAGAATGCAGGGTACTCACGTTGCGGCTTACCATTCGTGATCAGTGAACAAATAGCGTGTTTTCACGATTTAATAGTTTATGCTCCAGCATACTTCCAAATGCTTAAACTCAATTTGCGTACCGAAACCAAAGCTACAGCAATTAACACCAAAGACAAAACCGTGACAGTTTCCACCAAAGAAGGAACCGTTGAAGTGTTACCCTACGATAGCCTCGTAATTGCAACTGGCGCGGACTCATTTATGCCACAGATTAAAGGCAAAGAGAAACCCGGCATCCTAAGTCTACGAACCATAGAAGATGGCGAAAAAATCGTTGCAGCGGTTGAAGAAGGTGCGAAATCAGCTGTTATAATGGGTGCAGGCTTAATCGGTTTGGAAGTCGGCGTGGGCTTAATTGAGAGAGGCCTCAAAGTTACTATCGTTGAAATGCTGCCTCAGATTTTACCTCAGTTGCTTGATGCAGACATGGCAAAAGTAGTCTCAGACCATCTGCAGGAGAAAGGCATGATCATTCTCAATAGCAAAGGTGTCGAAGAATTTCTTGGCGAAGACAAAGTCACAGCTGTTATCGCTGGCGGCGAAAAAATCGAAGCTGACTTGTTCATTAGTGCCTTCGGTGTACGCGCGAACACAAAGCTCGCCTCAGATGCCGGTATTCCGCTTGGAGAGACCCGAGCAATCAAGACTAATGGACGAATGGAAACCGACGTAAAAGATGTTTACGCTATTGGCGACTGTGCCGAAGCCCCAAACATCATCACCCACAAACCTATGTGCGCACAGCTTGGCACAATTGCGGTTCGCCAAGGCAAAGTGGCTGGAGCAAACGCAGGAGGAGACTACTCACAGTTCAGTGGTATACTGGCATCAGCAGTCACAAGGCTCTTTGAGATTGAAGCAGGCAACACAGGCTTAACCGAAACCGCAGCCATACGCAACCGCATGGAAGTAGTCACCGGAACCATTAGCAGCAAGACCAAAGCTGACTATTTCCCAGGTGCCAAACCAATAAAAATAAAACTGGTCGTTGAAAAAGAATCTCAACGCATAGTCGGCGGACAAGTAGTAGGCGGCGAAGAAGTTACCCAGCGCATAAACTGTTTGAGCTTTGCTATCCAAAAAGGTATGACCGTCCGAGAATTAACAAAAGCTGACACCGCATATGCGCCACCGCTTAGCGAAACATGGGAACCCATGGTGCTGGCAGCCGAAATGGTCCTTATGAAACTACGCTAAATCCTTCTTAATTTTTCTTTATTCTATTTGTGATGTTTCTGGTTGTGTAAACGGTTCAGTCATACCCACGAGCAATTTACCAAACGTGTTTATGTGGTCTTCTTCCTCCGCTAAAATTTCTTCAAGCAACCTCCTAGTGGTGTAGTCGCCTTCTTCCGCCGCCACCTGAATTGCCTGTTTGTATAGGATGATGGCTTTTTCTTCGTCTTGCTCATTTTGTTTGAGCATTTCGATAAGGCTGCCGCGTACGAAAATTGGGTCAGGTTTGGTTGTGGCTACGCCGTTGAGGTAGTCTAAGCGTTCGGCGAGGCGTTCGGCATGTTTCATTTCGGCTATGGCTGTTTTGCGGAGAATGTTCTCTACGATGACACCATCGGTGCTGGTAACCTGCACGTGCTGCCACATGTATTGTATGCTGACTTGAAGTTCACGGGCTATGCCCTGGTTTAAATATTCTAATAGTTTTTGAGAAGCCAAAATTATCCCTACAAAAAATAAGTCTATTCAGTATATAAACTCATTTCTAACGGTTACAAAGCTATTTTTTCCAAGCCAAAAAACATAATAAGTTAAGTGTCTCAAACTCAAATGTTTGTGTCATTATGAAAACGCTAATTGTTTATGGTACAAGGTACGGCGCAACTGCTGGCACATCTGAAGAAATTGCTAAAGTCCTTCAGGCAGAAGGTTTTGAAGTTAAAGTGGTAAATGCAAAAGAAAATAAAATCAAAGACATCTCTCTATTCAACTTAATCATCGTGGGCAGCGGCATGCAATTCGCAAGGTGGACAGGTGAAGCCGAAGATTTCCTAAAAAGATTCCAAAAAGAACTTCTCCAAAAAAAAGTCGCACTTTTTATTTCAACAATGAAAACAGTCACCGAACGGGAAGGAAAAATAGAGGAACTAAAAAAAACCCGAAGAATGGAACTCGAAGACAAAGTTGCCAAGTACAATCTTCAACCATTAAGCTTGGGCTTTTTTGGCGGCGTTTTGGACTTTAACAAAATGAATATTATAACAAGAAGAACACTTGGTTTCCTTAGACCGCAGCTAGAAAAAGATGGCTTCAAAGAGTCACCACCTGGCGTTTACGAGTTGCGCGATTGGGAAGAAATCCGCGGATGGGCTAAAGAACTAGCAAATACCTCAAAGCAATAGCAACGGTTTCCAATTCTTTGGACAAATAAGTGTAAAACAGATTTCAGGCGATAACGTAGATGCTAAGCACCCAGACTTTGTTACAAACCTATTGAAGTAGAATTATCCTCAGCAATCTTATTTTGTTCTTCTTCAGGCTTATCTTTCTTGCCTTTTACAATGGGGATGACAAATTCAAGAACTACCAGCAGCAGTATAAGTCCGATTACAATTGGCAGGCCCCAAGGATTGTTCCTTAAGAAAAGAGTAACCCACCCAAAGTATGGAATGCGCATAACAACTTTGCCTATCACAAGGTCTTGGGGAACGCCTTGTCCGCTGCTCCAGAGGGTGCGGGAATCGTATTCTTGAGGTGAAGGTATTTTTGGCCATTTGTCGCCGCTGTTGCCGTCGCCTTTGGTCTGAACGTACAGTGTGCCGTTGATTGTGTATGTTTCAACTATGCGGTGAACGATAGGGGTGGATGTTGGGTCGTTTGGGTTTTCATAAACTATTATGTCGCTGTTGGGGTAGTTGGCATTAAGGTCTGCTGGGTTTACTTTCTGAATAACTATTATGTCGCCTACATGGAGTGTTTGTTCGAAGGGGTGACTCCAGCCGTTGCAAAGGCCATCGTAGGGCACGCACATGCTGCCGCTTTCCACTACCCTGATTGGAACTGATGTGCCGAGGGCGAATTGTACCCCAAAGAAAATCCCTAAAACCACACAAACAATTAGAAGAATAACCAGTGCCGACTTGAAATACTCGTTTCGCCGGATTCTTGTAAAAACGCTCAATCTCTTGCCTCAACAATTAAACCCTTAAACAAAAAGAAAGCACCCCTAATAAACCACTTCTTTTGGCGAAGACGGAAAATAAAAAATAGTTCTTAATCACGCTTTCATTTTGACTGCGGTATGATTAGACTTAAGTGGATACAAAGAGCCTTCTTTCTAATAATATGCATAATGGGCTTATTTGCAATCCTTAGCTCAACCATGTCGAAGAATCCTGTGTTAAAACCCTTCGCAACAAGCCTTGGAACCCCCGACGAGTTGTTGGGAGTAGTTGCTGCCGTTGCAACAATTCCAGGTATACTAATCAGTTTACCTGCAGCTTCACTCTCAGACGTTTTTGGTCGTAGAAAAGTTCTTTTGTTTGCCGCTTTCGTTTTCGCTTCAGCTCCCTTCTTGTATTTAGGGGTTGATTCGTGGTGGACGCTTGCACTTGTACGGTTTTACCATGGGTTTGCAACTGCAATCTTTATTCCAGTGGCTGAAGCCTCAATCGCAACGTTGTTTCCAACAAAGCGTGGGGAACGTATTTCACTTTTTAATTCTGCAACTGCGGTTGGCAGAGCTTTGGCACCGTTTTTAGGCGGTTACATACTTTTTGCAACCTCAAAAAGCTTCTTTACTCTCTACGTTGCGGTGGGAATTGCGGGTGTAACCGCTTTTGCCATTGCGTTACTGTTTTTGTCTGAAAGAAAAAACTTTGGATATGAGCCAGCCCCTTCTGATAAGTTGCATAGAAAAATGTTTGGCGGATGGCTAACTATAATAAAGAACTCTCAAGTTTTAGGCGTCAGTTTTGTTCAGGCGGTTCAATACTTTGTTTTTGGTTCAGTCGAGTTCTTTATTGTAGGATACTTGACTGAAGTTGCAAAGCTGGATCTTCTTTCGGTTGGGATCATCACGGGGAGTGAAATAGTAGCGTTGGTTGTTGCTCGACCTCTAATTGGAAGAATCTCTGATAGGATAGGCAGAACTAAACCAATCGTTGTAGGAATCGTAGCTAGCGGTATTTTAATTGCGGCAATCCCTTTCACTACCCAGTTTCCAGTGCTGCTAATGTTAGCGATTGCTTATGGGGTTTCGTTTGCAACAGTTCTCTCTTCAACTTCGCCCTGTGTTTGTGACTTGGTGCCAGCCTCACTTGTAGGTGCCTCAATGGGGTTTTTGTCAACTACAATGGACATTGGACAAACGCTTGGACCAATAGTCAGCGGTGCAATCTTTGCAACCACCCTGCGGTATGCGGGAATGTTTCTCTTCCTTAGCTTACTACTAGCTATTTCAATTGTTGTTTTTCTGCTTTCAAAAAAGGCACAAAAGGACAACTCGCTTCCAAAATCAACTTGAAAGAACACCTAATAACTAACTAAACTGTTTCTTCAAAGCGCTCACTAAAAATGGAGCCGCAAAGCTGAGAACGATTATAGCAACTGCGATGTAATGCCATTCTTGGAAATAGCTGCCAACAGACGTAAACACATAAAATGGAAAATAATGACCAACATAATCAACTTTGAAATCAATCAACGAATAAGGCTGCGTGTGGTTGAGGAACAAAAGGTTCTCCAGCAACGAAGCAACCAATAAAACAAGCCCAAACCCAGCAAGAAACAGTTTAATCTTCCGCTTCCCCATCGACCCTAACAGTATCCCACCTTTATGCACTAAAGATGCCGCTAGCAAGCAAAGAAACGGCAAAGCTGCATAATTGTATTTAAATGCGGATACGTAAGGCACCAGCAAATTCCTAACGAACACCAAGGTCAGGTCCACTCCAACAACCGCCAGAATGGTGACGAAGAAAACTGCGTCAACCCACAATTTTCTCGCATACAAGTGCCTACAAGAAACCGATAAAACAAGTGAGAAAACAGCGGCCGCAATCAAAAACCAGCCAGCGCTTTCGACGAAAATTCGCGGCAAAAACACCAAAGATGGATTTGTGATTAGATCTGGATGCGTAAAGTCGCTTGGTACGTAAACTCCAAAAAAATGTTGGTTTGCAAAGGCGCCAAACCACACAATCTGCAAAATAATCGACGGAATAAGGAAAATCAGCACTTTCTTTAACGTAATTTTAAAGCCGCTTTCTTTTCTCTTAAGCAAAACTACAAGCAAGAAGGGAACTAGCAGGAAAATTGCAAACAGCTTGGTCAAAAACGCCAAAGCGAACAATAGTCCCGAAAGCGAAAGTAACTTATCAGAATTCCGCTTAACCGCAATAACCCCTAAAATCAGGAAAATCAAACCCAAAAACAGGTATTGTGCGTCAATCAGGTAGATTCTTGCCATGAACACTTGCCATGGAACTATTCCAAATAACGTTGCAGCCACCAAACCTGTTCGTTTCCCATACAGTAAAGTGCCCAAAATATAGACGAGTGTAACACTGCCAATTCCCAACGCAGTCACAAAACTTACAGCGTTCACATATGACAAGCCCAACAAAAGCAGAACGGGGGCTGTCATATAGAATGCTAAGGGCGCTTGGTCTATAATTAGTCCTGTAGTTACGTAAGGATATCCCTTTGTAATTACACTGGATGCCGCTTCAAACTCTGTTTGTGCATCCCAATTTGTGTAAGTTCCCATGGATGCTAAAACGATTAATGTTGCAATGAGAACCCCGATTAACTGGTAGTGTGTTGATAAGATTGCTCTAAAACTTTTCAGTTCCAAATTCGAAGGTTCCTCACAATGCTTACTCTACTCATCTGGTTTGCATTTTAAAATTTCCCTATTCAACTTCCAAACGTCATCAGCCTGAATAGTCGCTTTCCTTTACCATTAATCATAAATCTAGATTTGCCACAATAAATTATTTTGAGGAAAAACATTGGCTCAAACAGAAACCCATAGACCGTGAAAAGATTGGGTTTCGCTTTTGCCATATTCACTTTAAGTTACACATTAAGCACAAGCATGAAAAACGTAATCTACTGTGGAATCTGAATCAGCACAATTAGAGTAATGATCAACATTCTAATTATCATCTACCTGTTTAGAAGCTTTTTGTCAAAAAGCTCCAGGTTTCAGTGAAGGGTAAGTTGTTTAATTCTGGGTTGAACTATGTAGAAGTTGTAACCCGTGCGCAGCGTGCAGTTGTAACAATAATTGCAGCAACTTTTCCCACAACAGGTAATGCCTGGCTCTTGGTATTTCTGATAGATGCAACGGTTGTGCACAATTCAGTTGCGGCAGCATCAGCAACAGCAGCTCCTCAATTACAAGCTAATACTCTATGTTCTGCGAAAACAAGTAAATTCTATATTCAAGAAACAAAATTCTAATATTAACCTATGCAGTCATTTTATCAAACAACTCTGTGGGCCGGTCGTCTAGCCTGGTTAGGACGTTGGCTTTACGAGCCAAAGGTCGCCGGTCCGAGTCCGGCTCGGCCCACCATCTTGATTCAATAAAAGCGACTCGATTCTGCCCCTGATTGTTCGGGGGTATCTTATTAAAATCTGTTAGATTATTACTATTTCCTGTAAGATTTAAGAACCCACTTTTCTTCAATAACTCTAATTCTTCTCGTAGTGTTTTAACTTTGCAATTTAAGCGATGCTTTATCCCGTAGGCATAGTTTGCGTTAAAACTTTCAGGAGATTTTAAGAATTCAATCTCAATTTTACTTAGCAGTTTTTTCACCCTAAGATTCTTGTTTGTATTGCCATATTTAACTCATTGATTTTGGTTCTGACCGAGCTAAAAAAGAGTTGATTATTCGATTCATTTAGCCAGTTTATTCTTCAAGCCATTTTTCTGAGCGTGAAATACAAAAGCTTAAGCCTCCGCAGTCTTATACCCGAAATTATTTATTGCCAACAGCTGATTTAGTATGGATGGTGTCTAAGTGGCTGAAATTGTCTTTTTGAAAAGCGTTAGTGATACCCAAATCAAGGAAGCTGAAATACAAAGTCTTTTTGAAAAGCACTTGAAGGATTTTGAAGAAGGTCTGAGGTTCGTTTCTTCTTATTTGGGTGTTGGTGTGGGAGTTATTGACACCCTCGCGATAGATGAAGACTTTAGACCTGTGATTATCGAATATAAGAAACCAGGCAACTCAGAAAGGGATGCATTGATCCAAGCTATGCACTATTATTATTGGTGTACTACTCATTTTGAATGGATAGACAAAGCAGTTAGAAAGTACAAACCAGAATTATTGAAGACTGGGGAAACGATCGCTAATGATATTAGAATTATGATAATTGCTGGAGAATATGATGAACATACTAAAGGAGCAGCCTATGCACTCGAACTTGATACGCAGCTAATTGAGTACGACATTTGTGAAGGAGAGAAGAAAGGTATAGTTTTCAAGGCAATAGTTGATTCCAGTAAAGCTGATAGAATAATGAGACCACCAAAAGCCGAAGATGACCATTTCAAAGGCAAAGAAGCGCTAAAAACGCTTTATGAAACACTTCGAGTAAGAATTCTTACGCTTGGACCAGATGTAAAAGTTGGCACACCAACACAGGACTATCTACCATTTATGCGGAGAGTGACATTCTGCCAGGTTCATGTAAAGAAGAAATGGCTAAGACTTGATTTGAGGGGAATAAAAGATGTTACACACCCAAAAATAACCCCGTACTCGGTCGGAGACTGGGTTTATGTTCATGTTGAAAAAGAAAAAGATATTGATGATATAATAGATCTCGTTAAAACTGCCTACGAAAAAGCAGCTTAATTATTGAACGAACATCGGTAGTGACTACTAAAAATCGCAAGTTTTATTGTGCAACCAGATAATAGAACACTCTCAAATAAGAATACCAGTTCAGTTTTGCCTTGCAATATTTTTCGCCTTCAAAGCGTTTAGAAGTCCCTGAATTTGATCTCTTGATTTTATGCGGACTTCAGTTTTCTCTTAAGAAACGTCTCATTAATTTCTTTCCAGCCATAGCATTGTTGAATCAAACATCCACTAAGCCAATATCTACTTTCCCATTCTGATCAACAGTTATTGGGGCTTCCATTTTCTTCAGTCGCCCGGATGTTAGTTTACGGCCATATGAGTAACGCCATTTCTCTAAATTGATTATGGCAGCTACCATAAAAAAAACTTCAAGAGGCATTTCCACATTTTTTGGAACAAGCACTGACACATCAGCGGGAACGGTGGCAAATTCAGCCAATTGCACAAAAGCTTGTCCGCTTACTCTTTCTACAGTTATTGCAGGAACACAAAATATTGGAGATAAGTCAACGTAGTCTAAAACTCCATTGTTTTTGCTTGTAGCTGAAATCAGTGGAGTGAATCCTGTCCCTACGTCTTCTCTGTATGCGCCTCTTCCTTTAATAACTCTGAACAAATCAGTTAATTTCACAATCCCTATATTGAGAGTGAGTGTTCCGTTTTCTTTTTGGTTTTGTAGGCATAAGTTGTTCAATAGTTCTTGTTGGGCTTATTCCTCCGGTTTGTTCCTTGATGTTTTGTTGCTCTATTCTATCTTTGCTAACCATACGTCCAAACGAAAACCGCCAACGTATTGTTTCATTAATGTACGCTGCATAATAAAGTAATTCTTCATTGGACATTGATTTTCGAGGTTCCAAAACAATTAATCCACTGCCACCGTTTCCTCTTGACAAAAATGGAGGTTCTTGTACCGTTGCTTCACAAAATGCTGACACACAAATCCCTTTGAAATTGAAAACTCTGTCGTTGGGTTTTGGTTCCACTAATCCTACAATACCGTTATTCTGAAAGCCATTTGAAATGAAACGAACATTACCTTGTTGATAACTCTCAAATCCTCCAGATTTGGAATTATGAACAATAAACAAATCTGAGAGAACAACCATTCAAATCTCTCCTTTTCTTATGAGATAAGACACAGTTTCACGTGTTAGACGATCAATCTCATTTTTCAATTCAGAAACAGAAGGAATTTGACTATCCAAATAGGCTTCTGAGATAAGTTCCAAAGAACTATCTGAAAAATTGATTGGAGCAACCTTAACCATTTCGGGTATGGATTCTACTGGAAATAAAGGATTATGAACAAATGCTCTCAGATTGGCAAATATTGTTGCCAGGTTATTAGGTTCTGTGCCTGTTGGATCGGGAAGCCGCTTATCTTTCTTCTTGATTAGACCATCATGAATAGCTCTTGCCCAAAAAACACTTTGACCCTTTGGATGAGGTATTCCTTTTTTAACGAAGATTCCCACTGTGTGAACATCAGCAGTATAATGGAAAAGCTCTGGAGGAAAAGTTACAACAGCCAATAATGTGTTTTCCTTTAGCAGATTTTCTCTTCTCCAGACTTTTTCCTCTCCTTGTTCATACATAGCACCCATCGGTAACACAGAGAATAGCAATCCTCCATCAACCATCTGATCTAAAGCATGCTGAACAAATTTGTATTCTTTCGTGTCGCTTTTCTCAATTGCAAATGATGGGTTCATTAATACTTTAGTTACCATGTTTAAATCTGACGTAACGGGTTTTTCTCTAATTCGAATAATTGGAAAACTAATTAAATCTGTGCCTTCTTTTTTAGTACCAACAAGCCAATTATTGAAACAGTCTCCATCAGCAATGTTATTTTTTCCATCCCCTCTAAAAATCATGTTTACTATTGCCAAACAGGCAAGTTGAGGTTGTAAATCCATTCCAAAAATATTGTTCTGCTTGAATCGATCAATCTGATTTGGATTAGCAAAAGCTTTTACATGGTCAAAAGCAGCTACAAGAAAGCCGCCAGTCCCGCAAGTTAAGTCAAACACAACATCCTGAAGGGTTATGTCCAATACATCAACGGCAAACTTTGTTATGTGTCTTGGTGTTAACACTATTCCCATTTTCTGCGCCCAGTTACCATATTTTAGGAATACTTCATAGAATTGCCCTAAGACGTCCGTTCCTGAGTTCATAGCTGATTTTATGTTTAGACTGTATAAATTTCTAAGTGTGTCAACTATAGCTTTTTTGTAACGGACATGGTTATCAATTGTTGTTGGAAGTGCAAGTCTCACAAATTCGAAAAACTCGCCCTTGCCTTCTCTTGTTAAAGCATTCTTTGCCCTTGTATTAATATCTTCAATCAGAACAGTAGGACTGGCATTAAGATTTGGGAGGTCTTCGTAAAGGGTTGATAGCAGAAGAGCAGACATTACTCTTGCTCTTTCATTGATAGGTATGGCTCCAATATGTAGAATTTCATTTATTTTTTTTGCTTTTTGCATGAATGATGCTTGGTCAATTGGTACGTCTTTTAACGAAGCCGATTTTGTGTCAAGAATCCTTTTTGTTATTTCTGGTGAGAGCAGTCCAGTCATTTCTTTTTCATTAAGAGTGATTGGTTTGAAAATACCTTTTTCAAAATATTTATTTTTGATTAAGTAGCCGTCTGAATCGTTTCCAGCTACGCCAGAAATAAACGATGCAGTTAGCACAACACTTTGATTAATTCTATTAGCGTAATAATTTTCTGCTTCATCGAGAGCTTGTTCAATTTTGGTTCTTTCGTTTTTGGCCTCAATTACCCACAATGTTGTTTCGTTTATTTTAACGATATATTCTGGTCTGATTTTTTCAAAATATTTCTTGATTTCGGGGTCACTTAAGCATTGATTCTGGGTAAAAACTTGTCCCAGAGAATGAATTGCAGGGTTTCTTGTATCCCATCCCAGGTTCTTAAGTTCTGATTTGATGTAATTGTATGCATCAACTTCAGTTGACGATTTTTTATTCAATTTCCCGTTTACTCCTTGAATAAGGTTGCAATTATTGCTTTTCAATCTCTTACTTTGTG
Source organism: Candidatus Bathyarchaeota archaeon (assembly GCA_963708495.1). Taxonomy (GTDB): domain Archaea; phylum Thermoproteota; class Bathyarchaeia; order Bathyarchaeales; family Bathycorpusculaceae; genus Bathycorpusculum. Next base: position 367,140 of record CAVPSS010000001.1, read on the forward strand.
AGCCCAGACTTATTTGTCCCCTTCCCAAGTTCAAGCCCTCTCACTATGTTTGCTGGACTGTTTCCCTAAGAAAAATGGTTCTTAGGTTTGTTTTTATCAAATGTTTATTTCTCCAGACACTTTCATTTAACAAGCATAGAGCACTTGGGGCAAATTAAGTATGATTAACTATTCCCTGGGTATTTGTCATTTTCGTTAAAAACAGCTTCAGGTTATTAGATTAACACGTTTCCCTTCGTATTTCGACTGGCTTATGAAATCTTTACGTTGATAAAGGTTCTGCCCAGTCTTTGCATAGCAGCTTTGCTTGATTCAAGCACAGTTAAGGTGGCTTTTTCTTGTTTGTCTGGCGGATACCCGTATTTTTTGAGCAAGTGCCTAACCATCACTCGCAGTTTAGCTTGCACGCTGTCTCTCAGTGTCCAGTCAACTGTAACGTTTTTGCGTATCATATCAACTAGTTCATGCGCCATTAGTTTAAGCGTTTTATCGCCTAAAACTTGTTTTGCGCTTTCATTATCTGCTAAGGCATCGTAGAAGGCAACTTCTTCTTCAGTAAGGTTTAGTTGCGTGCCTCTTTTTTGTTCTTCCCGCATTTTCTTTGCCAATTCGATAAGTTGCTCGATAACTTCGGCAGTTTCAATGCTTTTGTTTGTATAGGCTTTGATGGCTTTATCTAAGAGTTCTTCGAAGCTGCGGGCTTGGATGAGGTTTTTTTTTTGTCTGAATTTGATTTCGTCGTTTAGGAGTTTTTTGAGAGTTTCAAACGCCAAGTTCTTTTGTGGCATTTCTTTGACATTTTCTAAGAACTCATCTGAAAGGATGGAGAATCGGGTTTTTTTAGTCCTGCAGCAGCAAAAACATCAATCACCCTATCAGAAACGATTGCGTCTGGAGATGATTTGTTTGATTGCTGTGTCCATGTCTTGGGCTTGAAGAGCTTTTGTGTCGGTGTTTTTGATTATGGCTGCTTTAACAGCTTGGAAAAAGCCTACATCATCTCGGATAGCTAATGCCTGCTGGATCTGGAACGGCAACTCCAAAGGCAAACAATAGGTTGCTGACTTCTTTGAGATAGCGTTCTTTGCCTTTTTCCAGCTTTAGAATATGGTCCATGGCGTCAATCATAACAGCAATTTTCGCTTTCGATTCAGCTGTAAAGAATGGTTTATAGTCAAATCCATGGAACATGTCCACGATGACTTCGTATTGGCTTTCATTCTTTGAACAGCTACTTCTTGAGGTATGCCTGTTACTTTTCGGTCATTTTCTGTGTATTCAGCCAAGGCTTTTCGCAGGTCGTTAGCTAATCCAATGTAGTCAACGATTAAGCCGCCTTTCTTTCCTTTGAAAACTCTGTTCACGCGGGCGATAGCCTGCATAAGAGTATGTCCTTTCATGGGCTTGTCAAGGTACATAGTGTTTAGGCTTGGAGCATCAAAACCTGTAAGCCACATATCTCTGACAATGGCGATTTTTAGTGGGTCGGATGGGTCTTTCATACGTTCGCAAAGGTCATGTCGGCGTAGTTTGTTTCGGACATGTTCTTGCCACTCAGGACCATCAGCAGCTGAACCTGTCATAACAACTTTAATGATGCCTTTTTTGTCGTCTTTATCGTACCATTCGGGCTTAGCTTGATTATTTCATTGTGCAGTTCTATGCAGATTCTTCTGCTCATGCAAACAATCATGGCTTTGCCGTCAAGAACTGATACTGCGTTTTTCCCAGTGATCCACGATGTCTTTGGCAATGCGTTTGATGCGTTCTGGGCTGCCTACGACTTTTTCAAGTCTTGACCATTTGCTTTTAAGGTATTCTTTGCTCTCAATTTCTTCGCCCTCAGTGACTTCTTCAAATTCTGATCAAGTAAAGGTCGTGCTTCAGGTTTAAGTTCAAGTTTAGCAAGTCGGCTTTCATAGTAAATTTTAACTGTTGTGCCATCTTCAACAGCCTGCTCGATGTCATAAACATCAATGTGGGTGCCGAAAACTTTGCGAGTGTTGTGGTCAGCTTTCTCGATTGGTGTTCCAGTGAAGCCGATAAACGTGGCGTTAGGCAAGGCATCTCTTAGGTATTTTGCGTAACCATATTTGAGAGCTTCCTTGTCGAGGTTTTTTGGAACCTTTAATCCGAAACCGTATTGGCTTCGGTGGGCTTCATCAGCAACGATGATGATGTTTTTTCGCTCGGAAAGAATCGGGTATTGGTTGGATTCATCTTCTGGAAAGAACTTTTGGATGGTTGTAAATATGATTCCGCCTGAGGAGACTTTAAGGAGATTCTTGCAGTTCTTCTCGGTTGTTAGCTTGTGCAGGGTCTTGTCTTAGAAGGTCATGGCATCTGCCAAAAGTTCCAAAAAGTTGATCATCTAAGTCATTTCGATCAGTTAGCAGAATAACTGTGGGATTTTCAAGAGCTGGTTCGAGAACCATTTTGCCAGTATAGAAAACCATGGTTAAGCTTTTGCCTGAGCCTTGAGTATGCCAAACAACTCCAGCTCGTCCGTCATTCTTGGTGGCAGCTACTGTTGAGATGAGAGCTTTTTGGACCGCATTGTACTGCTGGTATTGCGGCGATTTTTTTAGAAATTTTAATGCTTCCATCATTGGCTTTTTCAGACTCATAAACCACAAAATGCCTAACCAAATCCAACAGGACATTAGGTTTTAGCATGCCTTTAATGAGCAACTCGATTTGGGACATTGTAGTTTGTGGTTTTTTGGCATCGATTGTTTTCCAAGGCGATGAAACGCTCTTCTTTAGACGTCAAAGTTCCAGCTTTAGCATAAATTCCGTCACTGATTACTAAAACCTCATTGTAACGGAAAATTGAAGGAATTTCTTGCTTATAGGTTCCAAGCTGTTTAAAGCAGACGAAATGCTAGCGTTCTCATCTGCAGGATTCTTAAGTTCAATTAGAACCAAAGGCAAACCGTTAACAAACAAAATAATGTCTGGACGCCGATTGTTACACTGTTCTTAATAATCGTAAACTGGTTAATCGCTAAAAACTCATTATTATCGATGTTTTGGAAGTCAAAGAGCCAAACTAACTCATTTTTGATGCTTCCATCTGCTCTTTTGTACTCAACATTAACTCCATTGGTTACTAACTTGTGGAAAAGCTGATTGTTAACACTGGGTCTTGGCTCTCAGTTCTCAAAACCTTCTTAACAGCCTCATCAATCGCGCCAGCAGGAATAGATTTGTTAATTCGCCTAAGCGCATCCCTTAATCTGCCAACAAGCACAACCTCACAAACATTACGCTCCTCAGCAACACCACCCTCAGAAATATCAGGACCAAAAACCCGATAATAACCAAGATTGCTCAATAAGTCAAGACATTCTTTTTCAAGATCTTCTTCAGTCATTATCTTAGGCAAATCCAATTGTCCTCCACGTTTTCTTTCCTAAGTGGAACTCTGATTCTTCCAGACATAAGTTTTGGCAGTAAATAATCCCGAATAGTAGCCAACGTAATGTTATTCCGACTTTGATTAACTATTTTACTAAACAAAACGGAGCATATCTCATGGAATCTTTCAACGGTTTGGTTGTCCGGTACTATAACTGGAAGTTCTTCAATGTCAGCTTTAGATAAACCTAATATTACTGAACCGGAGGCTTTTGAAATAAGCTCATCAAAAGATTTCCTTAAAAAATAATAAATAAATTCAATAAAGATAGCATTTTTTGGATTCAAGGCTGCTACTCCTCGCCCCAAACAATATTCATTATCTGCGAAGACAGCATTTCCAATGGTGGCTCTAATACAAAAGATTAGATTCCCCTTCTTGCATACCTTTGTGGGGTTTTTTGTCCACTTCCTCGGCAAAATAACTTGTCCTTGAAAATCTGCCGCCCCATTAAGTAAAGGCATTCCTTCACCAATGTCATTATAGCTACTTCCTTCTGGCGATATTCCCATCAACAGATCTGCAATTTGATCTAATTTACCAATTCGCCAGTTCCTGGGTAATATCCCAAGTTCCGAATCATCCATTTCTCCGCCCGATGATTTGTAGGGTTTGCCTTCTTCGTTGGGAAACTCAAAATCAACAAACCAACGCCTAAAAACAGCCTGACCAATTGCCTCCAGACACCTATTCATTCGCTGGTTTAGTTCAATTCTTGAGTCCAAAATAGCAAGTAAATCAGCTATTTCTTGTTGTTCAAAATATTCGGGAATATTTTTTGTTATTTCATAAACTGCGTCTCTGTTTAGACCAGGAACCGCACTATGGCTATTCATCTTGTTAAGGTTTAAAGTAAGCAGAAAATAATACCAAAATCTTATGTCACCTTTCTTTTTCAGTTTCAGGAAATAAGTTGTATCTATAGCCCAAAAATCCATTGCCGAAAATTTCACTTCACCGACAGAACCTTTACGCCCTATTATTACTCCTGGACCCTTAATCAAAAACTCATTGTGAAAACCAACAATACCATTAGAACCAAAAACAGGTATTTTACCGCTTATTCTTTCCTTTTCAACCAAACCCTTACCGTAACACAGTTCAATTTCATCGGTTAATTGTTTTTTCTCCCACTGGCTTTGTTTTTTGTCACAACTCATAACCGATACTCTCAAGACTATTCCTTATTTGCTTATCAAGAATTATCGCTTCTTTCATTTGCTCTGAAAGTTCAGTGGTAAGTCGCTTCATTTTTTCTTCAAATTCTTCGTGATCGTCCTCTTCTTCTTCAGCGCCAACATATCGCCCAGGCGTTAGTATATGTCCTTGTTTTCTTATTTCGTCAAGCTTTTACTGCTTTGCAGAATCCAGCAACTTCTCTATACTCTACTTTTTGTCCATCGATGGGTTCGCCTCTCCAAGCGTGGTAAGTATCAGCTATCTTTTTGATTTCGTCTGGTGTTAGTTCTCTGTGTCTTCTGTCTACCATTATTCCAAGTTTTCTTGCATCAATGAATAGTATTTCACCTCTTCGGTCTCTGAATTTGTTGTTTTGTTTGTCTCTTGCTATGAACCATAGGCATGCTGGTATCATTGTGTTGTAGAATAGTTGTGAGGGTAGGGCCACCATGCAGTCTACTAGGTCGGCTTCGATTATGTTTTTGCGTATTTCTCCTTCATTTGAAGTGTTGGAACTCATGGAGCCGTTAGCAAGGACAAAGCCTGCGATGCCGTGTGGCGCTAAGTGGTGTATGAAGTGTTGTACCCATGCGAAGTTGGCGTTTCCTACTGGTGGGACGCCGTATTTCCAGCGGATGTCGTCTCTTAGCATTTCTCCTTTCCAGTCTGAATCGTTAAACGGTGGATTCGCCAGAAGGTAATCTGCCTTCAAGTCCTTGTGTAAATCGTTTAGGAAGCTGCCTTCATTGTTCCATCTAACTTCTTTTGATTCAATGCCTCTTATTGCGAGGTTCATTTTGCAGAGACGCCATGTGGTCTGGTTTGATTCTTGCCCAAAGATGAATATGTCATCGATTCTGCCCTCGGTGGGCTTCAACGAATTTTTCACTTTGAATAAACATGCCACCGCTACCACAGCAGGGGTCAAAAACTCTGCCCTTAAACGGCTCAATCATAGCTACGAGCAACTGAACTATGCTTCTCGGAGTATAGAATTGCCCGCCCTTCTTGCCCTCAGCATCAGCAAACTGACCCAAGAAAATACTCGTAGACTCTGCCCAAAACATCTTTGCTTCGGCTTTCTCTATCACCTAAGCCAATCGTGCCAACTAAATCAATTAATTCTCCAAGCCTTTGCTTATCGAGGCCTTCGCGAGCGTAATTTTTTGGCAAAACACCTTTCAACGAAGTGTTTTCGCGTTCAATCGCATCCATTGCATCATCGATGATTATGCCGATGGTTGGTTGTTTTGCGTTTTTCTGCAGATTCATCCCATCTTGCTTTGGATGGAACCCAAAAAACATTTCGTCATCTTGTATTCGTCAATTTGTCTTCAGGATCTGCCAATTTCTCTGGGTCATTCGTTAATTCTTCATGAATTCTTCAAATGCGTCGGAAATATATTTGAGAAAAATCAGCCCCAAAACAACATGCTTGTACTCTGCTGCATCCATGTTGTTGCGTAGTTTGTCAGCTGCCGTCCACAACTTTGCTTCAAAACCCAGATTGGCACCGTTTGAAGCTCTTAGCTTCTTTGCCGTCTAAGCCTAATTGTTTACCATATGATTTTGCCGTCGTTAAACCGCTCCGTTGTTAGATTAACCATTATCAGCGGGATACGCTAATAAGTTCTCGCAAAAACATTTAACAAAAATTAGACAATGTGATTATTGCAACAACATTGCGTTTGTTACTTTTTGGCGATTTGGGGTGTTTAAACCTTAAGATGTGAAAGGAAAGCGAGAAAATCTGTTTTATTCCTAATTACTCTCGTTTCTAAGTAGCTGGGAGACCATGTTTTTCCTTTACCAGATGAATCTATAAAAGTACTAATCGAATGTGGATAGTTTTCACTTATCCTTTTTTCATTTAGAACGTCATCAAGGTTTATTTTTGGTCCGGGTTGAGTTGTGCCTTGATCGCGATCTCTGTAAGACACTCCGTATTTCTCAAATGGTCTGCCTTTGTTACCAGTTGCTGGAAAATAGATGACCCAGTTAATCTCTTTAAAATGTAGTTTTGTTGATATCATTAATAAATTACAACTGACGTTTACGTATAATAATTTTTTGACTATTTTCTAAATCTTAATGCTGTACACACACATAAACTTGATATTCCAAAAAATAGCTTTCTAATAAAAGGTGAGAACAATGAATCGTGGGCGTTTAAAAACAATCAAGGGTCGAAGCAGGTTCAAGCCTCTAACATCAGCTGACATAACAGATACTCTTGGTGAAGATCATTTTCGAAGTACTATGGCTGTTCTTGGATGGGCGACTTTTCAGGCTTCAAGACAATCAGATAATAGAAAAATTGATCTTATTTGTAGATATGAACATGCACTAATAGAGGTTCAACTTAAAAGTAAAGATTACAACGAAGAGAGTAAAAATTGGTCTTGGGGGGACTTATTTGAAGAAAAGGAAGAGTCTTATATGCGTTTTTATGATCAGCGTCATACTTTTTTATGTCTTGTCGGTGTAAATGTTAAAAATATTTATGATGGACCCTATCATCAAAAGGTGATTGAAGGCGAGTTCCCACAGATTGCCCTGATTCCAGGAAGAGATTTGATCGAATATTTTAAAGCTAAAGGTACAAAATCAATATCAATCGTTTTGGAAAAATTAAAAACAGAGAGTCATGAATTGAGTAAATATTTTGGAGAAGAAAATATCCATAAAATACTCATTAAAGAGTGGGATGATCAAGAAAAAGAAAATAAGATTTTAGATGACATGGTTAACAAAAAAGAAGCATGAATTCCTCAGCTTGAGATAATGCCACTATAAAATTTACAATATTTGTCTGGCATCTCGGCGGTGCAGTCGTCCAATAGATTTGCATAAGACTGCCCAGCAGGACATTAGAGTAGTCAACGAATAGCGTGTTGAATTCGCCAAAAAATCGGCTTAAAAACAGAAGCCTTTTACATCATCGATTTTTCAGGCGAGATAAAAGCAAATATTCAGAGAACCCGCTGGGATTTGAACCCAGGATTCTCGGCTTCAATATTCTCGTAAAACCCAAGACTTACCTAAACACGCTAATTATCAGAAACGACAAACCTTTGCCCTCTGATACCCTATTTTCTTCTAGACCGTTTTCGCCAACCGATTTCAACTGCGTCTTTTTCCGAAATTGGTTTTACGACGAGTTGAGTTTTGGATTCGTCTATTTTTACCAAACAGGGCTGCCAGACTTGAATGGAAAAGCTGTGTCTTCACTCACTTTGGTCGGGACATAAACCCAAATTCTTGAATATTCTTTCCCTTTGCTGACTGATTTTCTGCCGATAATCGTTCCGACTCCGCTACGCGCCAAACTAAGCACCGATTGTCAAATCATGTGTAAGCGCTATGTTACTATATTCGATTACTACGTTGATGCACTAACTTTTTATGTGAAGACGATGTAAACCACTAATGCGATGCCTAAAGATCAACGATAAATGGGTTAATTTAATTCTCAGTCGGAAAGAAAATATGGGAAATCAGAACCCGTAACACACACATCAGAGAAAAAATCGCCTTAGGTAACACCAAAACTAAATGCTATGTTGGATATGCAACCATAGTTGATTCGATTGAAATGACTGTTCCTGAAATCTTTAAACACAATGATAAACACCAAGCAAACGATTTCATTAAGCAGTATGCAAAAGGGAGAGAAACATTGTTCATTTGGGTTTTGAAAGATATCAAGGCTGAACATGAACCTAAGGCCTATTCTTATTCGACGGGTTCGTGGTGTAGAACTTCTTAGTAGTAAGCATCAAAAAGGGTCTTTATCACAGAAATCTTTGAATGATATTAACTCAACTTTCTGGGCATATTACCCGCATACGCATTTGTCGGCAGGATTGTCTTATCAGTTTGTGTTTCGGTCTTTGTTTCATCCTGTTTTTGCACAGACTTCATAATTTCGCTAATCATTCCTAAGGGCGTATTTATCGTTGCGTTTATAGTAGTATTGTTTTCCTTATGAGTTATACCACTTTTAGACTTCTGTGCACAATTCGCGTCTGTGGTATTCCAATCGTTACTGGGAAAAGAAGGAAGCAACTTTGCTTCAGTCCAGTAAGCGACTCGCTTATTGTTTTCACAATTATTTTATTACCCGCATACGCTTTTGTCGGCAGGATTGTCTTATCAGGTTGTGTTTCAACGTTTGTTTCGTTATTTTGTGTGTGTGTGTGTGCGTTGTTTTTTCTCTAACCCTTCTGTTCTAAAATTATCACTTTTATTTTTTAAAAATATTTTTTCTCTTGCGATTAAGGGTTAGTACTTTTTCATCGCGCACACACACAAAACGTCTGTATATAGTGATTCATCGTTGAAAGTGACGCCGTGCCAATATGCAACGCGTTAATTGTTTCACCAAAATATCCAACCAAAGTCGTCAAGTCTACAATCTCCTTGAGTTTATCAACGAAAGATTGCTTGCTTGGGTATGACGTGTTAATGGTTTATTGTGCCCCTTAAAAACAAAATAAATAATCTTCCACATCGAAGAACCTGTTAAGTTATTAGGTTGTAATCAATTAGAGGGCGTTGAGGCCTTTTTTCTTGGGAGCCATCGCGGTGACAACGCTCATTATCTTGTGCTCTTCACACCTGTTCCCAATTTGGTACGCAAATTTTTATTCCATTCAGAAAAATGGGGTGCAGCAAACACGATATTGCTCCGGACCCAAAACTCACAGTAACACAATCACTACAGCAAGACATAGTTGATATAACAATTGAAGTAAAAATAATCAATCAAACAAGACACAGAATAATCCACGGCATCTCATACGTAAACAAAGAAGATAATGAAAGCACAAAAATGCCCCCGAACAAAAAGTACAAACACGCTCAACTCCAACAAGTCTCAGCGACTTAATGGGAAACGAGGAAGAAAAACAATGAAAGTACCACACAATGAGTTGAATTTTCAAAAAGTATACAACCTTACTATAAATCTACTTAGTCACGCGTTAAGAGAAAAGAATACAATATCCTTAGTAAGGTCGAGTGATCTCCATTTTTCTATCTCCGTGTGTGTGCACTGAAACGTGAAAAGTATTTTGAAAAAACAGCTGAAACACACTTCGCCCTATTTATAGTCCTCGAAAGTTGATGTGAAAAGTAAAGGGCTGAGAAAACGAAGTGGAAACTGACATGGCAAGATGGAAAATATACAGCTAAAAGAGCAGTCGCACTCTCAAAAGAGCAATTGACTTTTCTGAAGCAAACCGCCAGTTCTGTCTTCAACCGAAAGCGAAATCAGAGCCTTGTCAACTTGTTTCATACAGGCAGTGTTAATGGTAATTTGAGTTACAAAGCTCTTATTGTAATTTAATTTTTTCAAAAAACCTTTATTTTTTTAGCTAAAGGACTTTAGCAATTAGATCAAAATTGGCGCTGATTAAGAATATTGTCAGCAAAGCGAGAAATAGAATTAAGAACAAAAAAGGAATCCGACGCTCAACCAAAGTAAGCTGTGGATATTTCGTTTTTTTGTTTCCACAGTTCAAGTAATCCCATTCTGTGGCAAATGCAGCGGCAGGCAATCTTTTTTCTATTTCGTTAATTACTTTGAATTTTGCTTCACTCAACTGTCTAAAACATTCAATACTCGATTTCCAAAGCAGGCAAAAAACAACTCCAGAAAAAGACACAAGTGCAGCCCACCAAAAATAAATGTTTCCAACGGGCTTGTCAATCTGGGACAGAACACCAATTATCGTTACCAATGCGGAAATGATGGTTAGGTAAAATACATTTGAGTTTGAACGGCGCTCAAAACTTTTATCAGCCATTTCCACACACACTTTGTACTGTTCAATTAAATGCTCTCTGTATTCCTTTCCGTATGTTTTTTCGTCAGTTGAAAATAATTTAGTCGCAGGTGCTTGGAGCTTCTTACAATCAGTAAGAGTTGTCATGGCGAATTTATTTCTCGGTTTATATCTTTTATGTTCCAATACAGAATAGGCGCTTTATGCTCCACCAGTACTTTTGGAACTGTGTGATTCTGGTCTCTGTGAATCCTAACACCAATTACTTTTTTCCCTTGCCTGTATGCTTCATCTATTTCCCAATTTACTGCAGGGCGTTCTGCGGTGTGCTCTCCAATCATAACGAGTACAACGCTGGTTTGAGCTATTCTCTGTTTACAGTTAGTTTTCCATTTTTCATCAAAAGGCTCTTTTACTGAATAATCCCTAAATTCAAGGTCAAAATTCTCATTTTTTGCCTGTGACCGTAGAAGGTTTACTTGTTCTTCATTATTAACATGAAAGCTGATGAAAACGTTACGCAGGCGAGCACGTCTTGCTTCATCTACAGCTTTATCAAAGGCGGCTTCGGATTCGCCGCTGTCTCGCGTAGGACCGATACTATATCCATAGCTACCGCCACCCATGCAATCACCCATTTGTTAAAGTTAAGATGATTGGGTACTCTTTTTAAGACTTGCCTAAACAATTACTTGTAGATTTAGCAAGTCCCTGCTCGGCCGCTATCCTTTCTTTACAAGAGATGCATTTGCCACACGGTTTTTCGGTGCCTGCATGGCAGGAGTAAGTTAAGTCAAGGGGTAGTCCATATTTACGAGCGAGCATTATCGAATCAAATTTGTCTGAGCTAATCAGTGGAGTTAGTATTGTAATATTTACGCCTAAGGCGATGCTCATTGTTTTTTGTGTTTGTGTCAAGAAATACGTTGTTTGGTCGGGAAATATTGGATTCGTCAATATACCTATTGCTACAACGTAAGCACCTTTTCCATAACCATAAGCAGAGCCTAAAGTGAGAAATAGAAGATTTCGAGTGGGTGTGAAAGCGTTTTTTTCAATGTCAACATTTGAGTTTGTAAGTCCACTTGGCACAAGTCTCCCAAAATCGTGTGCATCTATTTTTTCAGGTATTAGTTTTAGGAAATCACAGATTTTTTGACAAGACAACCATTCTTTTTCGCTTGCTAACTGCCCGTAGTCGACAAACAAAGGAAATACTTTGTGGCCTCTTCTTTGCAGTTGCTGCAAGATTACTGAAGAATCGATGCCACCTGAGCTCAAAACTACTACTCTCATCGATTAGACCTCTTTCTCATATATCGCCAAACAGCCATATCAAAGACTGATAACAGTAAACCCCACTCTTTGCATATTTGCTGAAGCGCATACTCAAGATCCATGTACGTTTTAGGGGTGAGAGTCTTCAATTGAGGAGTGCTAAGTGCATTAATTTCTTTAAGAAAAGAAATTACATGTGTATCAATTATGGCCAATCTATTAGAATATCCAATATTTCTTAGAAAATGTGAAGCTTCCTTAAGGCCAAATCCAGAAATGTTGCTTATCAAAACCGACCTTGCTTTTTGTTCAGAAGCAGAATCTACCAAAAGGCTATGTAACCACTGTTCCTTGCAAGAAATGGTCTTAGCCGATTTAAAAATATTTCTTGATCTAGCATTAGGAAACCGGTATTTCCTTAGCGATCCGTTACTTTTTCTCGGAAGGTAGATTGCCTTAGAAAGTTCATTAGCAATTATTGTATCGGCTTTAGGATTATCAGCAATCCATTCAACAGACAAATACCCATGTTCCTTTAAATGCATAAGTGCCGATAAAGCAAGTTCATAGGGAACATTACTCGATAATATGCAAAGGCATAGCTCATGCCAGAGTTCTTCCTCTGTCATTTGACTCCATTTTTGACTATCAAAATAACGGGGTGAAATGCTTGAATATTCTGACAGGACGCCACTAAAAGTTTCATTTTCTACGGTTAACATTCAGTTATCAATCTTTCTTTGACTGAAAGTTAGATATTTACTTTTGATTATATATTATTAACTGTTCTATAATTCATGCAAATTTAAAACGAATTAATTTCAAATATATAGACTTACTAGAATTTATCTATTGTTTCTAATATTTCTTCGGATACAATGGTTTTTAGAAAAGAGCGCAAATTGTTATATCTTATCATATTCTGAGTTTGAACCACAAATTCGTGATAGTACTGCAGATTATGTAGTAACGCTCGTTCCAAGTATGCAGACTTATCAAGTTTAGGGTTAGTGCAAATCCTACATTTGCAGTTAATTAGATCAAGGTGTGAAAAGTCTTTTATTGTGTTATCTCCTGGATCAAGAATATGGTCGATCCAGTCTAGACTATCAAAACTATCAGCACCGCAATATGAATAAACGAGCATTGAAACTGGGTTCCCACAGCCCAAAACATGCAAAACAAACCGGGCATCAATAGCGTCAAGTGAGTGCCGAATTTCACTAAGTGTTTCGGCTCTCTCGATAACGCTTTTGCCACAATCCCTTTCGGAAACAGCAATTCCAGAGCAAAATCCTGAGTAGTTTCGAATAAAATTGTCAATTATTGCCAATAAGTGATCAACTGTTTTGCCATGTAAGATAGGCAGGAAAACGTTTCCGTTACAAAACGCCGATGATTCAGCGACTGACTGAAACACTTTTTTCTTGTAATCCTCGTCGTCTTTGAATTTTTCAAGATATGGTAGAATATCAAACGCCGTAAAAATATCTGTTGACATTTGAGAAATCACACTTTTGTATGATCTTAAATCCCAATTCTTGTCGCCTCTGTTATCGCTTTCAAAAACACCGCTATCCAAAAACAAGATACCCTGCTTTCTAAATTCAGCTACGCTTTGAATAATTTTTTCTTTTTCTTCCAGCTTATCAATATCATAAGCCGACAGTAACAAGCGAGGGTACTTATTGTATTTAAGCAGGTAGAAAAGCTCGGTTAGGGAAAAGCGTGTCTTGGTGCTAGATAGTGAGGGAAAATAGGTAGGTGTACTATAGACTTTGTCATCAATCTGTACCTCACAAACTCTTGCAAGTTTTCCATTCTTATGTTGTATTATGGCTCTATTCAATTAAGTACCCTGCCTTTGAGGCTTCTTTGCTTTATTGTATGTCTTATTATAAAGAATTAACTGATTTTGATCTGAAATTAGAAAAACTTTAACTTAAAATGACGACAAAAGCTTCTATCTAGAAAGGTTGCATTATTTGCAAAAGCTAACTTTAAGTATAATAGAAAGCGCAATTATTGCTTCAGTATATGCCGTCTTATCAGTTTCACTTGGGCCATTAGGGTATTCATGGATACAGTTGCGAATAGGAGAGGCGTTGACCCCGCTGCCTTTCATTTTAGGATTACCTGCAGTTGCTGGACTCACAATAGGTTGTATTGTTACCAATTTGGCGAGTCCTGTTGGTCTACCCGATATAATTTTCGGCTCAGCGCTAACTCTTATCGCGGCAATCCTTTCTTGGAAACTTGCATTTGGAAAGCCACTTTTAGCCTGTGTGTACCCTGTAATTGTTAATGCAGTTGGGGTAAGCGCATACCTTTCAGCATTCTATGGGGTCTCATACGCACTGACTGCTTTGACTGTTGGCCTTGGGGAGTTTATTGTTGTTATCCTTATTGGATATCCTATAATAATGGCGATAAGAAAATGGCACTGGTCAAAGAAACAATGACCATAACCGCTCAGGCCTCAAATCCCCCGCTTTTGGGCTAATAGTACGCCATAAGATAGCGCATGGTTGTACTCTTAAACAAGAATATACGGGAGTTGCTTGCTTTATGCGCTATCATCGATAATAGCAGTTGAAGCATTAAGGTGAAAGTCTGTTGCAGACCATGTATGGTCGAATTTGCTGTAACCTTAGACCCAATTGGCTCACTAATTTATTCGACCTAAAATTCGGCAAGGATTTTTTCGAGCATTAAGGTTCTTACGTTGCATCATATCCTCTATGATGGGGTCACGGATAGCAATTAACACGCTTAATTAACCTTAAATTGTTCTCGATGCTTGGTAAGGTATATGTCATCCTTACAATCAGCGTTCAAAGACGCCATGAGATTGTGGCAAACAAAATCGCCTGATGAACAACTAAAGCAAGGATCACCTACGTATGACCATTTCAAGGATTTAGAAAAAATGGTTCGAACCGCAGCAATTCTGCAGGGTGGAGGTGATTTATACGTAACGGCGAGCGTAGGAAAAGGTAACTGGGCAGACATTCCATGGATAGGCATGCGTTACAATGATTTAGCAACTAATTTTCAAGAAGGCATATACCTGGTCTACCTTTTAGCGCCTGATTACAATAGACTTTACTTCGCAGTAATCCAAGGCGTCACAAAGCATACAGCTGAGGAGCTGAACAAAATGACGCCATTCTTGAGGAATGAAATCGAAAAGCCTGAAGGGTTCATAGTAGGCTTTCAAGGAAAGTTGGCACGAGATCGCCCGCCCTAACAGTAATCCAGACAAGTATGAGCGCGGAATTTTGTACTCCAAGTTCTACGATATGGCTGTTTTCCCAGGTGATGATGAGTTGAAAAAGGACCTAAAATCAGCAGTTCAGGTCTACAAGGCTTATCTTAAAAACATAACGCTTCAGAGGGACACAATATGATTAACGCTGGTTCCGTTATCTCATACTTAGAAATGTGCCATGAAGAAGGCGTCAACCTTCAGCGTGGAATGAATTTTAGGCTACGGAATGGATTAAGCGTGATTCTGATGAGCTTACGGATTGGGGCTCCATACGATGACGAATATCTGTTCGGTAACGTGATTATTTATGAAGGTCACGATTGCCCTCGTAATAATAAGGATATAGATCCAAAGAAAACAGACCAATGTTTAATTAATCCAAACGGAACTCTAACGCAAAATGGTCTGTTTTTAAATGCTGCAATGGCCTACAAGAATAAGAAGAGTGGTCCGGAACTTGTTAAGGTGTACGAAAAAATCAAGCCTGGTATTTGGACATATAACGGCATTTTTAAACTCTTAGATGCTTGGGAAGATCGGACAAGAGAACGTTCTGTTTTTAAGTTTAAGTTGGAATTGACCGAAGAATTACCTGCCACAAAATTTGAGCAATTAGACCATAACAGAATTATTCCGTCATCCGTTAAGCTTGCAGTCTGGAAACGTGATGGTGGCAAATGTAGAATATGCGGGCTTAAAGATAACCTTCACTTTGACCACATAATCCCCTACTCTAAAGGCGGATCATCACTTACAGCCACTAACATTCAGTTGCTTTGTGTAAGGCATAACTTGGCAAAAAGGAACAAGATTGAGTAGTATTTATAAAAACTAACCTAATCATGGTCGAATTCACCCTTGAGCTATAATCCAGTTGAGCTGCTCAAATCTTCGAGAGATTTTGTGCAAGGGATTTTTCGGCTTGAGCGTTAGTTCATTGATGCCATCGATGATATACCATGTTGAACTAAGTTAAAAGTTAAGCATTGCGTTAAAATATCATTGCTCATCGTCTGAAGACACGTTAGAACGGAACTTGTAAAGCGTCGGCAGGCATACTTATTAAAGTTACTTGAAGTTTATTGAAGCAAAAAATTATTGGCAACCTAATCTTGCAAAATCTTTAAGTTTGCAAACAACGCAGAAAAATACAAAGGCTTGGAAGGACTTAGGTGAACTTGTGAGAAGTTTAAATAGAAAATATTTAGTCGCGTTATTGGTCACAGCGATTTTACTTATGAATTTTTCAAGCGTCCAAACCCCTGTATCTGCCTCAGCTGAAAACCCTTTTGAAATAACTAAAAGTGATTCGCCTTGGATTCTCAATATTAACTTTCAGCCTTATTCAATCGATATGAAGACGGAGACGCTGTCCACGTTGTATTTTTCCTTAGCGCTTTTTAGCACAGATAACTCAAGCGCTATTAGAGGTTTCATTCTTAAATCTGACCAAGGAGGTTCTATGGCTTTTGGTACCGATGTTTTCGAAAACTCAAGTAGCAGACAACGTATTCTTTTCCAGGCCGATACAGACCCAACGAAAACACAACCTCGTACTTGGCAACTACAACCAGAGAGAAAATTTCTGATAATTGGGTCGCCATTTGATTATTATTCTTTAAGTATTTTTTTTGCTGTAAATGAGACGCTTAATTTACAGAATAACAACACTCTTTTGAATATTCCACAAACTCTTCTTGGTCAATGGGATTTTAGCGATAAATTAGAAAGATTTGATAAAACACCTTCTAATTACCAGTTAACAGATAGAGGTCTTAACGCTGCGTTATTTGAAAAATATGCAAGCGAAGATGGTAAATGGCCTGGAACAGGGCATCTACAGGATTATTATCTTTATACGCTAACAATTTCACAAAAACCAATTTACATGGACAGAATTGCGTTAGCCTTTCTTGTTGTACCTTCAATAATCTTGTTTTTTTTCATCATAGTATTTTGGAGATACTTTAGAAAATCATTATCTTTCTCAGACTTATTGAAAATTTATATGGCCATTGCATTCTTTACAGTCCCCTTTCTTGTTTCTTATTATCAATTTGCTCCGCCTGCGTCTTTCACGTTGCAAGAATCACTACTCTTAGGCGATTTTATAGTTCCGACATTTATGCTCCTGTGGGCTTTATTTACAAAGGATCGAATTAATAGAAATCAAGTTTAGGAATAAGCCCGATCCCATGGATTTTAACTAAAGTTATGGACTAATTTGAATTCGCCATTTCCCCTAATGCTTTTAACGTTCGGTCCCTAAGCTCTCGGATTGCCGGAGAAAAGTAATGTCTGACGAAGATGCTTGGCGGAATTCTGCCGCATAACAGATCGGCTTCCTGAACGCAGAGTCCATGCCTTGTCATAAAAGTCCCGTAGTAATCTCTAAGTTCGCTGATTCGGCAGAACATTTTACGCCTCTGCAACCTTTTAAGCAAAGCAGTATAAGATACGGGTTGACTCTTCGTAATCTCGGTTATTAGGCCTTCTGGCACGATGCTAATGTAGCAATTTTTGGTGCCTCGCAGAAATTGGGCTTTAAAGCGAAAATGCTCCAGAACGCCTGCTTCGCTGTTCAAGTACGTACCCAAGTTGCCTTGACGAGAAAGCTTGATTATTAAATTATAACTGGCTATACCTTCGCTTGCGCGTAACCCAGTTAATTTTACGAATCTTAACAGCAGAGTTTCCTCAGGCCTAAGAATCATCTTAGCTTTGGTTAACCAATCGTCTATGCTGGCGTTATTATTCTTGTAAATTCGGGTGAAAGCACTTAAAGCATCTGGACGACTAAGCTTTATTCCGTAATTTTTCAATGCGCTCTTAAATTCTTCTGTTAACCCCAGAAACTTTAGAGAGCACGATTAAGCTTTTAATTGCGTTGTTGCGGGTGGTTGCTGGGATGCTTTCAATCGCTGAGACATTGGATAAGATACGACTCATACTTTTTAGCGTAACTAACCATAACTGAAGCGCAACTTTTCGCATACTTTCTGTAAATTTGCTCTTTAAATTTCGCCCATTCCGAAGCACTTAAGCCTGATTGGGTGAGAGGCTTTACGAGCCAAAGGTCGCCGGTCCGAGTCCGGCTCGGCCCACCATTAAACTTTCGTCTGCCATCAATTAAGTCCGAAAATGCTCTAGTTTAGTTGTATCTTAAGTCTCTTGATTAATGAGTGTCTTTCTTGAGGTTGATTAATCCATAATTCCCGATTTACCCTAAACTGTTCACCACTAATTTTCCCTTTTCTTTGCAATTCTCCAAGCAAATTTACGAATTCACCCAGCTCCAGCTGATCTCGTGTAACCGCGTTTTTGCTTTTTCTCTCTCCAAACAAGTTAGTTGCAGCTACTTCTCTGTCGGGCGGAGGATAATTTTCGTATAGAAATTTGGCGAAATAAGTGATTTCCCAACCTTGTGTTACAGGCAAGGTTTTTTTAGCTTTTAGCACCTCAGAAGTTAAGCATGCGTACTCTTCACCATGTGTATAGTATTTTGTTGGCAGGCTTGGTTTATCAGCTATTTTTCCAAGGAAATGCTTCAGGTGGCTGACGCTGAAGATCGGCAAGACTTTGTCGCTTTCATAGTTAAAGCAGAAAACGATTTTTTTGGCAAGTTGTTTGTCATCTCCCAACCCCTTAATTTTTCCCCAGTTCGCATCCACTTTTTCAGCCAACGACTTCTTCTTGTCAACCAGAATGAAGAGCAAGTTCTTGAAATCTTCAATTTGGACTCTAATATTGCGGTAAAGACTTGAATCTCGAATTGAAGAGTGCCCCAACGGTTTAAAATAATATTCTAAATAGTGAAAAAACTCGCCAACTTCACCAGAGGTTTCTTTAAAAATGTCGTCAGGTTTTAGCGTGGCTATTGATGCAGGATTTTCGGAGAAAGGAAATTTTGTTCTAAACTCTTTCAAGCAACTAATTGCGTTATCAACTTGTTTTTTGTTTAAACCTTGTTTATCGTAAGCGATTGCTTTGTCTATTATTGAATTGTCCATTCTTCTTTCACGCGGTTTTAGCAATAGTTTGTTTGGCGTTCAATATCAGTATTTGTTCTATGAATGACGGTTTAGATTTGCGATTAACAAAAAATAAAAAAAGTGAGAGTTGAAGGAAATATTTTCTAACGTCGTTTTCTAAGCATTACAATTGCAGCAGCGATTACTACAATCAAGACTATGATGACTATAACGTAGTAGGCAGTGTTTGGTATGGCTACGCCTGAGGTGCTTGCTGTTTGGCCGACTGCGTAAAAGTTGCCATCGTAGGCGCCAAAGTATGCGATTCTATCGACCACTGCTGGTGAAGAATAGATATAGCCGTTTGTTTGGAAGCTCCAGAGCAAATTGCCTGATTCAGAGCCTAGAGCATAAGTTTTGTTTCCCAAAGTTGAAGTAACGTAGATTGTGTTTCCTATTATTGCAGGAGCCGTCGTTAAGCCGTCATCCAGTGTATAAGTCCATTTCTGTGTTCCAGTTGCAGAATCTAACGCGTATACTTTTTTGTCGAAAGCGCCGCCAGTGTAGATTACGCCATTGGCAAAGGCAGGAGACGTTTGGACGCATTGGTCATAGCCAGTTTTAACTTTCCAAACTAAAGCGCCTGTGTCAGCGTTTAATGCATAGGTGTTGTTGTCGAAGCTACCGACGAAAACCTTACCATCAGCGACCGCCGGCGAAGACGCTACAACGCTCTCAGTTGGGAAACTCCATTTTTCAGCGCCCGTCGAAGCATTCAACGCATAAACCTTTTTGTCATATGAGCCGAAGTAAACTACACCGTTATCTACCGCAGGAGCAGAGGTAACGAGGCCGTCTGTGGTAAAATTCCATAGTGGCATGCCTGAAGCAGCATCAATAGCCCATAGTTTTTTGTCGTTTGAGCCAGCGTAGACGACGCCGTTTGAAACTGTGGGGGCGCCTTCAGCAGGACCGCCAGTCACACATTTCCAAACGTATGCGCCTGTCGTCGCGTTTAATCCGTAGATTGCGTGGTCGTCTGACCCAAAGAAAACCATGTTGTCTGCAACTGCAGGGGATGTGTAAATTTTCGCGCTAACTGAGTAGTTCCAGATTTTGGAGCCATCTTTAGCGTTTAATGCATAGATGTTGTTGTTTGAGGTGTGGACGTAGCCTTTGTCGGAAGAAGTAAAGTAGACTATTCCGTTGGTAACCGCTGGGGAAGTCAATACCCATCCGTTTGTATTGAAAACCCAAAGGGTCTGGTTTGTGCTAGGTCCAGTCGCAGTCGAGTAGCCAGTGTGGGATGTATCTCTATGGAACATTGGCCAGGAATCTGCTTGTTGAGCGTTAACAGTAAATGAAAAAACTATTGATAAGCAAAGAATTGCTAAAGTTATTGCAACAAAAACTTTTTTCATAAAAACAACCTTGTTACAGTAGATTATTGATTTTTCGGATTTATGTATTGTCCCTAAGATGTCAGGGCTTTCGGTTTTTTAAATTTGATTATTGGGTAAGTGAAGGGATACTTCTTGTTCACTCAGAAAATCAAGGCTTTTTTTGGCATTAAAAACAACAAACACCGAATTTCTCAGGTACCTTCCAACGATAGAGACTAAACCAGCTGCATTAGTGCCAAGCTTACAGGTTAAGGCATGCTCAAACATTCCCAGCGTCTCGATTTCAATTACATCTCGGTTCAACCGCGTCCGTTCAAGAACATTCTCTATTTTGTCTAGTGAAGCTCCCAAAATGATTAGCCTATCCAAAAGAGATTGTTGCCAAGAGTGAAGTCTCTCAACCTGCTCCGCAGCCAACTCCGCCTGCAATCCTTCAACTTCTTCAGTAATTGGAGAAACTGGTTTAATGCTTAACGGTGAGCGCTCAACTAAACCGTAGATTTCAGCAATTTTCTTCAAATCAACCTTTCTGCCCTCAACCAATTGCGTCTGCAAAATAGCTAAGGGTACGGTTGCTAGAACTATTTTAGGTTCAAAAATTCCCGCATCAACACTTAACTCTTGCTTGGTTAAGTCAAGTTTGGAAATGTAACCCCTTAGAACAGGGTATTTTTTTGCGTTTTCAAGGCTTGTGGGGCATGTGCCTATTTCTTTATTGATGTAGCTTGTAGCTATGTTTTCGTCTTCGCCTGAAAGCGAAACTTGAACCCACCTATTTGCTGTGTTGTTTGAAACTTCTATTTCAACGTCTAACTCTGTGAACTGAGTTTTGAGTAATTCATCTATTTGTTTTACTTGTCCAAGATTTGAAGCTTTAACTAGTAATGTTAATGTGGTCATGTTTTATCGCCAAGTAATCTGGTTATTTCATCATTTAGTTTTCTAACTCTTTCTGCTGCTTGAGGCTTATTCTTCATTTGAAGCCGTTCAATTTCTGTTTCAATTGATATTCTTCTTGATTTGTCAATTAGTTTGTCAGAGAATGAAACAATTTTCTCTTCAAGTGTTTGGGGTGCGTAAATGTCTTTTGGCCAACCCAGCATTTGCGCTTCTTCGGTTGTGATTCCGGCGCCAACATGTCTCTTGATTATCCTGATAACTGTTTCGGGTAATCCTATGGATTGTGCGATTTGGGCACCTGCGATTGCGTGGTTGATGGTGTGGGTTTTTGAGCGGCCAAGATCATGGAAAAGTGCACCTGCCTCAACGAGGGCAATGTTGATTTTGTGTCCTTTTCCTTCAAGTTTTCTTGCAGTTTCCACAGATAGTTCTGCAACAGCTATGCAGTGGCTAATGACTTGTGGTGAACAGTTGTATTTACGGAGGAGATCTAAAGCTTGCTCCCTGTTTGGAAGCCCGCTACTCACCCAGTTCCTTCCTTAAGATCTCAACTTTTCCTGAAAGCTTTTCTATCATTCTTTCGTTTGCAAAATGAACCAATGATTTGCCACATGTGGAACAGTGGAAAACTAATTCAACAGCTTCTTCAAAAGGAACACGTTTACATTCGGGGCTATCACAGTAATAGAAGTCATGGTTTCGTTCGTATTCCAATCGGACATTAAGTTTTTCTAAAACACGTCTTTTCTGGCTTAAAATGAAGCCTTCTAGCTGGTCAGGTTGAAGTTTCCAATGAAATATAAACCATCCAGTTTTTGGGTCCCTTGTCCTTCTCAAGCTTACAAGAGAATGATCATACAGTTTGTAGAGAATTTTGCGCACGGAATTAAGTCGAATACCTGTTTTATTAGCAATTTCGTCATCCGTTATTTCTTCCACGCCTTTCAAATGAGCTATAAGTTGTACCGCTTCTTCTCCACCTAACGCTATCGCCACTTTAGTTAAGGTTGAATCATCAATTGTTGATAACATGCTCTAATGTTCCTTTCTAATACCCCTAATATTGATACATGAGGTAATAAAACCCTTCCCAAAACATTAAGAAAAATCAATGTTTGCTTTTGATTTCTTTGCCCCGCTCTTTGGGAACAATCTCGATTTTGGCTTTCTCGAAAGGTTCAGCTAGTTCTTTGCCGTCAAAGTACCGATCCAAGAAAATCGCTAAGGCGGAGCATTCTGAATGCGGTTGGTTTCCGATGGATATGTTAAAGTCTGAGACTTCGCTTGAATAAAACTCGCCAGGAACCTTTTGGGCTCCAACAATGAGCAATAGGTCTTTGTTTGTTTTTTTGATTCGATCTAGTATATCGCTTGTTTGAATATTTTCACCATAAGCCGTTAAATGCACTACGACTCCACTGTTGGCTCTCCATTCGCGGACAACTTTTTTCCAAGAAATTCCCATTTCAAAATGGAAGTTTCCGCCCCAGCTCTGAGTGATTTTATTTAGGGTTTCTTGAATATGGGTGTCAAGTGTGTCTGAAAGTATGAAGCCAGAGGCACAAAGTGCCCTAGCTGTTAAAGCAACATGGGTAGTTAACCTCACATCTCGTTGTGGTCGATGTCCCCATCGCAGCACCACAATCTTGGGCACACTACTTTGGGGAGATGATTTGGAATTTTCCATTTAGTTCTTCCACTTTTCTTCTTACTTGCTCAACCAGTGAAGGGGTAGATTCAAAAATCACTTCAACTGTCTCGTTGGTGAAGGTTTCTTTTTCAATATGTGTTTTTCCGTGAACCCACGAGATAAACGGCATAGCCTTTCCTGTTAGCGGTACAGAAAACTGAGCTTGCTGATAGTTTTCTAGGATTCGCAGGATTTGTTTTCTTAATTCGTCAAGGTTAGTTTGGCATTTTGCTGAAACCAAGATTGGGTTTTTGACTTCGTCTTTGAGTTCTTCGAGTTTTTGCTGGCTTTCTTCTTCAGTTAGTTTGTCAATTTTATTTAGGGCAGTTATTGTCGGTATGGCGCATGCTCCAAGGCGCTCAATTGTCTCTAGGCAAACGTTGTTTTTCTTCTTGATTGTTTCGAGGGGTTCGTTTAAGTCTAAAAGCACTATTATCAGATCGGAGAAGATGGTTTCTTCAAGTGTTGAATGGAAAGCTTCGATGAGTGAGATGGGTAGGCGGTCGATGAAGCCAACAGTGTCGGTTATTAGGAATTTGCGGTTAGAAAACTCAATCATACGTGTCGTGGTTGAAAGCGTCGTGAATAGGGCATTGTCCACTTCAACAGTGTCTTCTGTTAATGCGTTGAAGAGGGAGCTTTTTCCTGAATTCGTGTATCCTGCAAGCGAAACAGTAAGAAAACCAAGTTCCGTTCTTCTCTCACGTTGAAGAATTCTCTTTTCCCTCACTCTCTCAAGTTTCTTAAGAATTGTTTGAACTTGCCGTTTAATGGCATCTCGGTAAACGTCTCCTTCATAAGCACCAAGACCCATAAAACCCGGTTGCTCGCTGCCTTTAGATAACCTGACTTTTTCTTTGGCATGTTTTAATTCATGTCGTACCATTGCAAGTTGAATTTGCAATTGGGCTTCGGTTGTTGTAGCTCTTCTGGTGAAGATTTCCAAGATGAGTTGGAAGCGGTCGATAACTTCAACTTTAGTTGCTTTCGCCAGATTGTAGACTTGAGTTGTACGAAGCACGTTATCAAAAATTACTTTTGTAGCGCCTGTTTCCTCGACCATTCGGGCGAGTTCTTCAACTTTTCCAGCGCCAATCTGATAGCGTGAGTCAGGCGGTCTAGTCTGTTCCATTGTGCCAACAACAATGTAACCTGCGGCCTGCGCTAACGCCTTAAGCTCATCTAAAGTTGATGGTTCACGGTTCAGCCTACGCTGAGCTATGATTGCTTTCGTTTTGTGGGTGCCTCCCCGCTTTTCTCATTCATCTCGACGAGGTCACCTAAAGTTAACTCTTCAGTAGCCGCCCTGTGAATCTGAGTGGTTGATTTTTCATTAGAAACATTAACCAATAGCTGAATTCTAAGTATATGCTCAAGTTTTGAAGCTAATAGGTTGTCAGGAGCCATTTTTCCAGTCTCGATATGTCTTAAAACAGAGGCTTTTTCATTGATTTTTAAGCCCAATTCCTCGTGGCTGAGCATGAGTTTTTCTCTTGCAATTCTTATTTTGTTAGGATAATCATCGGTGAGTTCCTTTGTTAGGGCAACTTGGGGGATATCAGTTCTTCTTCGCTGAGCCAACAGAACCGGCTTCCCAGGTTTGTCTGCAGTTCCGCTAACAGCTTTTTGTGGAAGCGGTAGAAAAGCTTCTTCATGCAAAATTATTTTTCCATGTTTAGAG
The DNA here is from genome assembly GCA_963708495.1 of Candidatus Bathyarchaeota archaeon. Classification (GTDB taxonomy): domain Archaea; phylum Thermoproteota; class Bathyarchaeia; order Bathyarchaeales; family Bathycorpusculaceae; genus Bathycorpusculum. The sequence continues at coordinate 391,723 of CAVPSS010000001.1, forward strand.
CATTCAACACAGACGGTTAATTTGGCTCCTTCAATAACTGCCCTTACTGGGTCATCGTGTATTTTGCGTCCACAAACTTCACATCTCAAGAAACGTTCACCTTTCAACTGTCTTTATAATCTTGTTATGTTTATACTTGTCGAAACAAAAACAGCTTCAACGTGAACATCCATGGACAATAATCTGGCTAAAATAAGAAGTATAGCTGACTACCAATTTGGAAAAGGCGTAGGTGCACAGCTTTTTCCTGATAACATCGAAATTCAGTATTCACCTCGAACAGGTCGAATACGATTCATCAACCTAAACGGCGAGCGCCTAGCTACTTTGCGCCCCACAGACGGGGTACTTTCGCTTAGCCTAACAGCCGCCCAAACCATGACTGAGAAAACGCCCTTTGCCAAATGCTTTGTCACAGTAAAAAACGATGTTTCAAAGTTTATCGCCGCAGGAGGAGACGTATTCGCAATTCACGTGGTCAAGGTTGACGTAGAAGTCGGAGCCAAAGACGAAATCATCGCCCTCGACGAAGACGGGCAAGTTCTAGCGGTTGGAAGAACTATGCTCTCCAGCGAAGAAATGAAAGCTTTCAAAACAGGAGTAGCTGTCAAGATCAGACACGGCACAAAAGAAAGTTAAGTATATCAAGTTCTAGGGTAGAATAATTGGTGAAGTGAAATCTATGCATAAACGCATGAATTCCAGAGAGCAGAAACGTATGATGCAGCGAATGGGTATGAACATGGACACGGTCGCAGATGTCCAGCAAGTTATCATTAGAACAGCTGACAAAGACATAGTTATCGATGAGCCTGAAGTAGCAATTTTACAGGTTCAGGGGCAAAAAATGTACCAAGTTATCGGTGGACAAGTTTCTGAGCAATCACCAACACAAAGAGGCGCATCTGCACCGGCGAAACCAGCCTTCTCTGAAGAAGATGTGCAGTTAGTCGCTGACCAAACGGGCAAGAGTCTTGAGAAAGCTAGAGAAGCCCTTCAAGAAGCTGACGGCGATTTGGCGAAAGCAATTTTGTTGCTTCAGTCTTAATTTAGCCCCCATTTTTGGAGAACAATTTCTCCTTAAATGAGGGGTTTCTAAATTGATCTTCAGCTGCTTGTTATAATTTTCTACTCAAACAAAAGAGCAGGTATCAAGCCTATATTACATAGGTTTCTTGGATGGTTAGTAAGCCGTTGTCGCCCACAATCAACTTCAAATCAGGTAGCAGCAACTCAAGTTTCTCCTTTTTATCTACAACCTCGATAATCAACGGCATATTCACTGAAACGCCTTCAAGATGTAAAGTAGATTTTCCACGTTTACCAAAGCCGTTAACACCTGTCCAAACTGTGGCGCCTTCAATCCCAGCTTTCATAAGATAATCAATGATAAGTCCCTGAAGACGTTTACCTCCAACCTCATCATTCTTTTTTATTCTAATCGTTAAATCCCACATTTTTTGTCTCAACGCATAAACCTCTCCATAATCGTACCGCCAAGAACTCTGCCGCCAAATATCGCTGCTAAAGACAAGCCTACATTAGTAAGTATGTTTAGTGCAAGCAGGCTAAAACGGTTGCTGTCAAACAGGTTGCTGGTTTCCAGCGCGAAAGAAGACATAGTTGTGAAAGACCCGCAGAACCCAACTGCCACAAGCAAAGTGTATTGAGGCTCTAAATTCAGTCCAATCGACAAAACCGAAAACAAACCCAAAATGAAACTGCCTAAAACATTCACTACCAAAACGTTAGCGGGCAAACCATAAACTGCAACGGGTGACTCAACGAGTTTGTAACGCAAAGAAGCTCCAATTACCGCGCCGACTGCCAAGAGGACAAATTCAATCCACTTCATACGCTTACCTTCCAACCTTGTAGGTAGGCATTATCAGCATCCACTCGGCTGCGGTTCTGGCCTGTGCCACGGCTAATGCCATAGCCAGTCTTTCAGACCAAACAAAGTTATTAAAACTTTATCGCCTAAAAAACACAAATTGAATTTTTCAATTAACCATTTAGTTTTAGCTATGATTAATCCTATATATGACCTGATTTTAATATTCAAGTGATTAGAATGGATGTTCAAATCTGTGACATAGCAGTTGTGGGACACTTCTCAATCGACACCATCCTACTGCCAAGCAGAACTAAGCCATTTGTTATTTTGGGTGGCTCTGCAACCTACACTTCTTTTGCCGCAAAAAGCTTAGATGCCACCGCTTCCGTTATATCTAAAGTCGGCGGAAACTTTCCTGAAGCTTACCTTTGGTGGCTAGGGCAAGAAGGTATTGACCTTTCAGGAGTCACTAAATCTGCAAGTGAACCCACCACTTGTTTTGAGCTTTCATACAGCAAAGATCTTTCTGAACGCACTTTGAATCTTAAAAGCAAAGGACCAGCTTTAACCCCCGACGATGTACCCAAAGATTTTCGTGCCAAAGCCATTCATATAGCTCCTATTGCAAACGAAATCCCTTACGAACTCGTTGAGCGTCTCAAAGGTTGCGCTGATGTTTTGTCGCTTGACCCTCAGGGTTTACTTCGAAATTTCGATGAAGCAGGAAACGTAACTGAAAACGCTTGCGTAGACTACCGAATATTTAGTTTAATCAATATTTACAAGTCTTCCCAAAACGAAATCTACGCATTAACGGGTGAATCAGAACTTAAATCCGCAATAAAAGCGATTCACGACGTGGGCGTTGAAACAGTCATTGTAACCTTGGGTGCAAAAGGATCTATTCTCTCTGTCGAAGGAGCCCAATACAACATTGAAGCGTGTCCCTCACAGGTTCTAGTTGACCCTACCGGCGCTGGAGATGTCTTTATCGGCAGCTTCTTAACTGAATACCTTCGTCAAAAAGAATCTTTATGGTGCGCCAATGTAGGATCTGCGGCTGCTTCATGTGTTGTCGAAGGATTAGGACCAACTTATTTTGGTAAAAAAGAAGAGATTTATCGAAGAGCCAATTCTTTGTATGAAAAGAAACTTAAGCAATAATGGCGTATGTACGTAGTTAAACTTGTGAGGCGTGGATTATGGGACGTATAGACAAAGGAGAAAAATGTAGCGTTTGCGGAAAAGAAGCGGAGCGTTCGTTGTCAGTCGACAAAGTTAAAGCTGCTGGGTTAAATGTTGGCAGCGCCGATAATCGAGCTTACCTATGCAAAGACCACTACAAAGAATACAAAAAGAAAACTAAGAAAGACAAGACTCTTGACAAGTGGCGTTACGGTTAGTAAGAGGCATTTATAATGCGAATTTTACAGTTACATTCTAACTTTATAGTTTTCAAACCAGTTGAAAAAGAAATCATTATAGCTGAAGAAACCGAGAAGGTTGAGAACCGCGTTGAAGAAGTCGTCGTGCTCTTCACCGCCATAGAAGAAGGCGACAACTCCCCGATGGCACAGAAAGCTATCAACGATGTTCGTGCTTTTTTGGGTAAACTCAAAGTTAACCGCATACTCATCTACCCGTTTGCCCACCTCAGCAGCAACCTCTCACAGCCTTCCGAAGCCCTTAAAATAATCAAAGAAATGGAAACATACGCCAAAGAAAAGGGCATCGAAACCTACCGTGCACCTTTTGGCTGGAACAAACAATTCACAATCTCAATCAAAGGCCACCCACTCGCTGAACAAGCACGAAGCTACACCCCATCACCAACCGCAGCTACCCCAGAAGCACAAGCTCCTTGCGAAGCCAAAAAAGAAGAGCAACCCGTTTCAGCAGCCCTAAAAGCAGAAGACAACATGAAATCTTATTGGCACATCCTCCAAACCGACGGTTCACTTGTGCCCATTGAAGAATTCAAGTTCAAAGGACACGTTAACCTGCAAAAATTCTCTAACTACGAGATTAAGAAGACCCGTGCAGTCACAGTGATGCCTCCCCACGTGCCATTGATGAAACGTCTGGAAATCGCCGACTACGAACCAGGAAGTGACCCAGGTAACATCCGCTGGTACCCCAAAGGACGTATGATAAAATCTCTGCTCGAACAATACGTCACAATTAAAGTGACGGCTTACGGTGGCATGGAAGTTGAAACCCCCATTATGTATGACTTCAACCATCCTAGCCTCAAAAGCTACCTAAACCGTTTCCCAGCCCGCCAATATGTCCTCAAATCAGAAGACAAAGAACTCTTCCTGCGCTTCGCAGCATGCTTTGGCCAATTCTTAATGGCGCATGATGCCCAATTCAGCTACAAACAAATGCCTATCAAACTTTACGAGTTAACACGTTACAGTTTCCGCCGAGAAAAAAGCGGTGAAGTTGTCGGTTTAAAACGTCTTCGTGCCTTCACGATGCCCGACTGCCACGCTTTCTGCACTGACATTGAACAAGCCAAAAAAGAGTTCATGATTCGATTTAACCTATGCATCGATGTATTGAACAACATTGGCTTGGTTAAGGATGATTACGAAATTGCAATGCGCTTTACCAAAGACTTCTACGCGGAACACAAAGAATTCATAACCGAATTAGCAACAGCTTTCGACAAACCTATCTTAGCTGAAGTTTGGAACGAGAGGTTCTTCTATTTCGCACTCAAATGGGACCTCAATTTCATAGACAACCAAGACAAAGCGGCAGCACTCAGCACAGACCAAATTGACGTCGAGAATGCTAAACGCTACGAAATAACCTTCGTTGACGAGAAAGGCGAGAAACAATATCCGCTGATTCTCCACTGCAGCCCAAGCGGGGCAATCGAACGAGACATCTATGCCTTGCTGGAAAAAGCTTACCGTGAACAGCTGGCTGGAAAAGCACCAATGTTGCCACTTTGGCTTTCACCAACCCAAGTAAGGCTTATTCCAATTTCCGATAAATTCCTCGACAAACTCGAAGAACTCGCAAAGCAAATTTCATCTCACTGCATACGCGTAGATATCGACGATTCTGCAGCAACACTTCAGAAGAAAATCCGTGAAGCTGAACAAGAATGGGTACCATACACAATAGTTGTCGGCGACAAAGAAATCGAATCTGGCCTGCTCTCGGTGCGTGATCGTGAACTTAAAGGGCAACAGCAAAACATGACTACAGAACAATTGATTGAGAAGGTGTCACAGAAGATTGTTGGCAAGCCTTTCAAGCCTCTGCCGCTGCCTTTGTACCTGTCGAAGCGTCCACAGTTCCACGGTTAATAAAGTCACCATAAACGAATCGTATGTATCACTAACGTAAGCTATATCAAAGAATTAGACAATATGAAACAGTAATCCAAGAAGTGGAAAACAAATGACCAATGAACTACAAGTCTACATAGACGGCGAATTCTACCCTAAGTCACAGGCTAAAATATCCGTCTACGACCACGGTTTCTTGTATGGCGATGGCGTTTTTGAAGGAATCCGCGAGTACAACGGAGTAGTGTTCAAACTCAAAGAACACATCGACCGCCTATACCGTAGTGCACACGCCATAATGCTCCAAATTCCCCTTACAAAAGAGGAAATGACCAAAGCCGTAGTTGAAACATTGCGCAAAAACAAAATGAAAGACTCCTACATCCGATTAATCGTTTCAAGAGGAGTCGGCGACCTTGGGCTTGATCCGCGTAAATGCCCCAAACCCACAGTAATAGTCATAACCGACACCATCAACATCAAGGCAGGTAACGCCAAAGAAGTCGGCATAACCACCATGTTTAGCTGGGTCCGCAGAAACCCCGTGGACGCAACAACACACGAGATTAAGTCGCTTAACTACCTAAACAGCGTGCTAGCAAAGATTGAAGCCAACGCAAACGGCGTTGACGAGGCCATTTGCCTGGACGCAAGCGGTTGCATAGCTGAAGGTGTGGGCGAAAACATCTTCATCGTTAGAGACGGCGAAATCTTTACACCACCTACTTCAACAGGAGCTCTTGCAGGCATCACCGCAGATGTCGTAGCTGAACTATGTGGAAAACTCAGCATAGACCTCATCATAACTAACCTGACACCTTTTATGCTCTTTACCGCTGACGAAGCATTTTTCACCGGCACAGCAATGGAAATGGTGCCTATACGCGAAGTTAACAAGCGTATAATCGGCGACGGCAAACCCGGTCCAATTACCAAGAAGCTTATGGTTGAGTTCCACAAAGTAATCCAAGACCCAACCAAAGGCGCAAAAGTCTAATTTCTTTTAACCATGCCCCACATGGTTATGACCCGTTTTTTGTTTTTTCTTCATAAACTGCTCTAGACCGTTAAAGGCTTCTTCAAGTTCCGCGCAGGGTGGCAGGAAGACAATTCTTGCGTGGTCTTTACCGTACACGGGATCAAAACCTGAACCATTAACGATTAAGACACCTGTTTCTCTGAGTAGTTCCACCACGAACTCCAGGTCGGTTTTCCACCTTTTGCCAACATCGTGGATTTTAGGGAAAATGTAAAATGCGCCTTCGGGTTTGGTTGCGCTGATGCCTTCTATTTCATTTAAGCGTTTCCACGCGTAGTCGCGTCTTTCTCTAAGTCGGTCAACGATGCCTTTCACGAAGTCCTGTGGACCATCAAGCGCCGCTGCTCCAGCTATCTGCACAGGTGTGTTGGCGCACAATCGGATTCGGCATTGCTTCTCAACACACATTTTCAAGTCATCGAGCTGCTTGCCATCACCCTTAAAGTACATGTAACCCAAACGCCAACCAGTCATCTGATAAACCTTGGAAAACCCATTTAACCCGACCACAGGCACGTCTTCAGAGAGGCTTGCTGTGCTTACGAATTCTTTCTCATAAGTCAATTGATCATATATTTCATCTGAGAGCACAGGCAAATCGTGTTCTCCAGCGATGTCGAGCATTTCCTTGATCATCTTCCCACTGTAAACCGAGCCCGTGGGATTGTTCGGGTTGGTAATTACTATGGCGCAGGTTTTAGGTGAGATCTTGCTGCGCAAATCATCGATATTTGGAACCCAGCCTTCATTTTCGATGGTTTCGTAGCTTACTGGGGTGCCCTCGAAGAATTTTGTATAGGAGATGTACGGTGGATAGGTTGGTCCTGGAAAGAGGATTTCGTCGCCCTTCTCAACCAAAGCCGCGAGAACCATCTCGATTCCTTCCGAGATTCCCTCGGTTACTATGACGTTATTAGAGGTGATATCTACATTATTGACTCTTTTTTCTTTGCGCACGATAGCTTCCCGAAGTTCAGGTCTGCCTTCAGAAACGGAATAATAGTTGTTATCTTCATCAATTGCTTTGCACAGTGCATCTTTGACATACTGCGGCGTCTTAAAGTCAAAAGCGGCGGGGTCTCCGATGTTTAGGTAATAGATTTTTTTACCGTTCTTGATAAGTTCCTGCGTGTGAACTACAACGTCTCTTATGGCATATTCGATGTTGCTTGCACGTTTCGTTACCTTAACGTTCGCCAAAGTTGCTTACCTGTAACCAGAACATTCGATAGCCCAAAAAATAAACGTTCCTAACACTAACCCGTCAAAAAAACCCCTCAAAAAACAGAAGCAAACTTTTCAAAGAACATCTTTGGATCCTGATTGTAAATCATTGAAGAAACTAAAGAGGCTAAGACAGCGTTCTCAATGAACAACAGGAGTGTTCTTTAAAAATGCAAAAAACGTTTTTAATTAATCTTGATTAAATGCTTATTCTTGGCAGAACAAACATTTTTCCGCCCATGCTTGTGGCATTTCTTTTTGGCAAGCTGGGCACATTAAACCTTTTTCCCTTATGGTAGTGCATGTTTGGCAGAAGAGTCTGAGGATTTCTCTTTTGTTGTCTGGCACTTTTATGAGGTGTGTTACCATTTGGTCTATTAGGTCGAGTACATCGGTTGTGCCTTCGATGTTTAAGAGGTTGCCTCTTTCTCTGCTTATGTATCTACTGACGGCGGATTGTGATAAACCGAGGAGATCTGCGGTTTGTTTTTCGTTTAAACCGTGTTTTTCTACGATTGATCTTGCCATGATTGCCTTTACTGCTGGCAGAACTGTTTTTACTCCTACTTCGCAAGGTAGTATCAAATTATGCACCAATTACCATTACTTTTAGGAGAAACTTATTTAAACATGACGCCTGTCATAAGTTATGACGCGTGTCAAGAGGAGTAGCAGCCGACAAAAGACCCTCACACCAAACCACCCATTCGTCACCCTTCTAACACACGCCCAATGGAGAAAAAAACAAATGGGTAACGTACTATCATTAATCCGAAACAACGAAAACAACAAAGACCTAGCCGGACTGCTGAGTTCACTAGATGCAGAATGCAGAAACTGCGCACCCACCTCACCGCTAGAATGCATAACTCGTTGTCAGGTGTACAAACTAAAAAATGAATTAAGAAAACTCCGGGAAACAATGGATAATCCAAATTACATAAAAGAATTATTTAACGTTCTAAAAAACCAAACAAGACTCCACATTTTAAATTCCATCGTAAACGGCCGATACTCAGTAAGCAAACTTCAACAAGAACTAAAAAAAGCAGGTCATGCACACAGCCAAGAAACAATAAATGAAGAATACCTACAACCTTTAATGGCAGTTGGATTAGCAACAGAATCACAAGACGAATATTACGCAACCACATTTGGCGGGCGCTTAACACATTTAATTGAATCATTCCCCCAATTTGCCGAAATGCTCCCAGCCCATTCCGAATGTTACGAGGAAACCCTTCTGCGGGCCTTACTAACGGGACCTAGAACTTTTGATGGAATAGAAAACTTGATCTCGTCAAAAATTGCATCCCGGATCCTAAAACGCTTGCGTTCGGTTGGTTTAATAGAAACCCCTGAAGATCGGGACTACATATTCTTCTTTAAATCCAAACGCGACCCTGAAAAAGAAACATTTACAGAAACAGAACGCAAAGTCTATGACAATATCTACGAACAAGGGATCTCAGCGGGAAAACTTGCGAAAAAAACAGGATTATCAATGAGAAGAACCTACAAGTATCTGCGAGGCTTAAAAGGCAAAAAACTCATTTTCATAAGAAAAACCCCCAAAGCATACGGGTTAACTAACAAAGGAGAAAATTTAGCCTCTGTTATAGAAGGCCTTCAGCAAATTGTCGATGAGACCAGGAGTGTATCGCAACAAATCATCAACAGCAAAGATATCGCTTAGTAAAACTCCAAATTTTTTGTTTATCCTCAGCCAGGAGCGCCATGGAATGGAACGTTTTCCCAGAGCATCTTCCACCAATCAGCCTCTGTTATCGTCTCGCCATGTACTATTATTTCTAAAACCATCTTTAACATAGCATGGTGTCTAACCTCGTCATTTAAAATTGCTTTCAAGAGGAAGACAACTTTCTCATTTTCGATGGTGGGTATCATGATTTGGAGTTTCTGTATTAATTTCGCTTCCATCTCAATGTGCCTTTTAACCAAGGCAGTTTGTTGGTCAAAATTGTCCTGAGTTAACGCTGTGGATGCGTTGGTTAGCAAAGTAATTGCTGCGGAATAAAGTTCTGCATGTTTAACGGAATCCAAAGATACGCCCTTCAATACTCCTTTAACAGCTGGGTTCTTCATGCCAACGAGCGCTTTATCAAGAGAAGATACTATTTCGTTTTCAACAGTAATTTGGTTCTTCAAAAAATCAAGAAGATTATCCTTCTTTTTTTCCATAAAACTTCCTCCCTACTTTTAATGTTAAACCCGATTCATCAAGCTTTCGGAAATCTTCTTTCCGAAATTCCTGCAATCGTTAAGCGCAGTTGTGTCGGGGGTATACTTGACAAGTAAAGGGGGTTCAATAGTTTTCATTTCAAACTTGTATTTTATTATCTCCAAAATAAGTTTGGGTGCTTCACCACTCCATCCATAAGAACCAAAGACTGCGCCTACCTTATCCTTCAAACTTATGCCTTCTAAAACAGCTTCCATGAAGATATTTTTGAAGTCTATTGGCATATCGTGATTGTAAGTTGGGGATCCAATAATTATGGCATCATATAAGCTTAGGTCTTGAGTGTCTACATGATAATTTATTTCCACTTCAACTTTGCCAGTGCTCTTTATTCCTTCAGCAATTGCATTTGCCATTTTTTCGGTGTTTCCAGTTCGACTATAATAAAGAACAAGTGCTTTTGTCATAGTCAGAAATTAAAGAGCCAAGTTATTTCAACATTTTGTTTGTTACTTTTCAGCCTCGGCAAGTACTTGATGGATTTATGGATTCAACTTCGCTTTTTCAACGGCTGATGCCTATCTGGTTTCTACTTCTGTTAGGTTAACCTTTAGTTACAGTTGCCATCTTCCTATTTCCTCTGCTTTTGTCCCTTTCCGCCCAATTTCCTTGAAGAATAATTCTCCATGTGTCTCAGACGTCTTTAAGACACCCCTCTTGTCCACTTCTTCAACTGCAATTTTGCCTTTCTTTTCTTCCAAAAAATTTACCTCCATCAAGAAAACAAATTAGATCTTGAGGAATTGAAAAAAGAATAATCTCAAGCAACAGAACTATCTTATAAGAGATTGCTTATTCTTCCTTGTGCTCTTTTCCTGCCTTAATAAGTCGTCGGACTCTTTGTCCGCCACGGTGACCTGCTTCTTCAAGACTTGTTTTTCCTTGAGCTTCTGCTGAACCTTCATGTTGTTTAGCGCGCTCAGAGCCACCTTTGCTGCCTATTTCACTGTAGAATTCTGGACCCCGCTCCTTTGAAACTTTTTCCCCACCTTTGCGACCGATTTCTTCGTAGAATTCTCGCCCATGGGTTGAAGCGGTTTTTTCTCCGCCTTTCCTACCTGCTTCAGCCACGGTCATTTTGCCTTTTCGTTCTTCAGTTCGAATAGCCAAAAAAATCACCTCCTTCTAAACTGCCAAAAGCTCTATGTAACTAGACCCGAGTGACCACTCATAAACTTATGTTGTAGTTACATAGCAGTAACATGCCAACTAAGGCTCTAAAAAAATTAGTTTTTCATTGATAAATAGACATAAAACACCTATCAAAATGATTGGTTAATTCAAATCTTCATCATAAGTTACCTTAAATATCCCCGGCATGTCAAATAAATAATCATTGGGTTTAACCGATGAAAGTACTTCTTATTAATCCACCGCAGACTTTTTACCCAGGCTCGGAGCAGCCCGCCGGAAACCTGCCTATTGGTTTAATGTATTTAGCCGCAGTTCTAAAGAAGGTAGGATACATAGTTGAAATTTTAGATGCATTCATGACTGACTGCTCTTTTCAAGAAAACGGCGAAACCATAAACGTAGGCTTACCCTTTGACCGAATCAAACAAGAAATAGCTCTGCGAAAACCCGATATCGTGGGCATCTCTGGACCATTCACGTGCCAAATAGGTAACGCAATAAAAATCAGTAACCTCGCCAAACAAGTTAACCAAAAAATCTTAACTGTCGTGGGCGGACCACACGTGACGTTGGTACCTGAAGAGTTCCTGAAGGAAGCCACCAATGTTGATGTTGCAGTTGTTGGAGAGGGCGAATATGCTTTGCTTGAAATTTCTGAGGCGTTTGAGGGGAAAAGACAATTCAGCCAGATACTTGGAATTGCCTACCGCCAAAACGGAGCAGTCATCATCAACCCAGCAAGACCATTAATGCAACAGCTAGATGATTTGCCATACCCAGCCTACGACCTCGTTGATATGGAGATGTACATTAGCCCCAAAAAGATTGGATATCGAAGCTTCCAAGACCGAGCCATATCAATGATTACAAGCCGAGGCTGCCCTTTCAACTGCTGCTTTTGCGCGGTTCACCTGCATATGGGGCAGAATTTTAGAGCACACTCGGCAAAATATGTCTTGGACCATATTCAATATGTTGTGGACAAGTTTAAGGTTAAAAACATTTTTTTTGAAGACGACAACTTAACATTGGACGTTAAACGTTTCGAAGAAATATGTGACGGAATAATTGAACGTAAAATAAAGATTGGTTGGGAAACCCCCAATGGCGTGCGGGCAGATTGCTTAAACTTGGAATTGCTCAAGAAAATGAAACAATCAGGTGCCAACAGCGTCTTTGTCGGAGTTGAATCAGGTGACCAACAGATCCTCGACAAAGTAATTTGCAAGAGCCTGGACTTGAATCGAGTGGTTGAATTCGCGAAAAACGCTAAACAAATTGGATTAAAAACCGGTGCTTTCTACATCATCGGTTTTCCAGGCGAGAAGAAAGAGAACATGCAGCGAACAGTGGCTTTTGCACTAGAGCTCAAACGAAAGTACGATGTAGGTATGCACTTATTCATTGCAACGCCATCATATGGCACAAAATTGTACGCTGAATGCAAAGCTAAAGGTTTTATCCAACAAGATTTAAGTTGGAATGCCTTCGCACAAGCAAGACAGCCTAGGGGGATGCCGCTAATTACAACCGGGGATTTCACGCCTGCAGACGTTAAAGAAATAGCTGCCAATGCCCTAGCAGAATACAAGAAATTGTCTCTGCTAAATCATATCAAGAACCCACGTAAAGCATTAAAAACAGCCTTTGACCAGCCTCAGCTCATTGTTAAGTACATCAAAAACTTTTTCTAATCGTGATTGGCGACCATGAGCATAATTGGAAGAGAAAAATCCGGTGTTGCCTTTAACGCCGTTGACGCAATTGCTGGTCTCGTTTACCCGAAGAATGTAGCTGCAATATCGTAGAGTTTTAAATCAACTGTTTTACGTTTACCAATAACCTCTTTCAAAGGCACTGGCACCATAGCGTTTCCTTGGAGACCAACCATCATGCCAAATCTGCCATCATGTACCAAGTCAATCGCAGCGATTCCAAAACGGGTAGCTAACACTCTATCAAACGCGATGGGAGGTCCGCCGCGTTGAAGGTGACCAAGAACTACTGTCCTGGTTTCGATGTTTTCGAATCTCTTTTCAATTTCTTTTCCTATGTATTCACCTATGCCACCGAGCCTTGCGTGCCCAAAATCATCTGTTCCACTAGTATAAACAATATCTTCACATCCTCTTGGTTTGGAGCCTTCAGCGGCGACAATTAAGCTGAAGTTTCTGCCGCGTGTGTGCCTCTTCCTAATGAATTCGCAGACTTCTTCTATGTCAAAGGGTTTCTCAGGAATCAGAATGGCGTTTGCCCCTCCAGCAATTCCTGCCTCCAATGCGATCCAACCGGCGTTTCTTCCCATAACTTCAAGAATTAGAACCCTGTGATGCGATTCGGCCGTTGTACGGAGTCTATCAAGTGCTTCACAAGCAATCGAAACTGCCGTTTGGAAACCGAAAGTGTAATCTGTACCAAACAAGTCGTTGTCGATTGTTTTGGGGACACCGACAACGGGAAGCCCCATTTGATATAGTTTAGCGGCTACGCCAAGTGTGTCATCTCCACCTATTGCAATGATCGCTTCAATGTTGTGTTCGGAAACATTCTTAAGAATACAGCTTGGTCCATCTGCACTCTTGAAGGGATTGGTTCTTGACGTGCCCAGTATTGTTCCACCCTTAGAGAGTAAACCTGATAGGTTCTTAATTTCTAAGGAGGTGAATTCACCTTGAATCAATCCTAGCCAGCCATCTTTAATGCCACAAGTTTCATATCCATATTTTTGAATTGCTTTTCTAACTATAGCTCTGATTACAGCGTTAGTTCCAGGTGCATCTCCGCCACCTGTAAGGATGCCAATTCTCATGGTTTAACAATAAGTTAGCGGAAATAAATAAGGTTTAGCTTTACTTGGTGCAGTATATTTTGGAATGGATTTCTAAAAACAAAGCAATAACATTTAGAGAGAAGTGGAACGAGCCCGTTGGGATGCACTTAAACTATTAAGTAAATCCTCAATTCTCCGTGAATAAAAGTTGAAACGGGCCCGCTGGGATTTGAACCCAGGATTCTCGGCTCCGGAGGCCGATGCCTTAATCCGTGCTAGACTACGAGCCCACAATGCCAAACAAACATGAGCTTGCTGATTTAAAGCTAACTTATTCTTGGATTATTTCTTGGTCTATCCACCAAGCCTTCTTTTTGCCCGACCGCATACCGGCATAATATTCGATTATTGATTTTCCAACTTGTTTTTTGGAGTTTTTCTGAATTTTCTGCAGTCGGTTTAGAATAAGCCAGCGATTTGTTTTGACGTAATCCGCTAATTCAGGTGTGGTAGCGGATTTGTAATGCATTAGGTACTCCATTATTTTATGGTCCACCTCGTCGATGCAGTAAGCTTGTGGGTCAATTTTTCCATGTTGAAAGGTGAGAATTTCGAGGTCAGCAAGGTATTTTCTGATTTGCCCAAATTCCTGTTCAATCTTGCCCATCCGTTCCTGCAGAGCTAAGAGTTTATCTGCTTTGGGTGTTTTCAGCAACTTTTCGCTAATTGCCTCGCGGATAAATGTGCTTCTGTCACCTTCGGGGATGCGCAGCAGCATTTCTTGGTAGACTTCTTCAGGGAGTTTTACTGTAACTATTCGAGTTTCACTCATCGTAGACTCCTCTTAATCCCCTTATGACTCTTTTAATATTTCATGGTTTCTCTTGGCGGCAATTATTGCCGCGAAGGGGTTCTGTAACTCGAGTGAAAAACGAAAATTATTTGGATTATCTATTTTTTTTGATGCCAACTAAACCAATGTTTTATTAGGCACACACACAAAATACACGCACGGTGACTTGTATGATTGATTGGTCGCAAAAAGAGTTACTTATTTTGGCATTTGACCATCGAGCATCTTTCCTAGAAAAAATGTTTGGAATAAAAGGTCGTCAACCAACCCCTGAAGAAAAGAAGCAAATCGAAGATTACAAGAAAATAATTTTTGAAGGTTTCCTACTGGCTACAAAGAAAACCGTTCCCAAAGAGATTGCCGGTTTGCTGGTAGATGAGGAGTATGGTACGGGTGTCCTACGTGAAGCGAAAAAGGAAGGATTAATGTTTGCATTGCCAGTTGAGAAGTCAGGTCAAGACGAATTCGACTTTGACTACGGAGACGATTTCGCTAAACACATCGAAGAATTCGACCCAACTTTCGTCAAGGTTTTGGTTCGATACAATTCTGAAGGTGACGCAGCAATGAACAAGAGGCAGCTTAAACGACTCAAGAAACTTGGCGATTATTTGGCAAAGAAGAAGCGACTGTTTCTATTCGAACTGATAGTTCCCTCAACCTCAGTACAACTAGCCAAGTTGGGTGGATCAAAAGAAAAATATGACCAAGAACTACGCCCTAAACTCATGATAGAAAGCATAAAAGAGATTCAGACAGCTGGCATCGAACCAAATATCTGGAAGCTGGAAGGTGTTGATAAATCCGAATCTGCTAAGGCAATTGTTAAGCAAGCCCAAAGCGGTGGAAGAAAAGTAGGGGTTATCACTCTGGGACGCGGCGAATCCAAGGAGAAAGTTCAGGAATGGCTTAGAATAGGCGCAAAAATTCCCGGGATTATCGGGTTCGCAGTTGGCAGAACTATCTTTTGGGAACCGCTTGTAGCTCATAAAGAAGGAAAAACTATTAGGAAAGCAACTGTGGAAAAAGTCGCCCAGAATTACCAAGAGTTTACTGAGCTGTGGCTAAACGAACGTAAAGGTAAAAAGGAAAAAAGAAATGACCTCTGAGATTATTATCCCTATATCTTACAAAAATTACTAATTCCGGAGCAATCGGTGAAGCACTGCCATTGACAAATGAACCCAAGACAAAGATGACCGACACGCTCTAACTTTTTTCAGAGCTTTATTAAATCAACCTGAAGTTAATGAAGAAGTAATCTTCTAGGAAGAATCCAAAGGTAACGCGTAGGCGTTCAGTTAAACAGAAAAAGTTGGAACAGGCAAAAGTCCAAAGCGGAATTCATAATTAAAAAAAGTTAACAGCAAAACAACTGCATAAAACGTAAAGAAGAACCTCATCTCACCCTTGACATGTGCTGCAGCGATTTTTGTACTTTGTACAAAATTTCTTTTTTTCTGTTTTTTAAAAGTTAGAATACTGTTAAGTTTGGGTATTGGGATGTTCGTGATCTTCGGTCGTTATAGGTTGACCCGATAATTTTGCCAGTTCAAGATACCTTTTCTGAACATTTTCATGCAGTTGCTTACGCAATTCTTCTCCAACCATATTTTTCTTCTTTAACAACGCTGTTTTTTTCGCTAATTCCTCATCGCCCAGACATTTGAACCAATTTTCAAAGTCGCCCCTTTGCATATGAAACTCAACTGACATTATTTCAACGCGGCCAATCTTGTTTGCGAAATCCCTTAAACTATGAGCATGCATGTTTAGGGGGTTTCCGACATTAACGTAGAAGTTGAATGCTTTATCATGTGGTGTATATGCAATTATTGCTGCTGCTTTTTCTTTGGTTGTTTGAGATATTCCTATAGCTCTTTTTCCCTTTTCTGTAATTGCATATAGTCCTTTCTCAGGTAAACTAACGTACCCCATTTTGATGAGTCCTAGGAGGTGCATGTTAACTGGTTGATACTCTTTTTTTGTTTCCTTGGCTATTTCCATGGCTTTGAGTGGTTTCTCATTTAGGAGCATGGTTTCTAGTATTTCTTGTTTTATAGCAGATAAACTCATTTGCGCACACCTTGTCTGTAGTTCTATGTAAAACGGTCTAATCAAACTTTTCCTTAGACTTTCTTTACCTCATCTTTTTTAGGGTCCTATGCGTTAGACGCAGATAAGGAAAGTTTTAGTATGAAAGATTGATAATGCTAACTGATAACTGGTGACTGAAAAGAAATGAAGATTGCTGTTTTTGTCTATGAATACCCCCCTAAAATCGTTGGGGGACTTGGCACCTACGCCGCTGAGATTACACGCAAATTTGTTTTAAACGACCATGACGTAACGGTTTTCACAATGAATGATGATACTGGTTCCTTGCCAACAAGGGAGATTTGGCGCGGCATAGAAATTCATAGACCTTTACACATTGACATTTCCGACTCGTTACCCGACGTAATTGCAGATGACATTAAAAAGTGGGGCAGGGGAATACACCTTTTTGGTAAGCTTATGGTTTACAATTATTTGTCTGCTGCTAAACTCATCAATGAATTGATTAAGAAAGAAGGCATGAAATATGATATAGTCGTTGCCCATGATTGGCTCTCGGCTATGGGCGGAATCACGGTTAAACGGGAAACTGGAATGCCTTTGGCTTTCCATGTTCACTCAACAGAGAAAGGACGGACTTTAGGTAACGGTTCAAGTGTAGTTAGCAACATAGAGTTGCGTGCGGGTAATATGGCTGATTTGGTAGTTACAGTTTCATATGCCATGAAGGATGAGCTTATCCAGCTTGGTTTTCCTAAAGACAAGATTAAAGTCAGCTACAACGGGGTTGACCCACAAAAATACAATCCTGAAAACATAGCTAAACAGGATATTCAAAGAATCCGTGATAAATACGGCATAAAAGATGACGAATTTATGATTCTTTTTCTCGGGCGACTTGTTCCCGTTAAAGGAGTTGACAAGTTGATTATGGCAATGCCCCACATACTTACCAAAATTCCTAAAGCAAGACTGGTAGTTGTAGGAGTTGGCGACCTACAAGAATATTTGTCAAACCTGACTAAAACCATAAGATTAGATGAATATGTAAAGTTCTGCTTTGACTTCATACCTGAAGAAGAACGGATCTTGCATTACGCTGCATGTGACCTCGCGGTTTTCCCAAGTTTTTATGAACCCTTCGGGATAGTCGCGCTCGAAGCTATGGCAATGGAAAAACCAGTTGTGGTTGGCGCTGCTGGAGTTAGCGGGATGCGGGAAATAGTAATTTGCTGCGGCGAAGAACAATGTGGCTACCATATAGACCCACACAACCCCTCTGACATAGCTTGGGGCGTAATAAGTGCACTAGAGAACCCAGAAAAACGACAAATGTTAGGCAAAAACGGCAGAAAACGAGTATTAGCCGAGTTCACGTGGAGCAAAATTACTCAAAAAACCATGGAGCTGTACGAATCAATAGTGAAACGGTAAAAACTTTGCCTGACAACTATGCTTTGAAGCAGAGGGTCGCAAAGGAAGCCGCTACCCTTCTTTATTTTGGAGCCCAAAAAGAATACAAACAAGCAAAAGATAAAGCAACCCAAACTTTCGGAGTTCATTTTTTGCCATCTAACCTTGAAGTAGCATTAGAACTTAACAAGATAGCAGAAGAAAACGAAGGTCCAAAAAGGAAAGAGCGATTAATCCAAATGCGCAAAGAGGCCTTATATGTAATGCAGCTTTTGGGTGAGTTTTATCCTGTTTTGATTGGGAGCGTTTGGAGGGGAACAATTACGCAGGGAAGCGACATAGACATTGCTGTTTACGCAGATGATCCAGACGAAATCGTTGCTGTACTTAGGGCTAAAGGAGTGAAGATTTCAAAAACTAATTGGACAACTGTGAATAAACAGGGGATAACATTGGAGTCCTTTCATATCTATGCTGAAACCACGGCTAAACATGCGTTTGAAATTGTAGCGCGAAACCCCGAAGAAGCAGGGAAAAAACGAAAATGCGAAACCTTCGGTGACGAGTTGAAAGGTCTGAACATAAACGAACTAAAAAAAATCCTCGAAACTAACCCAACTCAACAATTCATTCCTTCATAGCTCTTCTTGGAAAAATTTTTTTCAGCAAAAAAGAAAATAAATGAGTCTCTCAAATATTATTTTTGTACAACGGATTAAACATGACAATCGATAAAAAATCCATAAAAAAAATATTTCCACATCTCTATGAGGAACTTGAAAAGGGAGAAGTCAAAGTTCCAATTAATGCAGTGCGAAAAAACCCGTTAGAAGCTGAAGCAGCTGCTGTAGGCGAGGAATACGACTACACAGAAGAAGAGTTCGCATCCTACACCGAAACGCCCGATAAATTGCGCCATTTTAACCCATCCGCCGTAGACTTCATTCGACGATGCGACACAGAACTGCAAGTAGAAGAGATTATTGCTTACCTGCAGAAGAAAGGTGAAATAACCACAGAAACCGCCGAGCAGATGCGATGTCAACTAAAACGTGATGGCCTGAGAAGTTTTGGACCCAAAAAAGAAGAGTATTATTACTTCAAAGAAGGCGGGCTCCTCTAACTCAATTCTTTTAATATTTACTCGTGTAAATTTTTTATTTAAGTGCAAAGGTTTTCCATTAGTAACTATCCTTCCAACATGGCACTTTTTACAAGGGGAATGTAGTTTTTTTTAAACCTTATGATTTGAACTTGTTAGCTATGTTTTTTGGTCGGAAAATTAATAAAGTCAGAGTTGATTGTACAAACCTACAAAAATAGGTGATTCTAATGGCAAACATTAAAGTTGGAATAAATGGGTTCGGAAGAATTGGAAGACTGCTCTACAGAGCAGCAATCGAAAAGAACGCAAACATAGATTTCGTAGCCATCAACGATTTGGCAGATGCAAAAACCAACGCTCATTTACTTAAATACGATTCAGTTCACGGACGTTTTCCAGGCACTGTAGAAGTAAAAGGCAACGACATGGTTGTTAATGGAAAAGAACTCAAATGCCTAAGCGTAAGAGACCCCTTACAATTGCCCTGGAAAGACCTGGGAGTTTACTTAGCCGTTGAATCCACAGGATTATTCACTAACCGGGAAGGCGCAACCAAACACCTTACAGCAGGAGCAAAAAAAGTCTTAATTTCAGCCCCAGCAGAAAACCCAGATGCGACCTTTGTCTTAGGTATCAACGACAAAACATACGACCCTGTAAAACACAACATCCTAAGTAACGCTTCATGCACAACCAATTGCCTCGCACCAATAAGCAAAGTTTTAGCAGAAAACTTTGGCTTAGAAAAAGCTTTCATGACAACCTGCCACAGCTACACAAACGATCAGAAAATCCAAGACATAGTACATAAAGACCCAAGACGCGCGCGAGCTGCAGCAATAAACATTATCCCAACAAGCACAGGTGCAGCAAAAGCGATAGGCGTAGTTCTGCCAAGTTGTGCTGGAAAAATGAACGGTTATTCCTTGCGAGTACCAACTCCAGATGTTTCCATAGTTGACTTAGTTGCGATATTAAGCAAAGACGTTACAAAACAAGAAATTAACGCAGCGATGAAGAAGGCAGCTGAAGGTGAACTCAAAGGTATATTGCAGTACACTGAAGATCCAATTGTCAGCACCGACGTACTCCACAGTGCTTACAGCAGCGTATTTGATGCAGACTTAACCATGGTCATGGGTGAGAAAAGCAACTTCGTCAAAGTATTTGCATGGTACGACAACGAATGGGGCTTTAGCAACCGCATGGTTGACTTCATCGAAATGGTCGGCAAAAAAGCAGTCGCCTAAAGATGCTTAAACAAGCTTAAATCCACCTTCTTTTCTTTTTTATAAATTAATAGAATAATGAAGTGAATAACATGACAAAGTACAAGACCTTAGATGATTTTGACGTAAAAAACAAAACTGTCTTAGTTAGAGTTGACTTCAACTCAGAAGTTGATCCAGCTACTATGAAAGTTGCAAGCGACGTTCGTATAAAAGCTCACGCCGAATCAACCCTTAAAGAACTCGCAGAAAAAGGCGCTAAAACCGTAGTTCTTGCTCATCAAGGAAGAAAGGGCGATCCTGACTACACACCTCTTAAAGAACACTCATTAATCCTTGGAAAAATCCTCAAATGCCCTGTAAAATATGTTCCAGATTTATTGGGCGACAAAGCCAAAGCAGCAATAGAAAGTTTAAAGGGTGGAGAAATCTTGGTTTTAGAGAACGTGCGCAGTTGGGAAGGAGAAACCAAAAGTAGCACACCCGAGCAAGCAAGCAAAACCGAACTTGTCCAGAAACTCACTCCACTAGCAGACTTTTTTGTTAACGACGCTTTTGCCGCAGCCCACCGAGGACACGTTTCGATGGTTGGCTTCACAGCCGTGTTACCCTCTGCTGCGGGGCGCATCATGGAACGCGAATTAAAATCCCTGAGCAAAGCCTTAGAGAAGCCTAAGAAACCATGCGTTTACGTAATGGGCGGAGCAAAAGCAGACGATTCGTTGGAAATAAGTAAGTTCGTGTTGGGTAATGGCATTGCAGATTATGTTTTAGTTGGCGGAGTAACATCCCAGTTGTTCCTTGCAGCAAAGGGCGTTGACCTTGGTAAAGGTAACATGGCTTTTCTGACAAAGAAAGATTTAACTGGTTTAATTCCAGGCATAAAAGCGCTAATGCAACAGTACGGCGACAAAGTAGTTGTGCCAGTAGATGTTGCAATAGAAGTGAATGGTAAACGCAAAGAAATCGCTGCAAACAAGTTGCCCACTGAGCACTCAATCTTTGACTTGGGAGCAAAAACCGTCGAGTGCTACTCAAAACTTATCTCAGGAGCAAAATCCATCGTAGTCAGCGGACCAATGGGAGTTTACGAAAACAAAGAATTCAATTACGGCACCAAAAAAGTCTTCGAAGCCATCGCCGACAGCAAAGCCTTCTCACTTGCCGGGGGCGGAAATACCATTGCAGCTATCCAAGAATACGGTTTAACCAAAAAAATTGGGTATATTAGCACCGCGGGCGGAGCCCTCATCGAGTTTTTAATGGGAAAGAAGCTTCCGGGTGTCGTGGCTCTAGAAACAGCAGTTGAAACCAAGAATATCTAAATTTTCCTTTTTTTGTTTTCAGAAGAATTGAAAAAAATTGAGTATCCAAAAAGCCCAATCAAATGCACTCATCAACTATTTCGACATCAAGTCTGGGAGTCTTCGCTTAGGGAAAATATTTTGTTCATGTTTTGACAAAGCAAAATCAGGTCGTTTGCTATATAATCTGGTTCTTGTTTGCTTTCTTTCAGGTCTTTTAGGCTATTGAATTGTGAGGGTACGAACACGGTTTTTAGCCCTGCATCTTTGGCGCCTTTAATGTCTTCGTTCGGGCTATCGCCGATGTAGACTGCTTCGTTAGCTTTTACTTCGAGGCATTTTAGTGTAAATTGAAATATATGGGAACTTGGTTTTCTCCAGCCAACTTGCTGCGAAACAACGACAACGTTGAAGAATTCGTTTATTCCCAATTTTCTCAGGCTTTTGTAGATGACCGGTGCATATGTGAAGTTTGAGATTAACGCAACTTTGCTTTGCTTTCGGGTTTGGCGTAGTAGTTTTTTTGCGCAATCTCTAAGTTCAAGATTGTCAATAAAATCTTGAAAGAAAATGTTGAGCACCGCTTTTATACGCGGATCATCCTCGGTTACTTCAAACCCTAAATTACCCAAAGCTTCTGACACCCAAATAGCATTAGTAACTTCTCGCAACTGTTCATAGCGTATTTTGCGATATTTCACATGTGACAAATCGTAGGCAGTTAAAAACATCTCTTTGTTAATATCGAAACCTTCAGCAATAAGGGCATTACACAGTTTTTGTTTTGAAGAATCCATGGTGTAGTTTCTGCAGTTGACCAAAGTGCCGATGTAATCAAAGATCACCGCTTTAAAAGGCATTTTAAGGGTCTCTCATTTTCGATAGGAAGGCGGCTTCGGCGATTTTCTGGATTTTTTGGGCAAAAGTTGTGTCAAGTAGCTTTGCTGTGTTGCCAATTGCCTCTTCAACCTTTGGGTCAAAAGGAATAGTGCCAAGATATTTTATCCTCCGCTTCTCAGTTTCCAAAGCAATTCCAATTGCCCTGTCAATCTTCATGTTCTCAACCAAACCAATTAAAGGCATTTTTAACTCGGACAGCAACGACACTTGCTTTTTAACGGTCTCAAAAGCCAGAAGAGAAGGAGTCGTAACGATTAAGAATTCTAACCGTTTAACTAACCTAATTAAGTCAAGAATTGCATCGCCGATTCCAGGCGGCATATCAATTACCAAGAAATCCAGAGTGCCCCACTGGGTAACAGAAAGGAGTTCGATGAGTGCGTTTGAGATGTCTGCTCCCCGTAGGGGTGCGGGGTTGTCGCCGACGAAATAGACGAGTGACATATACTCTAAGCTATCGAAGGTGGGTGGAACTAAGCCCTTTTCTTCTTTTGGCTGCACACTTGAGGGCACGCCGAGGATTATGTGGGTTGATGGACCCGTGAAATCCAAGTCAAACAAACCGACCCTGCAACCTTTTTTGGCAAGCGATAGCGCCAATGCTGTTGCAACCATGCTTTTACCTACGCCTCCTTTGCCGCTGGAAACGGCGATTATTCTGCCGATTTTTGCTAAACGCTGGTTAATCACGCTTGTCCGCGGGTCACCCATGCCTATTTGGCTCCTTTTATGTCCTGAAGCCACACTCCACGTCCGCTGACGATTTCAAAGTCCGGACTGCCACATTTCGGACACTTAATAAAAGTGTGTGCGACCTCAGGAACGAAGTGGATGGCCTCGGCAGTGTCTTTGTCGAGTTTTTTGAGGTTAAACTGCCATGTGGTTGCGCAGACCCTGCATTTGAGTGTTGACTTCGCTTTGAGGATATGAAATTTGGTGTTCTTAAAAATGTCATTGCCGGCTTTCATCTGTAAGAGGGCAAACCGCAGAATCGGGGGTTCAGCTTGCTGGAGCTCGCCGACTTTTATTGTGACTTCTGTAACATTCTTCAGGTTTTCCTGTTCTGCAACCTGTTTAGCTGAGACAAGGATTGCTTCGGCGAGTGCCCATTCGTGCATATAGTAACCTACTTGTGCAATAATAAAAGAATTTTGCGGCAAACAACGAATCTATTGAGTCCCAATATCCAATTATTGCAATTCAACAATAGAAGGAGTGGGTCGTATTGGTGTTATTCAGAGTCAAAACAAAACCCATTGAAAGTTAGTTCAAATCCGCTTGGTTCATTCAATCTAAATTGTCTTTAAGCTTTCTAATGTTTGAGATAATTAACGTTCTTGCTTTCGTGGGAAGCATACGTAAAGGCTCATTGAACAAAGCATTAGTCCAAGCTGCCGTGGAAGTGTCGCCGCAATACGTTGCAATCGAGGTTTTTCGTTTAGTCGGAATCCATCCCTTCAACCAGGAATTCGAAGCCAACCCACCATAGATGGTCAAGGAGTTCAAAGATAAAATCAAAGCCGCCAACGCCCTTCTGATTGCAACCCCTGAATACAACTACTCTATTCAGGGTGTACTCAAAAACGCCAAATAAGATAATATTCATTTTATATGTTCTAATGATTAGCTTAAACGAAACACACCTTCCTGTAAGGAGTACGTTTTTGGAAGGCTTTACAAATGCGCTAAATCAATGAATTCGGGCATCGTTAATCCCGTATAAGATAAAACTTGAATTGTAGTTATTTGCTATATTAAAAATTAAAAATCATGCTGAAGGTTCTAAATTCTTAATAAAAAAAGTGACTTTTGAATAAAGTCACAGTCAAGTTTTAGGAAATAAGCAATATTAGCCGCCGTATGCGGTGAGCTCCGTTGTTGAAATCAACACTCCGTCTTGGGTCATTGTCTGCTTCACCATGCCGACAACCGGTATGTTCGTGTTACCCCAAGTAGAAGTCACAAAGGTTTTCCCTAAATCCGTTTGTGTAATAGATGCTTTGTCACAGTTGAATGTACCAGCAGGAACCGTAACTGACTCTTTACTGAGAACCATGTTTGGGTTGATTGCGGTTGGAATATTGTTAAAATCGCCAGGAGCGTAGTCGTTTTCGGTATCAGATATTACTATACCGTTTGAGGAAATCACTATTTTGTAGTGTATACCATGAAGGCTGCTTTTATCGAGCCAATAGGTTGTAACAGTTTTCGTTACATCGCTGCCTGTGGAAAGTTTCAGTTCAGTCTGCAATATCCAGCAGTCAATTCCGTTGATAGGACCCTGGCTTACAGCGTAGCCTAAAGCATATGTTGCGGTTACGGCTCCACTTGAGTCGTAGTTATGGGTTGTGTAGTTAGCCCAGGCTCCATTCCGGTAGCCCGCAGAGGCTGTCCCTGATTGTATAGGCGTTGCTGTGACTAAAGGAGTAGATGTTGGTGAGGGCGATGTCTGAGCTGAAGTTGAAGGCGATGCGGTCGAGGAAGGCTCGGGACCTGGATTGTTGTCATGGGGTAGAGTAATAGCATAGTAAGCGCCCGCAGACGCCAGAACGACCAATACGATAACTATTATTGCGGCAATCATTGTCTTAGAAAAACGTTTTGAAGTCGGTGGCGGAGGAGGGGGTGGTGGAGGAAAATTAGTTGCACTCATAATATTCTTGTTCATTTAATCACATTTAATACTCGAGCAATCTTTAGATAAGACTTTGCAACAGCATTTTTTGATGTTAATGAAGAATAATATACGAGACATTGCGTACCTCGGAAGTTTTAACCTTAACGTCTCTGAGTTTTGAGCGGAACATGCATCCATAAGCCCCTTGTAGAGACTGTGGTCAACGCCTAAAACTTTCCTGAACTCTTCAGGTAAGGTAAACACCATATGCCTATTCGACACCCCACACAATTATGAAACAATCTTATCAGCCCACTCGTCAGTGTACGCTTTGCTACAGAGTGTACAATTACGGCTTTTTGCATGCAAGCGGAATAGTCTTAGTGTTCCCACATTTCGGGTTCTTGAAAGTTAAGAAACCACACTATATGTCACGGCAACGAAGCATCTTCTCAACTTCAACAACCACATAAAAGGGCAAATTAGGATTTTCAGCTTTGAACCTTTCCCAATTGCCGTTAACTAAGAAAATGCTCTTGATAGTTATTTTGGGCACCAACGCCCAATCTATCGCTCAGCCAACCGATTATATAAAAGCGTCAGCAGTAAAAATATCTCAAACCTTTTCCTTTTTAGGGATGTACGATTAAATTTTCTAATTCTATAAAGAAATAGAGTTGTCAAGCCAGAAAATTCCTAAGATTTGTCATCATTGAAGCGCAGTTTTGGCTTTGTCAATCATTCCTGAAAGTTCTTAAAGAAGAAACGAGATAGCTCCTGAAGCAAGGAGAGATTTCCCGATGGTTTTGAGAACAATTGAGGATGTGATTTAAATTCGAGTAATCGCCGACCTGCACATTCATGGCCGTTTCAGTCGAGCAACAAGCGAACAAATGAGTATACCTGAAATTGGAAAATTTGCAAAAATTAAAGGACTCAACCTAGTCGGCACTGGAGATTTTACGCATCCTGATTGGCTCAAAGAAATCAAACAAAACTTAACACCAGAGCAGGATTCAATGCTTTTCAAACTAATCGGCGTAGCTTCTCCCATTCGTTTTATGCTAACAACCGAAGTTTGCACAATCTTCAACTTTAAAGGGCAATCAAAGAAAATCCACCACGTCATATTAACCTCAAGCTTAGAAACCGTGGCACAAATTAACGAGCGCCTCCAGAACTTTGGAAGTTTAAGCTCAGACGGTAGGCCAATCCTTAACGTATCCGCGTCGCAACTTGTTGAAGAAGTCATGTCAGTTTCAAGCGACAACATGATTTTTCCCGCCCACGCTTGGACACCATGGTTTAGTATCTTTGGCGCATTTAGTGGCTTTGATACAGTTGAAGACTGCTACCAAGATATGACCAAACATATCCATGCATTGGAAACTGGGTTGTCATCTGATCCAGCGATGAACTGGCGTCTAAGCAAACTTGATAAATACGCGCTGGTTTCAAACAGCGATTGCCATAGTTTTTGGCCCTGGCGCATCGGCAGAGAAGCCAACGTTTTTGAACTCGAAAAATTCACCTTCAAAGAAGTCACGGACGCAATTGTTGCCAATAATTCGTCACATTTCAAGTTTACCATCGAAACTGACCCTGCCTACGGCAAATACCATTGGACAGGACACCGCAACTGTAAGGTTTCCCTCTCACCAGCTGAAGCCATAAAATTCAGCAACATCTGCCCCGTTTGCCGTAAACCACTGATAAAAGGTGTTGAACAACGCGTTGAAGAACTTGCAGATAGACCAGCAGGTTTTAAACGTGAAGGTGCCCCCGGGTTTTTACGTTTGCTTCCACTCTCTGAAATCATAGCGACCGTACTTGGGTCTGAATCGCCTTCGACACAGGCAGTTTGGAAAAACTATAATTTGCTAACCGAAAAATTCGGAGATGAATACTCTGTATTAATAGATGCATCCCTAGACGCTCTGGTCCAGGTGGTGGATGCACCAGTTGCGGAAGCTATCGTTAAGGTTAGAAATGGTTCTGCCAAAGTTACGCCTGGATACGATGGTGTATATGGTCAACTAGTTTTAGGATTTGATTCGCCGCCAAAGGTTAAGCTTAAGCCTAAATTGATTCAGCCAATTGTTAAGCAGAGGAGTATGACTGATTTCTGGTGAACATAGCTGTTAAAACAAAACCAAATAATTTATTTCCTCAAACAAATCTAGTTTAATACGGAACGATTACCTTGAAAGACCTTCTAACAAAAATCAATAACATCGCCACCCAAAAATATGGAGCCAAATATGCTGAAGCCCGAGCCCAAAAACTCTGCAAAACAAGCCTCACCCTAAAAGAGGAACGCGTCGAAGCCGCTAAACAAGGCATAGAAAACGGCGTGGCACTCCGTGTGTTGGTAAATGGTGCTTGGGGATTTGCTTCGGTAGGATCGTTCGATTACGCGATTTTGGAGAGTGCTGTTTCTGATGCTTGTAGAATGGCGAAATTGGCGAGTACAAGGCTCAAAACGCCAATTAAGCTGGTAGATACCACAGTTATCTCCGACCGAGTTTTTTCCAAGCCAAAGAAGAATCCAGCCGATATTCAAATGGAAGACAAAATAAAAACTGCGCTTGCTGTGAATAAGGCGAGTTTGGGTTTTGACAAGCGAATTAGAGGTTGCACTGTGGATTACTTCGATCTGACTGGCACCAGCAATTTTGTTAACAGTGAAGGCACAAGCATTGAACAAGATAAACTGTATGTTTGGGCAAGAATAACTGCTTCAGCCCTAAGTGAGGGGGCGTTCACGTTCGGTCGCGAAGAAATCGGCTCCACAGCAGGGTATGAATTGTTCGACGAACAAGTCCCTGAAGAATTGGGCACCAAAGTGGCCAAACTCGCAATTGAACAATTAAACGCCAAAGCTCCAAAAGGTGGAAAATTTCCGGTGGTTTTGGGTCCAAACGTGGTTGGTGTGTTTGTTCATGAGGCATTTGGACATTTAGCTGAGGCGGATTTAGCTCTTTCAGGTGGAGTTTTAGCCAGTAATCTTGGTAAGA
This sequence comes from Candidatus Bathyarchaeota archaeon, assembly GCA_963708495.1. Classification (GTDB taxonomy): domain Archaea; phylum Thermoproteota; class Bathyarchaeia; order Bathyarchaeales; family Bathycorpusculaceae; genus Bathycorpusculum. The sequence continues at coordinate 419,791 of CAVPSS010000001.1, forward strand.
AAATTGGTTCTGATTTGGTAACTTTCTATGACGATGGCACGATTGAAGGTGCGTTTGGTGCATTCAAGTATGACGACGAGGGTGTTCCATCTCACAAAACGCTACTCATAAAAGATGGTGTAGTAGACAGGCTTGATGCATAACCGCGAGACCGCTCAGAAATTCACAGCTGAACCCACAGGAAACGCGCGTGCTGAAGACTTTCGTGTGGAACCAATTATCCGTATGCGTTGCACCTATATGGCTCCAAAAGATCAATCCGCCGAAGAATTAATCCGGGAGGTTAAATTGGGTTATTACTTTAAGAGTTTTAGAGGTGGACAAGCGAACCTTGATGGCACCTTCCAAGTTGGAATCCAAGAAGGCTTTGAAATTGTAAAAGGTGAAATAGGCACTCCTGTTCGCAATGCATCAATAAGCGGTAACACATTAGAAACGTTGCATAAGGTGGATGGTGTGGGAAAAGACTTCATGCTAGATCCTGGTCGATGTGGCAAGGGTCAAACAGCTTTTATTAGTGATGGTGGACCGCACATTAGACTAAGTGAGGTGGTTGTCGGTGGCAGTGCTTGAAAAAAACACAATGATTGGTTTAGCTGAGAACGCGGTGAAGGCCGCTCTTATTAAAGGTGCCCAAGATGCAGAAGTTTACGTTTACGAAGGTCAAGCATCAAACATAGGTATAGAACTGGGACAAATCAGCAAAACAAACCGAATAATTGACCGCGGCTTAGGAATAAGAGTAGCCGCCAACAAAGCAATTGGATTTGCTTACACAAACATTATAGAAGATGCAAATGCTGTCGAGAAAGCTGTTACAAGCGCGTTGAGTGCGGCAAGAGCGAGCAAACCTGACCCAGACTGGAACGGATTGCCACAAAAGAAACCTTTCTCAATAACCGAAAATACTTTTGATAAACAAATCGTTGAACTCAGCTCAGAAGACTTAGTTAATGTGGCCTCAATCATGCTGGATGCTGCTGGACAAGTAGACAAACGAGTTTTTCCAATTGAAGGTGGAATAGGCAGTGCTTACCTTTCTAACGCCATCGTCAATTCAAACGGCGTAACAGGCTTTAACAGAGGAACAATAATCGAATGTAGCTTGGCAACAATAGCAAAAGAAGGCAGCTTAGTAACACCCGTGTGCTTCGAGTTTAATGCGGCAAGAAACTATAACCTTGACCCATCATGGGTTGGAAAAGAAGCTGCAAGATTGGCGGTTTCAGCCCTAAAAACCAAGTCAGTTGACACCAAATCAGGTAAAATAATTCTAACACAGTTTGCACTGCAAGACCTTTTAGCTTATACATTAATCAACGCCATCAGAGCAGACAGCGTTCAACGTGACCAGTCGCCCTTTAAAGGAAAAATCGGGGAAAAAGTCGCCTCAGAAAACCTGACAATTTACGATGATGGATTGGTTCGCTGGTGGATTGCGCACTTGGGCTTTTGACGGAGAGGGCGTTCCGCATCAGAAAACAGCAGTTATAGAAAATGGAATCCTGAGAAGCTTCTTGTATGACAATTATTCAGCCAAAAAGGAAGGGAAAGAAAGCACGGGTAACGCTTCAAGAGCTGGTTACCTCTCAACACCCGGTATCGACACTACAAACTTTCATATAATGCCCGGAAACAAAACCTCTGATGAAATGCTAAACGAAATAGATGATGGCTTGATCGTTTATTATCTGCAAGGTGCCCACAGCAGCAACCCAGTCAGCGGCGAATTCTCAGTAGTTGCCACTCCAGCTTGGAAAATAAAGGATGGAAAAATAACACATTGCTCCAGAGGCGTAATGTTGGCTGGCAACATCTTTGAATTGCTTAAAAATATTAGCGTAATCGGAGGTAACGAGCGTCAAATGGGACAGCTGATTTCGCCGTGGATTCAAGTCGAAAATGTTAAGGTGATTGCCCAATAATTACCTACTGATTTATTTTAGCCCAGAAACTCTTGGAGTACTCGCCCAACACACCCTCGTAGATTCGTTTGGTTTGATGAGCAATCTTTTCCCAATCATATTTTTCTTTAACTCGTTTGTAAGCGTTTTCTCTGAGGGTCTTAGCGTAGTTTTCATCCAGCAGAACCTTTGTTATGCCCCAAGCAAGTGAATCAGGGTTGTTTGGGTAAACCTTAACGCCCGTAACGTCATGTTCAATTATTTCTGATAAACCGCCAGTGTCAGATGCAACCACGGGGCTCTGCGCTGCCATAGCCTCCAAAGCTACGATGCCGAAGGGTTCAAAAAGCGATGGTACAACAGACACGTCCGCACATTTCTGCAGTTGCAGCAAGGTTGAATCATCCGTGAATCCTTCAAAGAGCACTTTATGCTCTAAACCCATACTGCGAACAATGTTTAAAAGCTGTTCTTTCATGTAGCCGCTGCCAACGATTATGAATTTGGCGTCAACTTTGCTGAGGATTTTTGGCACTGCATTAATCAAAACGTGTATCCCTTTCTCGTAAACCAATCGTCCAACGAATAGGACGATTTTTTCTTCTGGCAAAGCAAACTTGCTTCGGAAACTCTTGTAGTCTACATTTACGTTTTCGTAGATATGTGTATTTACCCCGTTTGGAACCATAACTAACTTGTCAGTTGGCAACCCGAATGCGTACTTGACGTGTGAAATCATGTAATCGCTGCAGCAAATAACCTTCCACGCCTCATAAGTCAGCCACGCTTCAGTTTCATGGATCATTCTTTCATTTGTGTTGTGTAAACCGTCTCTTCTACCCATCTCGGTTGAATGCATAGTTGCCAAAAGAGGTTTTCTAAAAACATGCTTCAAGCCGATGCCTGCGTTTGCAACAAGCCAATCGTGAGCGTGGAAAACATCGATTTTATCAGCGATTTTCCGAGTTAGAGCAGCTGTTTCTTTTTGCATGTTCATGTTCATCAAGTAAACCCATGTAGCGAAGTCAGGCGATGGGTTCTTGTAGGAATCAACTCGATAGACTTCTACGCCGTCGATTACTTCATGAGCTGGCGCGCCTGGGAAGTCGCAGGTGATAACGTAAACGTTTACGCCTTGCTTAACCAAGTTTTTGGACAAGAAGTAAATGTGTGGTGATATGCCTCCAATAACTCTTGGCGGATACTCCCAGCTAAGCATCATAACGCTTAATTTATCTTTCATGTTTGTTTGCCTCCGCCACTTTGCTATATAATTTCAAGACATCTTTAACTGAAGAACTTGAATCTGTTGAAATAACTGTTATTTTCTCTCTTGGAGCCTTGTAAATTCTGGCGACTTCATCTTTCATCCATTCCGATTTTACACTTATTCTTGCTGCTTCATAGAAACCCAGCCACTCGATGCTTTTGATTGCCATGTTGTATGAAGCGTTGGCATTTGGTGAGCGATGGTCTTCTAAACTTTCAACTGAATAAACAAAAGGTATTCCAAGCCCGTTTTTTAATGTGATTGCCGCCGGGATAAAATGCCAATCAAAAACATCAATGAGGTCTACTTGTTTATTTGTTTCATAGTAGATGTTAGCTGCTGCGCGTTCAACTTCCTGATTTAAAGTTAAAACCCATGTTAAAACACCAATGTGGTTTCTAACGGGATTGGCAACTCTGAATGTTTTTACTCCGCTTGGTTCATGTATTTGACCAGTTGCAGAGTCATCGTAGGTTACAACATTAACGTCCACTTTACTGTTGGCAAGTTGAGTTGATAGGGTGCTGACGTATCCGGAGAGTTGCCCTACTACTCGAGGCGGATATTCCCAAGAAAAAATTATTGCGCGCATGTTTCCACTACGTAAACAGCGAGCAGACCTTAATTATTCCTCGACCATTAAGATAATACCGTTTTTTGCCTTCATTGTCATAGAAACTTTCAGCGAAACCCTCAGACTTGTATGAGTCTAGAATGCTTTCAATTTCGTTTGGTTCCTTCTGGAGAAGTCGTGCTACATCCTCGCCCCTTCTAGCTAAGTCAGCGGCGGTAGCGCACAAGTTGTGTAATGTCTGCAGTACTTTATCTGGAAACGGAAGCTCGTATCTCATATTCAATGCACCAAGCCAACAGGAGATTACAGTGACTAATCTAATAAACGCATGTGTGATTTAGAAAAGCTGGGCTGCATCCTGCAATTCTTTGCTTTGGGTAATGTACCTTTGTGTCGCAGCTTCAACTATTGCTTTTCTAAGTTTCTCCCCTTTTTCTCCTGAAGCTGCGAGTTCTTTTATTTTGGATGCTAATTTCGTATCTCTAAGTGAACTTTGTGCCCAACTTTCAAAATCACCATTGCCAACATGAAACTCTATAGCTTCAATGTTTACATCCTTAAGAGCTTTGATTAAGCCTTTTAGACTCCAAGCCATAGTGTCCGTGTAGAACTCTTTTCCAACGCCTGTATAGAACAGAAATGGTTCATTAGCCGTTAAAATAGCAAGTCTTAATCTGTATTCAAAATCATTGAGCAATGTCTGAGCAGCTACGAAAGCATCCATAGGTGACTCATATGGACTAAAGTATGAGTGGACTTCTCCAGGTCCTCCGCCTGCCGTAAACATGTAATACAGGTGGTCGCTGGTTTGGAAGTCACGCCACAACCTTAGAAATTCGCTGTCTTCGGCTTCTTTAATGAATGGTTCCAACCTGCGTAGCGTAGTATAGTATGCCCATTGCATAACGTTGCCAAGCCATCCTGACTGGTCTCGTTGAATGTCAGCCCAAGAAACGGTTCCGCCCGCTTCAGGAACATCGATTTCCCCTGCTGAAACATGCTTATCTAAAACTTCGGAAGGCGTAACCATTTGCAAATGGTCAAACTTTAAAATCTCGTCGGGAAGGTGTTGTAGGAAGCTGTGGATGCCTGTTTCTGGCCAGTGGTGTTCGCCAAAGGTTTCGTAATCAGGGAAAATGTTGATGCATTCCCCTTTGGTTTCTGCTAGCCACTTCGCGTATTTATCTGCGGTTAAAGGCCACTCCGGCCACCATCTAGATGAAAACCTAAAGCCAATGTCATCAGTCAACTTGTAATTCCGAAGAAAAACACGGATTTTTTTAGCGCCTTTAGGAGTGTAAATATAATTAGGTGATTTTTCGCCAAGAATTTTCTCTATGCCCTCAGTATAGATTCCCTTATAGCCCATGGCCTCAACAGTTTTCGCGATAGTGTTGTTGTAGAGTAATTCTGTGTTTTCGAAAACTCTTGGTGTGTAACCAAGCAGATCTTTAACTGTTTGTTTGTGCATTTTTGCTTGTTCGATGAATTCTTCTTTTTCTGGGTAGAGACTGGAGATTGAGTGATAATAGGTTTGGTTTAGAAACTCTGCGCATCCTGTGGCTGCGAGTTGCCTGAAGCTTTCAAGCAGGTCCTTGTCAAACATTTCGCATTGTTCAAGGAAAACACCTGAAACGCTAAACGAGAATTTTGCGTGTTTGCGATCATGTTTGTGTTTGTCTATTACGTCGAGAAGGATTTGGTTTGAAGGAAAATAGCATTTGCGTGCGGCACGCTTGAAGATTTCCCTGTCAACCTCGGTATCAAAGTAATAGTTGAACAGATTCATTTTTGGATAGTCGTTTGAAGACTTTGCCTTCCCAGAACAAGTTGCGCCTTAGCCTATGTGGCTGGTGAACTTCAAAAACAAACACAACATCAGTCATAACTCTGAGCCTCTAAACAAATAGTATTGCTACGCGTATTTATTTCTAATTAGTCGTCTCCATGGCAGCTGGGCGATTGGGGGTCTTTTTGGGAACAAACTTGTAAGTCACTGTTTAAATCAAATATGTTAGCTTGTTTTTTTATTAATTAAGTATTCATGTATTGCTTTTGCTGCTCGTTTGCCCGCGCCCATTGCGCTGATAACCGTAGCTTCACCTGTCATGATGTCTCCGCCGGTGTAAACCGCATTCAGTGTGGTTTTACCTGTTTTTTCGTCTGCAACCATGGTGCCTTTGGGTGTGGTTTTAAGTCCCTTTGTAACGCTTTGAATTATGGGGTTAGGTGTTCTGCCGATTGCAACTATAACCAAATCAACATCCATAATGTTCTCTGAGTCTTTGATTGGAATTGAGCATTTTCTTCCCGATGCATCTGGTTGTCCTAGTTCCATAGAAACAAATACCATTCCCTTAACCCTGCCCTGTTCATCTCCAATAAACGCGTGGCGCAACTAGGAACCTGAAAGTTATGCCTTCTTCTTCAGCGTTAAGCAATTCTTCTTTTCTGGCTGGGATTTCTTCTCTTGAGCGTCTGTAGATTATGTAAACGTGTTCGGCTCCAAGCCTTAATGCGGATCTAGCTGAATCCATGGCAACGTTGCCGCCGCCGATTACAGCTACATTCTTGCCTACTTTTATTGGCGTATCAACTTCAGGAAACTTGTAGGACTTCATCAGGTTAACTCGGATAAGGAACTCGTTGGCTGAATAGATTCCGCTAAGGTTTTCACCTGGAATTCCAGTGAACAAAGGCAGTCCAGCTCCTGAACCGATGAAAACGGAATCATAACCTTTTTTGAACAACTCCTCAATTGTAAACAACCTGCCTATCAAAGCGTCAGTATGAAATTCAACTCCAAGCTTTTTGATATAGTCAACCTCTGCTTGAACAATTTTTTTCGGCAACCGAAACTCAGGAATACCATAGACAAGAACACCACCAGCAGCATGAAGTGCCTCGAAAACTGTTACTTTATGACCAAGCTTTGCCAATTCAGCCGCTACTGTTAATCCGGCTGGTCCAGAGCCGATTATAGCAACTTTCTTCCCAGTTGACTTTGCTATTTTAGGGATATTTATTCCCTTTTCCTGTTCGATGTCGGCTACGAAACGCTCAAGTTTCCCAACAGATACAGGCTCGCCTGTTTTGCTTTTTATGCAGTATTTCTCGCATTGCATTTCTTGAGGACATACTCTTCCACATATGGCTGGGAGACTGCTTTTTTCCTTAACTTTCTGAATTGCTTCTGAATATTTTTTTTCTTTGATTAACTTTATGAACGCTGGAATTTCTACTCCTACAGGGCATCCCTCAACGCACTGGGGTTTTTTGCAGGTCAAGCATCTTTGCGCTTCACGTAAAGCTTGCTCTTCATTGTAGCCTAAAGCAACTTCGTCAAAGCTGCATCTACGTTTCTTAGATTCTAGCTTTTCCATCTGAACAGCTTTTTGTCCATCATTTTTTACTGGGGCATTCGATGCAGTAATTTGCATATGCCTCCTGTTTTTTCATGAAAATCTAACACTGACTTTTCCTCTTGTGGGTATTGTTTTAGGCGGTTGATAAGTTCATCGAATTCGACGCTATGAGCATCGAATTCAGGTCCATCAACGCACGCGAATTTGGTTGTACCGCCTACCGATACGCGGCATGCACCACACATACCCATGCCATCAACCATGATCGGGTTTAAACTAACTATTGTTTTTATGCCATATGGTCTGGTAACGTCGGCTATGGTTTTCATCATTATGGGTGGACCAATCGCGTAAACAATATTGAATTTGTAGTTTTGGTTGATTAACGTCTTCAGGATATCGCTTACATAGCCCTTTGAGCCTTTTGAGCCATCATCAGTGGAGATGTGGAATTCGTTTGATACTTGTTTCATTTCCTCAATCAATATGAGCAATCCTTCAGTTCGTGCACCCATAATTGAGGTCACGACATTTCCGGCTTCTTTCAAGGCTTTAGCTATTGGATACGCGGCGGCAGTGCCAACGCCTCCGCAGACGACAGCTGCTACCCCATAGTTTTTAATGTCGCTTGGGTTGCCCAGGGGTCCAGCTACATTCATTATTTTATCTTGTACTTGTAGGCAACTTAGTTTCTTGGTTGAGAGACCGATTTCTTGGTATATCACTGTGATCGTCCCTGCCTTGTTATCCCATGAGACAAGAGTGAGAGGAATTCTTTCGCTTTCATTGTCTACTCTTAGGATGACGAATTGACCTGCTTTTGCTTTCGCAGCTATTTCAGGCGAAAAAATTTTTATTTGCTTGATTTGCGGCGTTAATTCTATTTTTTCCAATATTTTATATGCATTTGGGGTTATATTTTGTTGAATTTTCTTCATATTCCCACACACATAACAACGTTATGAATGGCAAGGATGCTCCTATAAGTCTTACGTTCGAAAAAATAAAGAATCAACAACCACAAATAACAACTATAATAAAAGCTCACTTTTAAAGATAATGCACAAGCGATTCAATATCTTTGCGAAAGAAACTGTAAAAACTTTTATATTAAAAGATGTTGAGTAAACAGACATGGCTCCAAATAAAAATCAGCAAAAAAGACCATTCAAGCAAATCCAACAAAAACCTATTCCTAGCAATAGGCATAATATTTATCGTAATAATTGGCATCGGTGCATACACTTTGTTAGGACAATCAGCAAACCAACCAACTAATTCGACGCCAACTCCTACTCCCACTCCAGCACCAACCGCATCAACTCGCCATCGCTACACCTATGATCCCCATAACGTCAACCCAACAAAAGTTCTACTTCAAACCACCGCTGGAAATATAACCCTCGAGATGCGAACCGACAAACCAATCACTACAAGCAATTTCATAAATATCGTAAATCATGGATGGTATGATGGCACAATCTTCCATCGAGTCATCGCAGGCTTCATGATTCAAGGTGGCTCAATTAGCCAGTCAGTTTCAAGTATCGCAGATGAGATAGGTAGCGACAACCACAATGTAGAATACACCATTACGATGGCAAAAACTAGCCAACCTAACTCTGCAACAAGTGAGTTCTTCATAAACGTTGATGATAATAGCCAAATCACGTATCAAGACGGTTCTACATTCGACGGAACCTACACGGTCTTTGGAAGAGTTGTCGCAGGCCAAAATGTTGTTGACACCATAGCAAACTCTCAAGTTACAACCAACGCCTATGGAGAAAATAGCTCGCCAACGCACCCAGTAAGCATCATCAAGGCCACAATAGTATCTTAACAGATGTTATAAACAACTTTTCATTTTTCTTTTTTATTAGCAGTCACGAAACCAAATCCCTTACAATAGGGATAATAGACATAATTCTAATTGATATCAGGGATAAATTATGTCAGAAAAAAACAAATCAACCTGAAACTAAAGTACTACTTCATACAAACATGGGCGATATAATAATCGCTTTACGCAGTGACATGCCAATAACCACAGGTAACTTCAAAAAACTAGTCCAACAAGGAACTTACAACGGCACTATCTTCCACAGGGTTATACCTGGCTTCATGATTCAAGGTGGGGACCCAACTGGAACAGGATACGGCGACCCATCAATACCGGACATCAAAGACGAATTCACAAAAACCAACCGCAACGACAGAGGCACCATCTCCATGGCAAATGCAGGTCCAAACACGGGAAGCAGCCAATTCTTCCTCAATCAAGTAAACAACAATTTCTTAGACAGCAAGCATCCTGCATTTGGAAAAGTCATTGCTGGAATGGATGTTGTTGATAAAATCGCCAAAGTACCAACTGGCTCAAATGATAAACCACGGACAAACGTAACAATAATCAGTGCATCAATAATACCATAAAAAAAGACTAAAGAATTAGATTATTCTTTTTTCTTTTCTTCTTTATCTTTAGGCTTAGAACCAATTTCAACTACTTGAATACTTATTTGGTACCTTTTCCCGCCAGCCAGCATCTTGCCTGTTCCATAATATCCTTTGCTCCCTGTTTTGAAATCTTTCTTGTCAATAATGAAATTCTGTTTATCGCCACAAAGCTGAATTGTTGCCATATTTACATCGCTCATATTTAAAGTCACCAATCTTTGGAATAGATCATACTTCGCTGCTTTTCACCTTTTCGCTCTCCCTTTGTGCAGCACTTTTTGGTTCTGCCACTTTTTTTCATTAAACCCAAATCAACATCCGCTAAGAATATGGAACGGTAGAGCAAGATAAGAAAACGCGAAAAAACGTTGCTGAACAGTAGAGTGAATGACTGTGTTAGAACATTTGGTTTTGAAAAGTCCAGTCTAATTGAATTCAGCAAACTCAACAAAGCTGAGCCCATTATTTTAAAACCTTCTATGAATTGGATTGTTCGTCTTCTTTCTCTTCCGAGCATAAGTATTAAGAACAGGGATGATGTGACAAACATCCAAGCGAATAAATAAATGAAAATTGTCAAATCTACTTTTGAATTAATATGTGTGGCTAAGGTTGGACTAGAAACACCTAATGAAAAAGTTGCTACAGTTAGAGCCTGTTTGAATAAAGATTTTGTAACTAACCATTAAACCCATGTTAAAACCGGGTAATCTACTTTCAACTCGGTTAGATCTATCAAACTAGTTTTCCAGCATCTTAAAACGTAGAACTTGTTTTATTACATTTACCGTTTCAGATTAAAAAAAGAGCTATGTTATTATTTCTTAATAATTCATAAAGCTTTTAAACCATAACATTGCAAACCTGAAGTTAATAACAAGTGAGCTTACATGTTAAAGATTGATAAAATAATCGGCTACACATTATTAATCTTAGGAATTATTTTGCTGCTTTTCTCAATTTTCGAAATGGTTAACGTTTACACCGGCAATGCTTCACCTCCAAACCTCTTCAACTTATCCGACGTTTCTCTCCCAACAGGCCAAAATGGAGCTAATTCAACCGCAATTCAGGGAACTCAGTTAAGCCTGCTTCCTAACCTGTTCTTCTGGTTTATTCTTATGGCATTCGTAATGTTTGTTGGAGGAAAGATTGCCTCCTTGGGCGTTAGCATGCTTAAAGACATTAAAGTGGAAGTTCAGAATTCTCTTCAAGCTACAAAAGAAACTAACGCGAAGTAAACCTGTCTAAAAAGAGATTGTGAGTACTTTGGAAGATCCGATCGCAGCCTACATTAAAATTCTTTTAGATATTTTGGTAGCCGTCGTTGTAACATCAGTTTTATTTTTCTTGGCTCGACGTTCAAGAAAAGAACAATCATTTGTTGGGTTCAAATCAAGGTCTTTCGATGAAAAATACGTAGGTTACTTTTCACTTTTGCTAGGTATCGTCATTATAATTGTTTCAGTTTACGAATTACTAATTCTCTTAAACGGAAATATTTATTATAATTCACCATTCGTAATAGCGAACGTATCCATCGCAGGACAAGTGATTTCTGGGGAGCTCTTGGGTTTATTCTTTGCAATCGATTTCTGGCTAACAATTTTTGGTTTAGGCGGAGGAAAGTTTTTGTCACTTGGACTTGACATGCTTCAAGGCAAAAAAGTGATCTTACGAAGAAACATTCAAGTTTAAAAAAATAAGTAAAAATTTGGTGCGGTCGCCGGGATTTGAACCCGGGATCATTAGCTTGGAAGGCTAAAGTCCTAAACCAGACTAGACGACGGCCGCATATATTTTGCTGATTAAGGCTGTTTTCAGGATTTAATAGGTCGCCATTATTCTCTTGACCTATTTGACCACTTGTTGCCTTTTCAGTTGTCAGAGAAATACCCTGTGTTTTTAATAAAGTTTTCAGAGATTCCATGCTTTATGGAGATATTCAAACTATGGCTTAGCATTCTCTCTTACCTAAAACGTCACTTTGCCACCAAGAGAACTCTTCATTCCTAAAGAAAACTGAATGATTTAGTTCTCAGTTAAACAGGCATCTTCTTACATACTTCAAACAAGGGATAATGCCAAGTGGCATAATGCTTACGTGATCAAGATTCATTGATATTTCTTTTGGAGAGGTAAATAATGTTTCTTGGATTAAAAGTTCTTAAGTGATAGTTAAAGAGAAAAAAGATGCATTTTTGTATTATATAGGTTCAGATTTATTTATTATCCTTAAGACAGAACAAAAATTTGTTCAAAATTTATGTCTTACACAGGGATTTATTTGTTTTTTCATTAATTTAACTAAAATTGTATGCCTTTTATTAGTATAAACATGTTTGTTTAATTTTCAAGTTATATGTTTTGACATGGCTTTTTGTATGGAACTATCTTTTTTTGGTTAGTCCATGATAGACACCACCCAATAAAAAACACAAACGCCACAAAAGGCAACATGATGATTGTCCTAACTTTATTTGGTTTTGACACCCCTATTCCCCTCAAACACATTACTTTCTAAAGATATAATAAGACTTTTTGAGAAGTACACTTTGCTAATTTGTTAATTTCTATTTTGGAACCGAAAAAATCGTGTCTTTTTAGAGGAAACTATGAAGAAGAACAGTTTGAGGCTGGTAATCCAAACTTGATTGAATTCCTTAGTGTTAATAATCCCTGTTGATTGGTTCCTCCATCTTTGTTAAATGGTTTAATAATTGAAAACATGTTTTTTTAGGGAAGCCTATATCTTAGTCACGACTTATGAATAAGTAGTTTAGGTTGAAGACGATGAGTTCAGGAAAGGATAGGCATAAAATTCCCGGAAGCCGAATGAAAATCCTAACAAAAGATGCCAAGCAGATGGTGAATGGACCATACTATTGTCCCAAATGCAGAAAAGAACTATTACAAATTTGTGCAAGCGTCAAAACAAAGGAAGTTTATGCTGTTTGCAAATGCGGGCTTGAATGGCAATTAACTTATGCGCCTGTTTTTCAACCCGTAGATTACTACAACAAGTTTAGAGATCTATGGAAAAAGCAAAGTTATGGGATAATCAAACAGAAATAAACTACTTCTTTTCAGATTCTGTCAGAAACAACGCAAAACAAATTATCTATAAGGTAGAAACTTGTTGCACTAGAAGCTGGAGCATCAATGTTTTGACTAAAAAAAACTGGTTTTAACCAGCATGCTACTTGTTGAAGGAGACTTTTTACTTCTCGAATGGGGTTTTCTTGCTTTTTAGCGTTTTGTCCTACACTTTTATTTATGGTTGACTCTATCTGGATTTCTTAGCTTTTGTAGTGTTTGCTGTTTTGCGTGGGATAAGCTGCAGCTCATGCTACAAATGTACGACCTCCAAAAGCTATTTTGAACGGTTGAGATGAGCATTATTCGGAAGGGACTATGTTAAGAAGGAAAGCGTAGTCAATACGCTTGGTGTGGTGTCATTTGTTTATGTTTTGCTGTTGCCTCTTCCCGCGGGGTTTCTGTCTTTTTCGCTTCTCGAGTCATTTTGGTTTGTTAAAGTGTTTGTGTTTTTCACCATTTTTACGGAGGCAACTTGAAGCTTAACTAATTTGTATAGTCGTTCTACAGTTACTAAAAAAATTTGATTTGGGGCAAGTTTTAAACGGCTGACCGTCAATGTAACCCAGATCGAAATGGTCAAAATTGGCAGACTCTGTCTAAAACAAAAACCTATCAAAATAGTAATCTTACTTACCTTAGCGTTTATAATATCGGCGCCCATAGTCCTTCCGCACCAAGCAGCTGCCCAGACAAACGGAACATACGACAAATCGTTCGCTTGGAATTACAACGGGAAATATTGGACATGGAACCTAAGTATCCCACAAAACTTGTATGACTCCTACAAGGCTGTTCCAGTTTCCAGTCGAACAGCCAATGGTCCCGCAGGTTACGGTTTTCTCACCACAACCGAAGACTACTACATAAAAATTCTTGCTCAAAAACTCGATGAAACCACAACCCAGCAGAAATATAATGCATTCGATAAAGTAAGCTTCGTGTTAGCTTTTGTTCAAAGTTTACCCTACACTTCTGATTCAGTAACTACTAGTCGCGATGAGTATCCGCGATTTCCAATAGAGACTTTAGTGGATGATGGTGGAGACTGCGAAGACACATCCATACTTTTCGCAACGTTAACGCTAATAATGGGCTATGGCACAGTCTACATTAATCCAACAGGTCACTATGCTGTCGGCGTGCTTGGGAACAACCTTCGCGGCACATATTGGACCCACCCAGAAAACTCAAACAACACTTACTATTACTGTGAAACAACTGGGGATAACTTCAAGATTGGACAGTTGCCCGAGGTGTTTATTGGACAGAAGGCATTCATTTATGACATCGACCAAAGCAAGCAGTTTGTTCCTAACGTAGAAATATCGCCAACTTTCGAACCATCCCCGCAGCCAACTAATTCCCTCGATATTACATCGCCTACACCAACTTCGAATCCAAACCCAACCTTGTATGTGTCTCCATCTGTCGCGCAACCCAGTAATCAGCCAGTTCTACCATTATCAATTAACTTAATTTCTGACAATCCTCTTTTGTTTATACTTATCAGCTTTGCAATAGTAGCTTCAATAGCCCTCGCGATTTGGTCAGTAAGAAAAACCAAACAACCATCAATTAAGGCACCCCTTGCTACTGAAACACCTTTTCCAAAAACAGACGATTCGGCTTCTGAAGACAACAAATTCTGCATATTCTGCGGTTCAAGAAACAAAGCATGTGCATTGTACTGTGAGAAATGCGGTAAACAAGTAGGGCAAAAATCAATTTAAAGTCTTTAAAGCTTCTTCAGTGAACGAATCGATTTTGAGATTCGCGTAAACAACGATCGCAGTTTCCAATAGTATTATAAGAAAAAGAAAACCCGCCAAACCCCAGGTTAAATTGACAAAAACTTTAGCACCCGCTAAATCTACGTTGTTTCCAGCCACAACTAGCCAACTCCAAAAACTTGATTTACTTGATATGATAAAGCCATTCAAATCGGATGACATCCACATGCATAAACCTATAAGAACAGCTGCAAACGAGCAACCGATTAAAGTGATATTTTTCCAGTCTGAAGCCAACTTGGAAAAGCACCTCACTATTGTTCCACCGTTAACTGCCTCCAAAGTTAAAGTAATTGTTTTTTTGGCTGTTTGAGGCGCTATTCCCCACAACGATCCTTGTTTAAAACGGATTTGATTTTGCGGGTCTTCTGAGATAACCTCACAGCCTTTCTTAACTAAGACTGCCTTCAATTTTGGGTAAGTATCTTCAATTTTTAAGTTGACTTTTCGCTCAAGCAAGAGGATACCAGAAACAAGTATGTGCTTGTTATTATTGTGGTTTTTCGTTGGATTCGGAGAACCGCTTCTGGTTATGTGCTTTGAATTTTAATCCTGTAACTGGCTGGCGTGGCATAGCTCTTTGTCGCTCAAGGTTTTTGATTCTTGCATAAAGCTTAGAGACCTTGGTTTTCGACGGAATCTTGGATCTGGACTTTTGCACTGGCACAGGTATAAACGGCTTTGTAATCTCAAGTTTTTTATGATTAGATTTTTTAAACGCTACACTTCGCACTTTCTTGAAGGTTACATTGCCTTCTTTGAGTTTTACTTCCTGCACTTCCCAACCTGCATTCAGCCATGCCTTTGCATGAATACTGGAAGACGCATTGTTCCACCAGGCGAGGTCTCGGTAAGCATCCATTGGAAGGTTGCTACCGATTAGACCATCAATGCGTGCGAACGAAAGCTTAACGCAGTTTGTAAATGCGGCTCTGAACTTTAAGTGGCCTTCAAGTCCGGCATACTTTGAAACTGTCCGCGGCGAAACCACCCGTCTAGCACAGTGAAGGCACAACATCATGTTTGGGTCACCAGTAGCAACGTCGGGAGTCATGCAGTCTCGGCAAAACAGTTTCTTGCAGCGTTCACACTTGCGCATGAACGTTGTTCTGAGAACTCTTCCGCAGATTCCACATTCATCCTTCATTAGGTCACTTCGTGAGCGAATGAAAAATCGCTTATATTACTTCTCTTTCTTCAGATATTAATTTTCAGATGTTAAGAAGGCATTACTACCCTGAAAGCTATTGTCTTACCTTACAATTTCTTAAAAAGAAAGGTGGATTACCCTTTCACAACAGCTAATGGGACAAGCCTTGCAACTTTTGTGGCAATCCCCACTTTATCGCTAACATCAGCAACCATATCTACATTCTTGTAGGCTGGATCAGCCTCTTCAGCTAACACTGATGCACTCGCTGCGCGAACCACGATGCCTCGCTTCTCTAAGGCTGATTTTATGTCTCCCCCCCAAAACTGACGTTTTGCAGCTGAACGGCTCATCATCCTGCCTGCACCATGCGCTGTTGAGCCGAAAGTTAAATCCATCGCCTTCTGCGAACCAACCAGAACCCATGAACTTGTGCCCATGCTGCCTGGAATAAGTACGGGTTGCCCTTCACTGCGGTAATCTTCTGGGACATCTGGATGACCGGCTGGAAATGCACGTGTTGCACCTTTACGGTGAACCCAAACTTTCTTTTGGGCACCGTCAATATTGTGGGTTTCCATTTTGGCGATGTTGTGTGCTACGTCGTAAACGAGGTTTAAGCCAAATTTCTCTGGGTTTTCACCGTAGACTTGTTGAAAACTTTGACGGACCCAATGCATAATTGCTTGCCGATTTGCAAAGGCGTAGTTGACGGCGCAAGCCATCGCTTCAATGTAGTCTTTGGCTTCTTGGCTGTTTCCTGGGGCGCAGGCTAATTCTCGGTCAGGCAGAGAGATTTTGTATTTTTGTACTGCGTGTTCCATAACCCGCAGGTAATCCGAGCACACTTGGTGGCCATAACCTCTTGAGCCACAGTGAATCATAATTGTAACTTGGCCTTCATGCAGTATTCCGAAAGCTTTTGCGGTTTTTTCGTTGAAGATTTTATCAACTTTTTGAATTTCAAGAAAATGGTTTCCTGAACCCAAAGTTCCTATTTGAGTTAAGCCGCGGTTTTTAGCGGTGTTTGAAACCTTATCAGGATTGGCATTAACCATGCATCCGCTTTCTTCACAATGTTGTGCATCTTCAGGCCAACCTAATCCGCGGTCAATAAGCCATTGGACTCCCTGAGTTACTAGTTTTTCTAGGTCGTTATTGGATATGGTGAAATCTTTTCTGCGGCTTCCAAGCCCCGAAGGAACGTTTCTGAAAATAGTTTCTGCAAGGGCCGAAAGTTTGGGGCGGACGTCTTTTTCTGTAAGATTAGTTGATAGCAGTCGGACACCACAGTTGATGTCGTAGCCTACTCCGCCCGGGCTGATGACGCCATTTTCGTAGTCGGTTGCTGCTACGCCGCCGATCGGAAAACCATAGCCTTCATGTCCATCAGGTAATGCAATCGCATGCTTGTAGATTCCGGGTAACTGGGCTACGTTTGTGCATTGCCAAAGGGTTCGGTCAGTCTGCATCTTTTCGAGTAGCGCTTTGTTAGCAAAAACCATGCCTGGAACTAGCATTTCAGGTTTGTACTTTGGAATTTGCCACATGTAATCGTTAATTTTTTCTAAAGGCACTCGCTCGGGAGCTGCTCTGCTTTCACTTTCGCCCAAAAATCTTCACCTTTCAAGACAAAAGATGAATGAGACTATAAAACGTTTATGAACTCTGCTTTTGTTTGGCGTATTCGATGAAGCCTCTGACGCAGTTTTCCAGAACAGTTTTTGAGTAGATCTGATGAGCCTTCACAAAATTCAAAACTTGACCCATAACAAGGTCCTCAACAAGAATACTATCGCGGATTTCCTGGAAACTCAGGTTTTTCCTCACCCCTTCTTCTGCAATATCAGCCCATAATTTAAGTTGCTGTTTGTAGTCTTTGAGGCGTTCTATTGCATTGTCGGCTTTTCCAAAATGACTAAAATAGAGAACGGTTGGTTTTAAACTGATTAATTTATCCAAAGAAGATAATGCTGCATCGAGATAGAAAGGAGGTGGCGTGGTTGGGACTACAACGTCGAATTCTGGAAGATAAGTGCCTGCGGCATCTCCCGGGAAGATACCTCCGTTGAACGATTCTTGGAAGCTCAAGTTATGTGAAGCATGGCCTAAAGTTTCAAACATAGTCAATCTAGCTTCGTTGCCTAAATCAAAAGCTCCTTCAGTAACTTGAATTATTCTTTCTTTAGGGACAGGCTCTGGTTTGCCGAAGATTTCGCTAACAAAACCTAAAACCTTCTGAGATGAGGACCAAAGCCGTTCAGGGTCAACAAGATGCTTCATGCCTCTTGGGTGAACAATGACTTTGGCATTGGGTAGAAACTTTAGAAGTGTGCCTGCACCGCCGCCGTGGTCTAGATGGATATGGGTGATTGCAACGTATTCTACGTCTTCAAGATTTACATCAAGTTCCTTTAAACCCGAGAGTAAATTCAAAATGGATTTGCTTGGTCCTGACTCGACAAGGAATGGTTTTTTTCCCTTTATGACGTAGCTGCAGATAAGATTTTTGAAGCCTCCAGTTTCCAACTCCAACATGAACAGGTTTTTCCCGATTTCTTTAGTATGCAAACGGTGCACCTTTAGAACGTTTTAAGAAGTTTATGGCATAAATGTTTTCTTGAAAATCATTATTCAACGGTAAAATTTAATTACAGATTGTTAATGTATAAAAGGAGTGAACAGTTGAAATCAATGTTGAAAGCTATCATCTTTGGAGCGCCAGGCGCAGGAAAAGGCACATACGCCTCAAGACTTCAAGCCAAACTAGGCGTTTACGTTATTTCAATGGGAGATATTTTCCGTGAACTAATTAAGGAAAACTCAGACACCTCTGCGAAAGTCAAAAGTTTTATGGAGAAAGGCACATTGGTCCCTGACGACATTGTCGTCGAAGTTTTGAAACAGCATCTATCTAAAATTTCAAAAGGAAAAGGTTTCATCCTTGACGGATACCCACGAACTCTCGACCAAGCAAAAAAACTCGAGGCTATAACTCCAATTGATGTCATAATGCAATTGAATGTTCCTGACTGGATAATAATCGAACGTCTATCTACACGAAGAATCTGTAAGAACTGCGGAACAGTCTACAACGTGAAATTCCTAAAACCCAAAGTTGAAGGAATTTGCGACAAATGTGGCGGACCCCTCTATCAGCGGTCAGATGACAACCCAGAAACCATAAAGAATCGACTCAAAGTGTACCAAGAGCAAACAACCCCCCTAATAGCCTTCTACAAGGAAAAAAACGTTCCATTCATAGAGCTTGAAACAAAAACATTGAACCAGCAACCTGAACCCATGGTTGAAAAACTATTCTCTGATCTAAAAAATCTAAACTTTGCTTAGATGTCGAGGATAAACTCCAAAATCACCCGATCCTTTTCCCGGATAATCACCATTCTGTGATAAGTTACTGCTTTAACAGCGACTTTCTGCGGGTGTTTTTCAGAGTCAAATTTTTCTCCCCAAATTTTCGCTTTTATCTTAAAGCTTTCATTTGTTTCTTTCCAACTGGTTATTTGAAATTTAGAATAAAGCATATCTTGAGTTTCTGATTTTACAAGCAAAGCTTCCATCCAATTGTAGAGAAGAGCATACTGATCTTCTGCTTCAACTTCAAGTGAATCCTCTTGGACAGGCGAAACCTTGTCTGTGTCTGTTATGGTTTCAAACATTGATAAAGCGGCGTTCTCGTAGGCTTCTTCAATGGTTTTGCCATGTGCGCTTACATAGACGTCAGCGGTGTGTTCTAGAAACTCAAATTTTCCAGCGAATTTCTCAGGTTTACTCATGCAAAGACCGATAACAGATAAGAAGAAAGGAGAATAAAAAACAATTGCAGCAATTGGGTTTAGAAATATTTTGTGGCTTTTTGAATGGCTGACGCGGTTAATTTTGCAGAGTTTTCGATGTCTTTTAGACTGAGCATGCCAACTGGGCTGTGGATGTACCTTGTCGCGATAGAGATATTTCCGCATGGAATACCTTGGCGTGTAATAGAGATTCTTGCTGCGTCTGTGCTTCCAAGCAAACCGGATTCGAGTTGGAACGGGATTTTTTCTTCTTCCGCCGTCTCGATTAGCCACCGCAAAACCTTAGGATGTGTAATTAAGCCTGAATCGGAAATAGTTAATGCTGGTCCCTTGCCCATTTTTACACTGGTATCAAATTCTCTTACGCCTGGCACATCTCCTGCAATCGTTACATCTAGAGCCAATGCCAAATCAGGATCAACACCGAATGCGGCTGCAGCTGCTCCGCGTAACCCAACTTCCTCTTGGACAGTGCCGACGGCGCAGATTGTGCAATCAGTTTGTGTTAGAAGCTTGAGGGCTTCAATCATCGTTAAGCAACCGGCTCGGTTGTCAAATGCTTTGCCGATAACTGCATCTTTGCCAAGATTAACGTATTTTATGTCGAAAGCTATTACGTCGCCAAGCGATACACCAAGGTTTATGGCGGTTTCTTTGTTTTCTGCTCCTATATCGATGAAGAGATCATCATAAGAAATGATTTTTTTTCGTTCCTCTTCTTTTTGGATGTGAGGCGGTTTGGACCCAACAATGCCTGCTAACTGGCCTTTTTTTGTGTAAACAACAACTTTTTGAGCAGGTAAGATGCGGTCGTCTATGCCACCCATTTTTGTGAACTGTAAAAAACCCTCTTTTGTTATTGTCTTCACCATTAAGCCAACTTCATCCATGTGAGCCGCTAACATTATTTTTGGGGAGTTAGCTTTTCCTTTTTTGATGGCTATTACGTTTTCAAGTTTGTCTATTTGGATTTCGTCTACGTAGGGAGTCATGAGTTGAATCATAATGTTTCTAACTTGTTCTTCTCTGCCTGTTACTCCACAGGCATTGGAGAGTTTTTCCAGATTTGAATTTAATGACAATCAGGATACCTTCTTTGTTGGATTGTTAGCATTCTGAAGATTTGGTTATTAAACAATTGCGGTAACACGCGTCAAGTTTTGAGAGAAACAAATTTGCCTAATCACTCGGATAATCTTAAATCATTAAACTGCATTCACAGACAGGTTAAGGTGTACAAATTTGGCACAACAACCAAGTTACAAAACAGTTTTTGTTTTCCTAGACACAGACAAATATTGTAGTCCATTCGACATGCTAGTAGCTATCGACGCTTTCCCAGACTCAATGATATTCAAGTACGAAAACGTGACCGCGGAAGATGCCCCAAAAATAGTTTTCGACCTCTTGTTCCCACGTGGACCCGAAGGTGCAAAACACACCAAGGTGTTCATTAATGGAAGCAACTTTGAAATGGTTGAAAAAGTAGTTGAAGCCACTCAGAAAGCCATGCAATCAGCCCCATGGGGGAACAGCATCATAGTTGACCCAAGAGGCGGATACTCAACAGCTGCAGCCGCAGTAGCCAAAACTTTTGGAGCAGCAATGGAGAGAGGTTTAGGCTCTTTAGAGGGCAAAAAAGTAACTGTTTTAGCTGGGACCGGACCCGTTGGACAAACAGCTGCAAGAATTTACGCTGCAGAAAAAGCCAAGGTAACTATCACAAGCCGTTCCCTTGCAAAGGGGCAAGTAGTTGCAGATAAAATCAACCAAGAATGCGGTGCACAAAGAGTTAATGTCATTGAAGTTACAAAACCTGAACAGACAACTGATGCAATAAAAGGAGCTGAAATCATTCTCTCTGCAGGCGCAGGAGGAATACAACTTGTCTCAGGAGCTGACCTAAACGCAAGTCCTACATGCAAAATCATTGCAGACATCAACGCTATCAAACCAATGGGAGTTGAAGGTTTAGCTCCAAACGACGACAGCAAAGAACTCAAACCAGGAGTTTACGGTATCGGTGCATTAGCCATTGGCAAACTAAAAATCAAAACTGAAACAGAAATGATTAAACGTGCAACTGCCGAGCCATCGGGACTCTTTGACTACGCAATTGCTTATACCATCGCTAAAGATCAAATCCTCAAAAAACTCGCAAAAGCAGCTGCCAAATAAGCAGCTAATCTTCATTTGTTTTTTTTATTTTCCTTTTTGTTAACTCTTAAAAAAGAAAGTGAATATTTACGGTTTTCTTTTGGTGTATAAAGTTACAATCTGAGAAAATCATATTCTGATTCTAATTGTCAAAATACAATAACTTTCTGTAACCACAAAAGTGCGGATTGGAAACTTCAGCACATTTTTATTCCCGATTCTCCTTGGATAAAAATGGTTTTGGGAACAATGCACGGCTGGCAGGGTGTTTTTTTAAACGTAGATTTAACCAAAAACAAAGTCGCTTCTGAAAATTACGATAAAAATATTGCATGGAATTTTCTTGGCGGAAGGGGATTTGCAGCTAAAATTCTTTGGGATAAGCTCAAGCAAAGAACCGACCCTTTGTCACCCCAGAACCTATTGGTTTTTGCTTCAGGTCCTTTGACTGGGATTGGTTTGCCAAACAGTGGGAAGCTAGTTGTTGCTTCAAAAAGTCCTTTAACTGGTGGCTATGGCGATGGAAATGTTGGAACTTTGTTGGCGGTTCACATGCGAAAAGCTGGTTACGACGCAATAGTTATCGAGGGGAAAGCTCAAACACCAGTTTTCCTCCATATCAAAGACAACGCCACCGAGTTTGTAGACGCCCAAGAATTTTGGGGTTTAAACTCTTTTGAAACAGAAAAACAATTGCACAAAAAATACTCTCGCACAGTTGGCATAGTCTCAATTGGTCAGGCGGGAGAAAACCTCGTTAAATATGCCACAGTTGTCTCACAGGAAGGACGGGCTGGCGGACGACCTGGAATGGGCGCTGTCATGGGCTCCAAAAACTTAAAAGCCATAGTAATTGAGGGCACCCAGCCAATACCGCTTGCAAACCCCCAAGAAATGGAGCAGTTAGCAACCGACGGCTACAAAGAAGTCCTATCTAAATCACTCTATGGTTTTTGGAAAAGGCAGGGCACAATGTCAACAGTTGATTGGAGTCAGGAAAACAGTGTTTTGCCAACTTTCAACTACCGGCAAGGCGTCTTCAACCAATCTGAAGACATAAATGGTTTTGCTATGGAGAAACTTAAGGTTTCCAACCGTGGATGCCCACAATGCAACATGACTTGTGGGAACGTGGTTAAAGATAGCGAAGGGAAAGATTCTGAGTTGGATTATGAGAACGTGGTTATGCTTGGCTCTAACATTGGTTTAGGTAATCTTGAGCAAGTTGCCACCTTAAACCGCATGGCGGATGAGTATGGGCTTGACGCTATTTCTCTTGGTAACGTGCTTGGTTTTGCAATGGAAACATCCGAAAAACAGTTAATACCAGAAAAGATTGGTTGGGGCGATTTTGAAGCAGCTAAAAACTTAATCAACGATATTGTTTATCGTCGTGGTTTAGGTGCAGTTTTAGCAGAAGGCGTACACTCTGCATCCACAACCATCGGTAAAGAATCAAGTGATTGGGCGATGCATGTCAAAGGCTTAGAAGTCACCGCCTACGATTGCCACACAACTCCCTGCATGGCCTTAGCGTATGGAACAAGCTCCATTGGCGCCCACCACAAAGACGCCTGGGTCATAACTTGGGAAATAAAAACTGGCAGAGAAAACTACACCGCTGAAAAAACCGATTATCTCATCCAAACCCAATTGATACGCGGCGGTTTATTTGAGGCCTTGGGTGTTTGCCGTTTTCCTTACAACTCGCTGGGTTTTGGACTCGACTGGTACCAAAAATACTTGAAGGCGGCGACAGGTGTAGAGTTTTCTCTGGAGCGCCTCAACGAGATCAGCGACAGAATTCTTAATTTGGTACGGGCATTCTGGATTCGAGAATATGGCGAGCAATGGCGTCGAGACTTAGATATTGTGCCAACTCGATGGTTCAAAGACCCTTTAACCCAAGGTCCTTTGAAGGGTTCGACGCTTAACTTAGAAAAATACACTGTCATGTTGGATGATTATTATCAGAAGCGCGGTTGGGACAATAATGGTGTCCCAAAAAGGGAGCGGTTAGAGAAATTAGGGTTGGCTGATGTAGCAAATCAACTTATGTTGTGTTAGAGAAGGTAGGTTTAGTAGGACCTTGCGAAGTACGCTGTTTCCTTGGCTTTCTCTGTACAGATGACACAGTTAGAGGTTGGTTCCTCAACTTGAAAGGGTCTTACTCTGATTGTTGCGCCTGTTTCCTCCTTTACTTTTGCTTCGCAGTCTTGGCTTCCGCACCATGCTGCCTTAATGAAGCCGCCTTTTTCTTCTAACACTTTCTTGAATTCCTCATAGCTTTGCACTTTGGTGGTTTTTTCTTGGAGGCTGGCTTTGGCTTTTGCAAACATGTTATCCTGTATCTCCTCAAGTAGTTTGTTGACAGTGGATAGAATGTCTGCTTCATTAACTGGCGTCTTTTGTCCTGTGTCGCGTCGGACCATTACGACTTGGCTTTGTTTGAGATCACGTGGACCCAATTCGATGCGGATTGGTATGCCTTTGAGCTCCCATTGATGAAATTTCCAGCCTGGTGTGTATTCGTTTCGGTCATCTAAGATTACGCTAACGCCGTGGGTTTTGAGTGTTTCAGAGATTTCTTTAGTTTTTGAGGCGATTGCTTGAGCTTCCAAACCTTTGAATGGAATTGGAACGATAACAACCTGTGTGGGTGCAACTTTAGGTGGCATTACTAAACCTTTATCGTCGCCGTGAATCATAACCATGGCGCCTATGAGCCGTGTCGTTATCCCCCAACTGGTTTGCCAAACAAAGTGGTCTTGTTTATCTTCACCTATGAATTTCACATCAAAGACTTTGGCGAAGTGTTGGCCTAAGTTGTGGCTTGTCCCCATCTGCAATGCTTTTCCATCAGGCATGATTGCCTCAAGCGCAGTAGTATAGAGGGCACCGGCAAACTTTTCGCTATCACTCTTAGTGCCGATTACTACTGGGATTGCCAAATAATTCTCTACTATATCTTTGTACATGTTTAGGGCATACATAACTTCTGCTTCAGCTTCCTCGGCGGTTGAGTGCGCTGTGTGCCCTTCTTGCCAGAGAAACTCGCGAGTCCGTAAAAACAGCTTGGTCGCTTTGGTTTCCCAACGCACGATGTTGCACCACTGGTTGATTTTAAGGGGTAAATCTCTCCAGCTTCGTATCCACTTGCTAAACATCGCGTACATTATTGTTTCGCTGGTTGGGCGAACCGCTAGTCTCTCTTCAAGCGGGGCATCTCCGCCTTGAGTAATCCATGCCACTTCGGGAGTGAACCCAGCAAAATGTTCAGCCTCTTTTTTGAGAAATGCCTCTGGGATAAACATGGGAAAATAAACGTTGCTGTGTCCAGTGGCTTTGATTTTTTGATTCACAGCCTCCTGGATTTTCTCCCAAACTGCATAAGCATCTGGACGAATAATCATACAGCCTTTAACAGGAGCATAATCGGCTAGCTCTGCTTTTAGGACAACTTCAACGTACCATTCGCTGAAGTCTTGGTTTTTCTTTACTGTTATTCCAGTGTCGGACATGGTGCTTCTCTTCTTGCAACCTTATGCCTACATCTGCATATAAAACCGTAACGGGACGACAACCCAAAAATTTCATCTTCTTCGATCTTAACTCTTAGTGCCTCAAAAGAAAGGAGAGTAAAGCAACAGCCGCTGACTATTGGATAGTTACTTTAATTGACAACTACTTTAAAGCAAGCGACTTTCTGAAAAGCCCCTTTTTTTCGGGGTAATCTTTGCATTCGTAAATTCGAAGTTGTCTTTGAGGTTCAATGCGGCAGCGTTTGCGAGCGTTCTTGCGCCTTAGAAGTGGAGCAAGTTGGAAAAAGGGGCATTTGGAACAGAGCGTGCTCATTGTTTCTCTATCCTATCGTGTCATCATTCTGCGGAAGACTGGTAGTGCAATTGCTATCATGACTATACCGAAAGCAATGAGTACTATGAGTTCTGTAGATATCTGCGGTATGCCTGCGCCAAGCACCATGACTTTTCGGAGAGCATCAGCAGCATACGTTAGCGGCAATATCTTGCTTATGTCCTGCATATACCATGGCATCTGCTGTATTGGGAAGAATACCCCGCTAAGGAACATCATTGGGAACATCAATGTCATCATAAACATCTGTGCGGTTTCTTGGTCTTTAGTGAATGATGTAATGACTATGCCTAAACCGACGAAGCTAAATACACCGAGCAGCAGGAGTGCAAATACAAGTAGGATGCTACCTTGTATGGCAACTCCGAATATGCCAATGGCTAACGCTAAAATTATGACACCTTGGATTAAGCCTCTGCCAGTTTGAGCCATTGTCTTGCCCAATAATATTGAGAGTCGATTTATTGGTGAAACCATCATACCGTCCATTGTGCCGATTTCTTTCTCCTGAGAAATTGCGACTGGTAGACCTGTCATAACGCTCATCATGACGGTCATAGCCATAATACCTGGAGCAATGAAGTCAAAGTAGCTTGGGTGACCTGAAACCACGCCCTGAGTTCTGATACTGTAGGGTTGTACGACTGCGAGTGGGTTTGTTGCATTCAATGGCAGAACATTTTGTACAGCTATCTGCTGACCCATTGCATTGAATACGTGGGTTAATGCGCCTTGTATTGTGGCTGATATCTGTGGATTGGATTCGTCACTGACTATGATTATTGTGCCTTGCTGTCCAGTCATGACGCTTCGGCTGAAGTTGCTTGGAATATCAATGCCGCCTGCCAGTTCGCCTCTCTGAACTTTATCTTTGAGGTCTGCTGTGCTGTTTACATTAGTTATGATTAACATGTGAGTTTGATTGTTTATTGCATTTAGACCTGCTATGAAGCCTTGGCTCGGCGCAAACACACCGTTGAAGCCTGAGTCCTCGTTTACCACTCCAACTTTCAAGTCGGTTATAGTTCCGTTAGATGGATAGATGAAACCAACCATAACCATCATGAATAACGGCATAACGATTAGAAGCACTAAGCCAAGTCTGTTCCGGAACAGTTCGGTTAAGTCTTTTTTGGCGATTCTGTAGCTGTGTTGAAGAATAGTCTTTGCAGTCATCTTCTATCACCGTACCCTCTTGGGTCCTCCACCAAAACGCCTTCCTGGGCCAGTCTCCTGCTTGATTTTCTGGTCTGCACTATCCCTTACTTCATGTCCTGTAATGTGTAGGAATACGTCTTCGAGTGTGGGTTGCAAATTTGCCATGGAAGTGACTTTTCCGTTTTTGGCTCTAACAGCATCGATTATGTTGTCGAAAGCATCTTCGCCGTGAACTATAAGATGTAGGCTTGTTGAGTTTTCTTGGGTTATGGCGTCCGCACATTTGAGTGCTTTGATTGAAGCTACTAAATCGGGGGTTAGGTTTGCTATTTCAAGTTTTATAATCATGGTGTCTCCTCCTGAAATTATCTTTTTAAGGTTAGTTGAAGTATCCAGGGCTATGATTTTTCCGTGGTCCACGATGGCTATGCGGTCGCATAATAAGTCAGCATCAACCATCATGTGAGTAGTTATGATGACTGTGGTTCCCTGTTCCTGATTTAGTTTTTTTATGAAATCTCTAATTTCAACCGACGACTGAGGATCTAGTCCTAATGTAGGTTCGTCAAGGAACAGAACTTGAGGCATGTTGAGTAGAGCGCGAACTACGTTCATTCTTTGGCGCATGCCAGTTGAAAATGTTCCTACTTGGGCGTTTTTCCATTTTGTTAATTGAACCAGTTCGAGTAATTCATTGATTCTTTTGTTTAGGGTGTCTTTTGGGATGTTGAAGAGACTGCCGAAGAACCAGAGGTTTTCTTTTGCGGTTAAGCGGTTGTAGATGATCATTTTTTCGGAGACGATGCCGATTAGTTTGCGGACTTCCATATCGTGTTTTACTGTGTCATATCCGCCGATGGTGGCGGTTCCTTTTGTGGGTCTGGACAGGGTTGAGAGCATACGCAAAGTGGTGCTTTTTCCTGCTCCATTTGGTCCTAACAACCCGAAAATCTCGCCTTTTTTAACATCAAATGATATGTCATCTACCGCTGTGAATTTATTGAACATTTTTGTTAGATTATTTACTTCGATGATGGATTCATTTGCCATTTTGGTTTCTCCGTTAATCTGCAATATTATTCAGTGCAATATATAGCGGTAAAATATAAGTATTACCCAACAACAATATAGTTTCGAAACAAGATGGCCTCAGAAACTGAAGACAAGACAACAGCAAACTGGATGAAAGAAGCCCAAAAAGGCTACATTCGAATGGGCGTCCTCATACTTCTCAACAAGAAACCCTCCCACGGCTACGAAATCATGAAAGAAATCAACAGCCGTACAAAAGGCTTTTGGCAACCAACAGCAGGCGGCGTCTACCCAATCCTACGTGACCTAGAAAAATCTGGATATATCAAAGGTCAATGGGAAACACAGAAAAACCGCAGGTTGAAAGTATACAAAATCACCGAATCAGGAGAGCAAATCCTAAGAAAAGCAATCTTAAAACAGACGGAAATCTTCAACAATATCGGTTCTCTTTTCCGGGAATTCTCCCGAGATGTTCTCAATGTTGAGGCAGTTGATGATTCTATGCCTACTATTCCTTCACCTTTTTCGGCTTTTCTTGAAGAGAAAGTTGGCTGCAAGCGAAACCTCAAACAGCTGCAGAATGAGCGAAATCACATCTATAAAACAGTTAAAGGTATGCGAGATCGAATTAAACTTCTTGACAGAAGAATTGCTGAGCTTAAGAGCAAGGATAAAATAGATTCTTCTACAAAAAATCCATGAAGGGAATGCTAATAAGTAGTTTGCATAAAGAATTAAATCTATGACTGCCTAATCCATTACAAGAGTGAAAATAATATGTTCCGCGTTAGAGTCAACAAAATCGAATCCAACCGCGACGTAGACGGTAACCTTGGAAAAAGAATCGAACTCCTCGAAGAACGAGAAGTTAACCCTTACATAGTAAGACCCCAATCAGACGAAGCCAAAATGGCACAGGACATCATGCAAGCACTTCAAACACAAATGCCCTTTCTGCCACAACGAACACAAATGGCAACACCGAAGATAATTCTGTTCCTAACTGAACAAGAATACGACAATATAGGCATAAACTTTGACGTAAACCAAGTTTACGAAGTTACCCTAGAGAACCAAGCTATTCGCTTTAGGAAAGTTTGAGAAGTTCACTTCTCATTTCTTTCAGAACTGAATGGTTAGGATGAAAAGACAAAACAAACATCATATTTCTGAGTTTGCCACTAATTTCTTTCAAACCTGAAATTTTGCCTTCATCACAATACAGTGGTATAGGTTCATCGCCATCATTTTCTTCATAATAAACATAGATAGGTGAAGATGCCCTGTCGAGCCGAACCATCTCAAAATCCAAATTTAAACGTTTAGCAGTTTCTTTTGTAGCTGTCCTGACTGATTCTAATCGTTTCCCTTTTGGAGCATCGGTTGAGGCATAAACCATCAGTTTTCCACAATTTTCCTTAAACATGCTAATCAACAAACTTCCTATAATCAAAATCTCTTTTAAAACAAGCTCGGCAACGACGTTTTCTATTAGCAGAGGGCTTAGTGAAAGTGAACACATT
This sequence comes from Candidatus Bathyarchaeota archaeon, assembly GCA_963708495.1. Taxonomy (GTDB): domain Archaea; phylum Thermoproteota; class Bathyarchaeia; order Bathyarchaeales; family Bathycorpusculaceae; genus Bathycorpusculum. Next base: position 448,970 of record CAVPSS010000001.1, read on the forward strand.
GTACGTAGGGCTTGTTGTTACAAACTCAATCACAACTGTTTTAATCCTGAATAGGAGCACATTTCTGAAATGTAGATGAAATTAAAACATGAACCCTGAAAACTTCAGGCTAAATTATATTTTTAAACATCATCTTCTTTTTAATTTGAAGAATGCGTATGAAAGTTAGAGCACACCTCTTGGTTTCTGGCCGAGTTCAAGGCGTTCACTTTAGACAGAGCACTCTGTTTGAGGCGCAAAACTTAAATGTTAACGGTTGGGTACGAAATCTGATGGATGGGCGTGTAGAAGCGATTTTTGAAGGTGAAGAACACGCGGTGAAAACACTCGTTAACTATTGCCGCCAGGGTCCCCCTAATGCAAGAGTTAATAATCTGGAAGTCAGTTACGGACCTTTTAAGGGCGAATTTTCAAATTTCACAGCGCTTTAATTTCGTTAAGTTTTTTTCTTGGGCACCCTAAAATGCGAATCTTTCCCAGCGCTAATGTATTCGCCACCCATACCCCGAACTGCAGAGGCAATCTTTGCAAAGTTTTCTGAACCCAAGAACTGTTTAGGCTTTATTATAATGTAGTCTCCTTTTTCGTCAAAGCTAAGTCGGGTTTCAAGTTCTTCTGGGAAGGACATGCGAATGTCGTCGAGTGACCTCTGCTTTGACGTTTCACGTGGCGCTATCGGTGGCGCATTAGTCGCAGGAGATAAGGTGTGAGTTGGAGGCTGAGTTATTTGTCCAACCGCAAGAGACTTCAAAGAAGCAGAAACTGAACGCAGTTCCTCAGAAATTTTATTTATGGAAACCCCAATTTCATCAACTTTTACCAACAGATGATTCAATTTTTCCTTTTCAGTGCTCACGAAACACAGCCTCTCAAACTCCTAAATAATCCCAGACGCTTATTAATTGTTTGCAAACTAGCCACAGTGAAAAATTTGTATGATGGAAATTGATGGAAGCCAAAAAAGCGGAAGCGGCACAATCCTTCGTCTATCAATTGCTTTAGCCGCTATCACTAAGCGACCGCTCCACATCACCAACATTAGGCAAAACCGCCCCCAACCAGGCCTAAAACCTCAGCATTTAGAAGCTTTGTTAACCGCAGGAAAACTATGCAACGCCAAAATCCAGGGAGCAAAGCTTGGCTCAAGGGAACTCTGGTTTACACCGCAGGAGATTAAAGGCGGAAACTTTGAAGCCTTAATCGAAACGGCAGGAAGTATCCCAATGCTGCTGCTGGCAATTTTGCCCATTTGTTTGTTCGCTGACAAACCTGTATGCTTGCATGTGGCAAAGGGAGGAACAGACACCACTCATGCTCCAACCATCAACTACTTGCGTTTTATATTTCTTCCAGCCCTAAAACAGATGGGGGTTGAGGCTGAAATAATGGTTCAAAAATTTGGGTATTATCCCAAAGGGATGGGTGAGGCAACAATAACTGTTAAACCAAATCGCCAATTAGAACCCGTTGCGTTGAAAAGTTTTGGAAACTTAAAGAGCATTAAGGGCGTTTCTGTCTGCACTTTTCTGGCTGATAGGCAGGTTGCAGAGCGACAAGCAAAAGCAGCGGAAAACTATCTTGCACAGAACGGTTTTAAAACTGAGATTCAATTTATAAACGACCAGTCAAACCCAATCCAGAAGGGCAGCTCTATTGTATTGTGGGCTGAAACCGACACAGGTGTTATAATTGGTGCAGACGCAATTGGAGAACTTGGAAAAATGAGTGAGGCAGTGGGAAAAGACGCAGCGCAAAAGCTCAACGCCGAGCTCTCAGTTAAGCCAACGTTGGACATTTACCTTGCAGACATGCTTATTCCTTACATGGCCCTGGCAGAGGGAAAATCAGTTTTCATGGTTCGAACTGTCTCCGAGCACATGGAATCTAACATTTGGCTTATGGAGAAAATATTAAACGTTAAATTCACAATCGAAAAAGTAAACACCCTCTACAGGATAGAAAAAAGCTGACCACCCATGCCCAAACCTTCTGTTTGCATTAAAGTCCCGAAAAGTCAAGGCGAAAAAACAATCATATTGACAACAAAATTTGGACTTGCGGATAAAACTCTGGTTATTCAACGAGAAGAAGAATCTCTCTGCATTCCCTTGGTCAGGGAACCCCAAGGTATAGAGCTGACAACTCTGAAAAGTCAAATTACAACCTTTAAGCTCTACACCGCTGTTTTCAGCGAAAAGCAGCTCCCACCAAAAACCCTAACCCAATCCCTCCAAGATAAACTGCCCCCAGATTTACTTATCCAAGTCCCTCAAGCCTTCGACATAATAGGCGATATAGTCGTAATAGACATCCCACCGCAACTTAAACCCTGCCAAAACATAATCGGTGAAGCAATTCTGCAAACACAAAAAAACGTCACAACCGTCCTCGCAAGAGCAGGTGACATTAGAGGCATCTTTCGAATCCGCGATTACGACTACATCACTGGGGAACACAAAACCAGAACTATTCACAAAGAGTTCGGTTGTCAATACCACGTTGATTTAGCTAAAGCGTATTTTTCACCTCGGTTATCGCATGAACATGAACGGGTGGCTGTTCTGGTTAGAGATGGTGAAACAGTTGTGGATTTGTTTGCTGGTGTTGGACCCTTCTCAGTACTTATCGGCAAAAGAAATCCTAAGGTGAAGGTTTACGCTGTGGACCTTAATCCCGACGCAGTTGAGTTGCTTACGTCGAATGTGTGGGTTAACAAGGTTGAAAATCATGTGTTACCCATCTTAGCAGATGCCAGAGAAATCGCCACCACCCAACTCAAGGGCATAGCCGACCGTGTAATCATGAATCTGCCGGAAACTGCCATCGACTTTGTCGACGCAGCCTGCAACGCAATAAAATCACAGGGGGGAGTAGCGCATTTCTACGGTTTTGTTCGTTCACCTGATACTATAGAAAACCTAAAGCGCCATTTTTCTGAATTAGTGGAAAAGAATGGACGGAAAGTCGAGGTTTTTCTTTATTCAAAGAACATTCGCGAGACGGCACCGTTTGAGTATCAGGTTGTGTTAGACGCCAAAATCGTTTAGCTTTCTACTCTTAGCGTTATTTTGACTTTTTGTTTAGGGTCCTGGAGTTTCTCCACAAGCTTTCTTGGCAAATCATTTGAGGATTTATTAGCACAAATAGCCAATGTTCTACCACAGATATAATCGCTTTTCCTAATTACAATGTCAGTTGGGTGGCATAAACGAAGCTTAGGAGAGCCTAATGCTTTGATTTCTTCTATGAATTCGCCTGCTTCGATAGTGACGGTCAACTTAGCGTTTGGCTTCAGCAGATCCTCCTTGAATTGGGCGCTTAAATCTGCAACCGATTTGTCAGCTGTCATTGCGACTATGCAATCGCCATTCTTTGAAACATGAATATCCTTAGTAAACATCAGTGTTGAGGGGTGGAGCGCATGAATATTTGCATGTCCTAACGCCCAGAATGAGTCTGTTGTTTGTTTGGAGCTCAATTACTCATTAACCTCAATCGAATCCACTTTTCCATCCCCATCCAAATCAAACCCATGAATAGCCACAGCAAAAGTGTCTTCTCCCTTGTATTTTTCTAAAGTTTTTTTCCAGAAATTCGTCAAAGCCAACACGCATGCTTTAGTTCCCACTGCTTTGTTGCCCGCTAAAACTACTATACGTTTACTGTTATCCCATGGATTCACAATTTTAGCTACAACGCCCGAAACGTCTGGAGTGTAAACTTGCCCAGTCTTCTTCGACGACAAACCGCCAAGCAAAAAACCCTGCCCAGAGGACTGCATAATGAATTTAATGGGTAAATAATCGTTTATTTCCTGCGTTAACAGGTTAGTTCCGGGTCCGCCGACAAGAATTAAGTTGTTTTTTTCTTCCTTCTCCACTTTTACATCAACGTCTAACTTTACAGCAAACTCCGTTGGCATCTTGGCGAATTGCCCCAGAAAAAGAGCTAAATGCGCAGCATAGTGACCGTCTCGGGCGCTAGTTTTGAATGGTCCATGTGGTAGTGGACTGCCGACCACGATTTTTCCGTCAAAGACGCCGTTATCTATGAATTCCTTGAAGAACTTTTGTAACTGCTCATCAAGACTTAGGGTGCACATGTTTTGGATTGGTTTGTAACCTTGCGGGAATTCGATTCCGAAGGCTGGTGAAACAGTTTTGTAATATTTTGCTGTTGCACCCTTCTTTTTTTCTTCCCGTACAACTATGATGGCTCCAGCTTTGGCGAGTATTCTTATGTGATAATAAATTCTTTGCTCATGCATTCCTAGTTGCTTTGCGATCTCTAATGGATACATTTCTTTTTTTGAGAGTATGGTGAGAATTTTCCAGCTAAGGCTGCCTAGTATCATTTTTAATTTTTGGGAGTCGGTTAGGACGCTGATTTCTTTTACTTCTTGAGTGTTCCCGTGGTCTTGAAGGAGAAGTTTTCTTTGCATGTTATTCGCTAAGAATAAGCCGAGAGTAATATAAAAAATTTATTTGTAGTGGTTCAACAAGTTAACTATAAAAGTTCTATGCAGGTTTCATTTTGCACGCAAATTGGACACTGACTATTAAAAAAAACTTTTTAGTAGTCAAACTCTTATGTTAAGAAAGCTTAATAGCAAAACTCAGCCTCAATAAGCCAGACAACATAATTATGACTCGAAGGCATCAAAAAAATGTGTGGAATATTTGGCTGTATTTTAAAAGAAGGAAACGCTGCCCCCCTCATCCATTCCTCCTTAAAACATCTAGAATACAGAGGCTACGACTCAGTTGGCATAGCAACAATCTCAGACGGAAAAATCTTCGTAAAAAAAGACGCAGGCAAAATCGATGAAGTAGACAAAATCGTTAATCTCGACGAAATGCCTGGTAGCATAGGGATCGGACACACCCGTTGGGCAACCCATGGTGCACCTTTAAAAGTTAACTCCCACCCCCACACCGACTGTAAAGGTGAAATAGCAGTTGTCCACAACGGAATCATTGAAAACTTCATGGAGCTCAAGAGTGAACTGGAAAACCTTGGCCACACGTTTATTTCAAAAACAGATACAGAAGTCATGCCTCATCTAATCGAGGAAACCCTCAGGCAAAAACCCAAACTTAGCTTTCAACAAGCAGTTCTGGAAAGCCTTAAGCGAATTGAAGGATCCTATGCCTTCGCAATAATCTCCACACGTGAACCCCACAATATAATCTGTGCTCGAAACGAAAGCCCTTTGGTTTTAGGAATCAATGGTAAAGGCGTCTTCTGCGCCAGTGATATTCCAGCATTTTTGGATGTTACCAACAAAGCCGTCATGATAGACAACGGTGAACTCGTCATTCTTACCGCTCGCGGTTACGAAATCCGAAGAATCTCCGATAACAGCTCTATTAAACGTGATCCAATAACCGTTGAGTGGACTGCAGAGATGGCAGTAAAGCAGGGTTATCCACACTTTATGATTAAAGAAATCCATGAACAACCCGAAACCTTACGCAACACCCTACGTATCCAGGACCATTATTTGGATTTGCTTACTACTTTTCTTGACCGAGCCACCGAAGTGTTTCTGGTTGCCTGCGGAACAAGTTACCATGCATGTCTTGCAGCTTCCTATATGTTCTCTAAACTGGCGTTCTTGCCAACTTATCCAGTTTATGCTTCTGAGTTTTTGGAGCAATGCGGCAAATCCGTCAACATCGACAGCACCATATTAGCTGTGAGTCAATCAGGCGAAACTGCAGACACCATAGCTGCGGTAAGTTGTGCACAACAACGTGCAGCAACAGTGTTAAGCTTAACCAACGTTATCGGCTCCACTCTGACGCGGATTTCCCGAGTTTACATTGGCACCCAGGCAGGTCCAGAAATCGGTGTCGCCGCAACAAAAACCTTCACCTCACAGCTTTCCGTTTTAGCCCAACTCGCTTTGAAACTGTCCAAGAAGCGGGGCAAGATATCTCAGGATGAAATGGATTGCCTTGAAGAGAATCTAAAAAAGATGCCGGAAGACGTCGAAACAATTGTGCGGACGCAGGAAGAAAAGGTTAAACAAATCGCCAAAAAATACGCAGCTTCTAAAGTGTTCTTCTTCTTAGGCAGAGGCATCAGCACAGCCACAGCGTTTGAAGGCAGACTTAAACTCATGGAAATTGCCTACATTCCCTCCATCGCGTTCCCCGCAGGCGAAAGTAAACATGGCCCCATTAGCCTTATCGAAGATGGCTTCCCAGTTGTATTCATATGCCCCAGAGACGACACCCATAAAACCATCATCGGCAACATCATGGAGATGAAAGCCCGAGGTGCACACATAATCTCCGTCATAGAACAAGGCGACGAAGAAATCAAGTCTTTATCAGAAGAATACATCGAGGTCCCAAAGGGCATTCCCAGTGTGCTCTCGCCGATTCCTTTTGCAATTCCGCTACAGTTACTGGCGTATTATGTGTCTTTGGAGAAGGGCTTAAATCCTGATATGCCTCGTAATTTGGCAAAGTCAGTTACAGTAAAGTAACCTTACTTTTATTTTTTAACCGAACCATTTTTCTAGCGAAACTTTGCCTTTATGCTTTTTGTTACCCGTAGTCATCCTGTCTAAGGATTTTTTGATACGTTCTTCACCAAATTCTTTTTCTCTGCACATAAAATCGATTAAATCTGTTTCGTTAGGTTCTCTCCATTCTATCTTGAAGTTGTCAGTGATCTCTGGATTGAGAAAAATTTTACGTATGCAATTTGGCTCAACCGGAAAGCTGGGGTTTTTTATATGAGGGATGGCGTTTTCGATGATGCCATATTGTTTGATTAATTTCATGGCGGTCTTTGGTCCAAGTCCCTTGATGCCGTCAGGGTTGAAATCAGTTCCAATCAATATCCCCACATCAATTAATTGCTCACGAGTCAATTTACATTGTCCGAGAGTTTTAGACAATTCAATTACTTCAGGAACAACCTCAACTCGAGTTTTAGAGCCTGAACGTTTTCTTGTACCTGAAATAGTTAGATTTCTAAGTAGTTTGGGTGCTCCAAAAAGAAGGCTATCATAGTCTTGGCTTGCACAATAATCCGCATCACCCTTTTTGGTCATGTACGCCGCTTGCGCTTCGCCTTCGCTAGGAGCCTGAACCCAAGGCAACCCCATTAGGTCTAAGAGTTTTTTGCTATCGTCACGCATGTAATCTTTCATGCTGGTTGCCCTCGAAGCGAAGGTTCGCATTTTGGCTGTGTCGCCGGTCGCTGCCGCTTTTGCATAGCTAGCGACAGCTTGGACTTTGACTAGTTTGCGTCGTTCGATTTCTGCCGATTTGAGAGCGGGCGGGGTACCGTCGAAAATGTAGATTGGTTTTATGCCCATTTCAACCAGGTTGCTTGTTCGGTAGAATAAACCGCTTAGGTGGCTAGTGATTTTTCCTGTGCTGTCTTTGAGCGGGGTTCCATCGGGTTGGCGGATGATGCTTAGGAACTGGTAGATTGCGTTGTATGCGTCTATCGCTATGATTTTGCCGCCCAGGTCTTCAAGTTTTACCTGGGTTTTTGGTATGAGGTCTTTGAAATTTACGCCCAAAACGATTCCACGAATTAAATAGGCGAGAACCCAACTTAATAAATTTGCGAAAATACTTAATATTTAAAAATGGAGATCTGTGCTATTCTAAGTCAGCTCCTTTGGATAGTCAACGCAGAGAGCCATGGCTTTTCAATAAAACTCTAATTTGCCGTAAACAATGTAACTAAAAACTGTTTCCGATCATTTTCTTTTCCTTAGCAATAAACATTGATTTCAAGCATAGCAGATATAAGGAACCCTTACAATATGAACGGCAAAGAAGTGTCACAGTTATGTCAGAAAAATTATCCCTCGTAACATGCACAAGCTGCGGAAAACCGATCCCGCCCGGCAGTGAATCCACAAAATTCCTATGCCCAAACTGCGGTGAAATTCAAATTAAACGAGACGGAAAATGCCGCAAATTTGGTCGCCTCTACAAATGCCCTAAATGCGGCTTTAGCGGACCATAAAAAGGCGTGTTATAATGGGTAGCGTACTAGTAACATACAAGGTTTTTCCAGAAGACATAGTGCCAAGCTTCGATGACCTTAAAGCTAAAATTAAAGCAATTCTCCCCGAATTTGCAGGAATCGAAGGATATGGTGAAGAACCCGTAGCTTTTGGGCTTGTAGCACTTCTGGTTCAAATAAAATATCCTGAAGACAAATCAGGTCTTGTGGATGAATTTGAAGAAAAACTTGCAAAAATTCCAGGTGTAAGCCAAGCACAAACCTTCCAAATACGTCGAACAAGCCGCGATTAAAGATCCAAAACTTAAAAAACCCTATTTCATCTCCTTAATATAAGCTTGAATGTATTGATGCTTACACTTTAAAGTTTATATAGGGATAACCGCTTTTTCAAAGCTACATCCCTAAACAAGAAATCACGATTATTTAGGAGAATTCTATATGAGCGAAGTACAACTACGTGTTGGAGACGCACGACAAAGAGATGTTGGCAGAGGAATCGCCCGCATTGACCAGCGAACAATGCAGAAGCTAGGTATTAGTGCTGGCGACGTAATTGAAATTGTTAATAAACGCACCACATCTGCCATCGCTTGGCCAGCTTATAGCGAAGACCAGAACAGAGACATAATCCGCATTGACGGCTTCACCCGAAAAAACAGCGGTGTCGCCATAAACGAATATGTGGTTATACGTCCTGCAAAAGTTAAAACTGCCCTTGCCATGACACTTGCACCTGTGGACATGCGTCTCAACGTGGACGAGGACTTCACGAATTTCGTTAAGAACCGCCTCATGGAACGCACCCTCGTAGAAGGCGACACAACCCTAGTTATGATGCTTGGACATGCCATCCCATTCATGGTCTCAAAAACCCGACCGCACGGCATCATAAAAGTAACCGCTGAAAGCCGACTAACAATATCTAAACGAACCCGCACCGGAAGGCAAAGGTCTACCTAGGACAAACTACGAAGACATTGGAGGACTGCAAACAGAAATGCAACGCGTCCGCGAAATGGTTGAATTACCGCTGAGGCATCCGGAACTGTTCCAACGCTTAGGCATTGAGCCGCCAAAAGGAGTCTTGCTTCACGGTCCACCAGGCTGCGGTAAAACCCTCTTGGCTCGTGCGGTTGCTAACGAGTCAGAAGCCAACTTCTACTCCATCAACGGACCCGAAATTATGAGTAAATTCTATGGAGAATCCGAAGCACGACTTCGAGAGATTTTCCAGCAAGCCCAACAGAACGCTCCAAGCATAATATTCGTCGATGAACTAGACGCCATAGCGCCTAAACGTGAAGAAGTCACAGGTGAAGTAGAAAGACGCGTCGTTGCCCAGCTTCTCGCATTAATGGACGGCTTATCGGGCAGAGGAAACGTCATAGTTATAGGTGCAACTAACCGTCCAGGTGCACTTGATCCAGCTTTGCGTCGACCAGGTCGCTTTGACAGAGAAATAGAAATCGGAGTTCCAGACAAGAATGGACGTTACGAAGTTCTCCAAATCCACACACGCGGAATGCCACTTGCAGAAGGAGTTGACCTTCTAAAACTCTCAGCAATGACTCACGGCTACACCGGCGCCGACCTATCAGCACTGGGAAGAGAAACCGCCATGAAAGCATTAAGACGCTATTTACCCCAGATCAACCTTGAAGAAGAACGAATCCCTCCCGCAGTATTGGAGAAAATGGAAGTTACAATGGAGGATTTCCTTGGCGCATACAAAGAAGTTACACCAACCGCAATGCGTGAAGTCTACATCGAAGTCACCACAGTTCACTGGGACGATGCCGGTGGACTTGACGATGTAAAACAGCGTCTCAAAGAAGCTGTAGAATGGCCCATAAAGAGCCCTGAAGTATTCACAAAACTTGGAATACGGCCTCCAAAAGGCATATTGCTTTATGGTCCACCTGGCTGCGGGAAAACATTACTTGCACGCGCAGTAGCAACTGAAAGCGAAGCTAACTTCATATCCATAAAAGGACCAGAAGTATTCAGCAAATGGGTAGGCGAATCAGAAAAAGCAATACGTGAAGTTTTCCGTAAAGCTCGCATGGCGGCGCCTGCAGTGATATTCCTTGACGAAATCGACTCCCTCACACCTAAACGAGGCATGGGTATGTCTGACAGTGGAGTTTCAGAACGCGTTATAAGCCAACTGCTAACAGAAATGGATGGCATTACAACTTTGCAAGACATAGTCGTTGTTGCTGCTACTAACCGCCCTGACATGGTTGACTCTGCTGTGATGCGTCCAGGACGATTTGACCGCTTGATCTATGTGCCTGAACCTGATGAGAAAAGCCGATTGCAAATCCTGAAAATTTACACTAAAGGAATGCCTATCTGTAAAGATGTCGACTTAAATCAACTTACAATTGCCACTAAATACTATTCTGGAGCAGATATAGAGGCACTCTGCCGCGAAGCCGCTATGCATACCTTACGAAGAGACATAAACTCAACTGAAGTCGCCATGAAAGATTTCTTGGATGCACTGAAAGAAATGGGTCCCTCAATAACTCCTGACATGGAAAAATGGTACAAGAGCTTCATGCAGCAAATCCGACAAGTACAAAAGCCACAAACCCCAGTTGCATAAGAAGGAACATTTATGCCGCAGATAAAAACTTGGAAAACACGCCCAGCCTACTTCTATCTTTTGGAAGTTCTAACTAAGAAAGGCGACTTGACAGACGACGACCTATTTGAACAGCTGAAAGACGAGTATGAAGATTTAGGTTTCAAAGACTTCAATGAACTACTGCTCAAACTTGAGGTAAGTGGCAGAATTCGCACTTCATCAATGTCAAGGGGCAAACGCAGAATCGAACTAGTCCAACCGCGATAGCTTTACCCTTTCTAATCAATCCCTATTGTCTTAGTTCTGTTAACCCATTGAAATTAACGTATGTTTTTTTCGACATTTTTTACTTATCTATCTTATTAAGGCATAACTTCATCGAAATAAGATAGCTCTCTGGCGGTATCCCCCTTACTTATATAAAAGAAAAATCCACTAGCATAACGATGATGGCACAAACAATTCAATCCGTAGATGCAATAGTTGTAGGAGGAGGCCCTATCGGTTCATATGCAGCTTTAAACATGGCTAAACTTGGTGCAAAAGTCACTATTTTTGAAGAACATCCAACAATTGGTTTTCCCTCCCATTGTGCTGGGCACATAAGCATTAAAAGTCTAAGAAGTATTGGTCTTTATCCGCTTCCAAAAGGGATAGTCGAAAACACTTTTTGCAAAGCCAATTTTCATTCACCACTCGGGTCCAAATTCTCCATTAAACTTTCTTGTCCAGTTACTTTAGCATTGAATAGGGCACGGTTTGACCAGTTTCTTGCTAATCAAGCTCAGAATGCGGGAGCAAGCTTAGTTTTAGGCTCACGTGTACAGTCATTGCTGTTAACGAATGGCGCAGTTAAAGGTGTAAACATCAGGAAAGCAGATGGCTCTGATGAGAAAATCTATTCCCAAATTGTGTTGGATTCTGAAGGTATTTCCTCAAGGCTTCTAAGGCAATCTGGATTAAAAGCACTAAAAACCAGCGGGCTTGTTTATGCGGTTGAAGCAGAAGTTGACACCGTGCAAGATGTTGAGCTTCATGCGGTTGAGGTATACTTTGGAAAGGCTTATGCTCCTGGCTTTTACGGTTGGCTAATTCCAAGACCTGATGGCTCAGCCAAAGTAGGTTTAGCAACAAACCATGGCGATCCGCGTGAGTACCTCAAGCGGCTCATGTTTAAGCATCCAGTAGCTTCCAAGCAGCTACGCAGAGCCAAAATAACGCATGTGGGCTACCACGCCATCACGTTAGGCGGACCCATAAGCAAATCTTATGCTGATGGTTTTCTAGCTGTCGGCGACTGCGCTTCCCAAGTTAAGCCCACAACTGGAGGCGGAGTAATCTTCGGGTTAACAGCTGCCAAAGCTGCCGCAGAAGTCGCGAGCCAAGCTATAGCTCTAAGGGATGTATCCTCCAATGTTTTGCAAACTTACCAGAAACGATGCGATGAACTGCTAAAACTCGATTTCCGTGTAATGCTTAGGATAAGGCAATTTCTGGATTCTCTCTCAGACAAAAGACTCGATGATATGCTTCGGTTCTGCGGAAAGATAGGTGTGGACAAAGCATTACGTGACGTTGATGAAATTGATTTTCAAGGCAAAATGCTCCTCACCGCAGTAAAAAAACCCCCAATGTTGGCGGCTCTAGCTTACTTTGGGCTGCTTTACTTATCTGCAAACCCTTAAAATCTCGATTGTCAACCTAGAGGCGGGATAGAAGAAAATGAGCGAATTTGAATACAAGCAAGTACTCGTGTTCAGGACAGATTTGCAGATGAGTAAAGGCAAGATCGCAGCTCAAGCTGGACATGCTGCTGTTTCTTCTGCTCAAGATGCCTACACTCACCACAAAAAATGGTGGGAGGCATGGATGTTTGAAGGACAAAAAAAGGTCGCGGTTAAAGTTGCGGATGAAAAAGAACTCGGCGAACTTGAGGAAGGTGCAGACCAGTTAGGTTTGCCTCATGCTCTCATTGTTGATAGAGGTTTAACTGAAGTTCCTGAAGGCACAATAACTTGTTTGGGAATTGGCCCTGCGCCTTCAGGAATGATTGACCGTTTAACAGGCAAACTAAAGTTGTTGTAAGGCGATTTTTTGAATATTCCCGAAATTGAAAAGTTGCTTGGAATCGATTTATACGCCAGTAAAAGTGAAGGTGTTGGCGGCATTATTCGGGAGTCGGTTGATGATTTTTTGGTTGAAGAGGTTCTTGTGGACGGTTCCAAAGCAAGTATAAATGGAGACGTCCCTAGCAGAGTTTTGGGTTCTACACTTCAAAAACAACGTTTTTTGCTGTGTGTCTTGGTTAAACGAAACTGGGACACATTTATCGCGGTCAAGAATATTGCAAAGTTTTTAGGAATTGACCAAGCCAGAGTTCAGTTTGCTGGAATCAAGGATGCAAAAGCTGTTACTGCTCAACACTTAACTTTAGAAAACATTTTGAGAGAGGATGTAGCAAAAATTGATATTAAAGAAATTTCAGTTCGCTCGGTCGGTTATGTCCGGCAAATGCTGTCGCTTTTCTATCTTTTAGGCAATAATTTTACAATAACAATCAAATCAATCAATAGTTCAGAAACAACTGTTAAAGAAAGTATACTTCAAACAATCAACGAACTCGAAGACATTGGGGGCATACCAAATTTTTTTGGCCATCAACGCTTCGGAACCACTCGTCCAATCACACATTTGGTTGGAAAAGCAATTATCCAAGGTGATTTTGAGCAGGCGGCGATGCTTTTTCTGGCGAAACCCAGTGTCAATGAACATCCAGTTTCAAGACAAGCTCGCCAAGAACTGGATTCAACAAAAAACTTCAAGCGTGCTCAGGAGAATTTTCCTAAACAACTACGTTTTGAACGATTAATGTTGAATTATTTGGCAGATAACTCTGATGATTTCGTTGGGGCCTTTCAGTGTTTGCCAATTAAGCTTCAGGCGCTTTTTGTTCAAGCACACCAATCCTACTTGTTTAATCGTTTTCTAAGTGAGCGGGTGAAGCATGATTTGCCTTTGAATAAAGCTTTGGAGGGGGATTACGTTGTTGGTGTTGAACGTTCTGGTTTACCTCTGACTTCTTTTTCGAAAGTTGCAACCGCTGAAAACCTGTCTGAAGTTAACGCTCAGGTTAAGACTGGAAGATTGCGTTTGGCTCTTCCCATTTTTGGGGTAAAGCAGAAGCTTTCCGAGGGAGTTATGGGAAAAATTGAGAATGAGGTTTTGGCGCAAGAAGGTATAGAAACGACCAATTTGCCCTTGAACGTGTTATCGCGGTCAGGTGGAAAAGGTGGTTTGCGGACTGTTGTTACTCCAATTCAAGATTTCAAACTGCAAAGCATTTCAGCTAATACTGCCGGCGATGGGGTTCAGGCAACGGTGAGTTTTAAGCTGCTAAGAGGATCTTACGCTACGGTGGTTTTAAGAGAAATAATGAAGCCTTCCGACCTAATAACTGCTGGTTTCTAGTGAGCAAGCCAAGACTCTGATAAGGCAGAGAATTAGGAAGCCTCTTTTTATGGAAAATGATACTCCCTCAATGAATTATTCATTTTCATTAACCAAATCGAAGAGAACTAGTTTTCCTTTTTGCTTCTGGAGTTTTGGCAAGTATTCTTATGCGATTTTCTTCGAGTCTTTTATTACAGAAGGGTTTTCTGCGACTTTGTTTTTGGTGGTTTTGGCTCCTTTCGTGGAGGAGTTAGCGAAAGTTTTTCCTTTTTTTTATAGGTACGGGGAAACTGAACGATCGCTTGTTACTTCGGGTCCTTTACTGGTTTAAGTCTTGACGGGCGGAGTTTGCAGAGTATGTTTTTTAACCGGTGCACGTGTTATTGGCAATATTTCTCACCCTGTTTTTTATGTTTCAACTGCAAATATAACAGGTTATGGCATGATCAAAAAGAATCTGTTACCGTACTTCTTTATTGCGGTGTCGCTTCAGGTGACCAATAACTTCTTTGCTTTCTGAATAGACATTATTGGCGTCTTGGTACAAGTGCTGCTTTTAGTCATTGTTTACCTGTTAGCTTGGTACTTCTATCATAAGGCTTCAAAGGAAAAACTGGTTGTTTAACAAATCCTATCCGTTAGCATCAGATCTCTAAGCCTGTTAACGCCATCTATCTCCAAAATGAAGTCAGCCACGCTTTTGGGAACCAGCTCAATCCAGCTATCGTCTTTAAGCATTTTTTCGCGTATTATGGCTGACATGTAGCGTTTTCTCTCAAACAATGGAATAGTTTGGACTTCGTAGCCTGACTCCATAAAAAGTCTCTTTGTTAGTGGCTCATTGGAAATCAATATGGTGAATTTTGGTGTATAACCTACGACGGCGCTGACCCAAAGCATGTGAAGGTGAACGTCTGGTACCGGTACTATCCACAGTTTGGAATAATTAATTCCAGCCTCCAGCAGTGCTTGGCGAACCATGACTAGCCTTTCGCCTGCGGTAAACGGATTGTTGGCGTTGTGACTATACTGGGCGCTGCCGATTACTATAACCAATTCATCAACCTGTTTTAAGGCATATTTGATTGCGTCTAAGTGTCCTAAATGAAAAGGCTGAAATCTTCCAACGTAGAGACCTCTGTTAACCATGGTGCTCACTTGTTGTGAGTGGGGTTCGCCTGCATTTATGATTTGCGTAAAATAGTATGAGCAAAGTTTTTGAGAACGTACTCAACGGGAAAAACCATGAGATGTTCATCATTTACTTCAATTATTTTTAAGGAAGAAAAACCCTGCTTCTCTCTGCTCAAAAGTTGGATCTTATTTTTTAAGCCAAAACCGTAGCCGCCCAAAGTAAAATCAGATCTAACAACCCTATGGCAGGGAACAATGGGTGCGAAAGGATTAGATGCCATGATGTTTCCGACAGCTCTTGGCCCTCCGCCAACAGCTTCGGCGATTGCTCCATAAGAGGTCACGTATCCAAGCGGAATTGCCTCGGTTATTTTCAGGACTTTTTTGGTATAAGCCGGTAAATGAGCTGTTGCCAACGATAGGTTCTCATTAACTTTTTTTCCGTCATAAACTCTTTTCAAAGTCGTGAGAACTTTATTAGCTGAAGGTGCTGGTTCAAGGAAAGCCTGAAAAGCCATGTTGAAGGGTATATTGGACAAAACGTTTTGTATGGTTATTTGTTGGTCTGCACCAAAAGAAGAGGATATGATTTGTTGCTGGTTTACAGCAATTGCGAACCATGTGTCCTCAATGTTTTGAGAATAGATTTCTATCATTGTGTTTGCCTTCTATTTTTGATTGCTATTGGGGAATTTTCAAAGTTTCTTCGATAAAAGCTATGCTTTAGAACAATCTATGCCTGTTGCAACCAACTTTACGTTGTCCAATGATGATTTAGCTGATAAGAAACTTTTGGTTGTAACTTTGACATATCAGATGAGTTTACCGCATTTATGACACCCTAACGATTTAGAGCCGTGCATAAGGACCACTTCGCTATTCTATAATTGTTATAAGTAACCTTAATAATTTGTCTTGTGTATATCAAGAAAAGGTGAAAATTATGGAAGGTTATGGATCACAATTACCAGGGTTGCCGAATATTCCCCAAATCCAACTGATGCCGCAAGACCAACAGCAGCAAAACCAAGGTCAACAAGCCCAGCAAGGCGGCGGATGGATGCCTGGCGCTACAACAGTAGGTGCGGTCTTCTCAGGCGGAGTAATTTTAGCTTCAGAAAAAAGAGTCACATACGGCAACTTCATAATGAGTAAAGGCGGCAAAAAAGTATTCAAAGTTACAGACCGTATCGGCGTCGCATGTGCAGGACTAGTTGGGGACATGCAGATCCTTGCCAAAGAAATGCAGGCACAAGCTAACCTATTTAGCATGGATGTAGGAAGACAAATTAGTGTGCGTTCAGCTTCAAAACTTTTGGCTAACGTACTGTTTAATCGTCGATACTCGCCCTTATTCACTCAAACAATTGTAGGGGGATTAGATGAAGATGGCTCATCACTATATGTGCTTGACGTCTTAGGGTCCTTAATTCCAGATAAATATGCGGTTGTGGGCTCAGGAACCGAAATTGCAATGGGTGTTCTTGAAGAAGGCTACAAAGAAACGATGACAGCAAAAGAAGCAAAAGAACTTGTCACACGGTCAATAAAGTCAGCTGTTAGCAGAGACTCTATGAGTGGCGACGGAATAGACTTCCTTATTATAACTAAGGAAGGCATCACTGAAGAATCTACAAAGTTTTAAAACTAATTCTTTTATATTTTTTTGGTTTATTGAGTGTTTGAGCAACGCTTAAGGAGGAAAACGTTATGTCGTTTGATTTAACCCACCAAGAAGGAGAATTCCTAATTCACCTTGCACGAAATACTGTAACACATTACTTAGAAACAGGCAAAATCCCAAAACCGCCAAAAGAAACACCCAAAAAACTGTTCGAACGTTGTGGTGTATTTGTAACAATCAGCTACCCCGTTAAGGGTGAGAAAGAGCTTCGTGGTTGTATTGGCTACCCCTACCCAACAATTCCGCTTGTTGATGCAGTGATCGATTCCGCCATAAACGCCGCAACACAAGATCCCAGATTTGACCCCTTAACTTTCGATGAACTTGCCAAAGTTGTTTTCGAGGTTAGTGTGTTAACGCCACCAGAACCCGTCGCTGTAAAGAATACCAAGGAATATTTGAATAAGATCAGAGTTGGCGAAGATGGTTTAATAGTTGAAAGAGGTCCATACAAAGGATTACTTCTGCCGCAGGTACCTGTAGAATGGGGCTGGTGCGAAGAAGAATTCTTGTGCCAATGCTGCATGAAAGCAGGTTTGCCACCAGATACCTGGTTAACTAAAGAAGCAAAAATCTACAAGTTCAAAGCAATAGTCTTTGACGAAGAAACCCCCAGAGGCGAAGTCAAACGCCTGAATTTAACTAAATAAACCGTTAATCCAGCAATGTCTCCACGATTGAAACAGCCCTGTCCAAACCTTTGAACTTGTTTGAGAACGCGCTTAGAATCTGCATATTTTTGTCGTAGGTTTCTTTTTCTTTTTCCATTTTCTGAATGGCTTTTTCAAGTTGCTTTCCGTTTTTGACCGTGATCGAGCAGTTTAGGTCTTTAAGTTTAGCCGCATTTCCCAACTGTTCAGGTTGAGTAGGGATGCAGATGCTTGGCTTAGCGTACTTGATGGTTTCAAAGCATGTTGCGTGTCCACCGCTAAAAATTACGAATTTAGAGTCTCTCATCGCTTCCTCTCTCTCTTGTGTTGAGAGCCAATTGTGAAATTCACAGTTGCCGATTTTAGTTGAAACCCTCTTTCCCGGGGTGCCTAAGCTTATGATGCATTTGGTTTTAAGTTTTTGAAGTACTGGACTGATCGTTTTGATAAGTTTTGCTCTTGTTCCAACAGGTCCGCTAATTGGTGCAAAAATGTGTTCGTGAGCACATTTAACGGGTGTGGTGTCAACGAATGCTCCCACATACTCGATATTCCCTCTAAGCCCAACATTGTCCAAGTTGCCAATACTGTACTCAGATATAGTGTATGGGGGTGGATTGTCTGGAATTATGATTTTAGAGCAATTCTTAACATATCGCTCAACCACCCGTTCACCAGGACTCAGTAACGCGGAGAAACCGTAACTTGGCCTTATCATATTAGTAATGTAGATTGAAGGAATTTTCCACCTTTGAGCAAGCCGAAGCGCGTTTATGTCGCCGTCAGCTATTAGTATGTCGGGCGCAATATCACGGAGGTTTTCTCGTAAATCGTAATATCTATGGATGGTTTCCATGGCATTTGATTTCTTGAGTTCAAACTTTTTCTGTTCCATGTTGAAGAGGGGGAGGGGGACAAGTAGGTTTAGAAGTGATGCTGAAGTGATTATGCCGTGTGCGTTCTCATACCAGGATACTGGCGTACATTTGTATACGTGATTGAACTCTTTTTGGAGCATCTCGTAGGCTTTGCCGCCTGAGAAAAAGAACATTTCGTGACCATTTTTCTCCAGCCGTTTGCCTAAGGGAATGATTCGTGAAACGTGTCCTAATCCGAGCTCGGAGCAGCAAAGCAATAGTCTCATATAACCTACGATTAGTGCAAGATTATATTTGAACTATCCCTAAACTGAAGAAAAAGCAAGCAATTTAAGTTCAGAGCCCCAACACTACTAGATATGTTCGTGCCAAGAAGAATAGTGGAGGAAAAACTCAAGCAAATTCTCGCTGACGACATAGGACAGGGAGATGTGACGGCGGCAGCGGTTATTCCTGCGAATGTAACTGTAATCGCAGAAGTTATTGCCAAGGAGGAAGGTGTAGTTGCTGGAATCGAAGAAGCTATATTTCTTATGGAGTTCTTAGGGCTCAAAGTTAGAGCTATTGTTGCCGATGGGGGAAAGATTAAAAACAAACAAGTTCTCATGCAGATTTCAGGCGATGCACAAACTATCCTTTCAGGTGAGCGAACCATGCTAAATCTTCTTTCACGAATGAGCGGCATCGCAACCAAAACACGAATGCTAATTGAGAAGCTCGAGAAAGCAAACGCTAAAACAAAAATTGCTGCAACGCGCAAATCTGCACCGGGTTTGCTCTACTTTGACAAAAAAGCCGTGGTTATTGGGGGCGGTGACTCGCATAGGTTGCATTTGGACGATATGGTTCTCATAAAAGATAACCACATAGCAATTGTTGGAAGCGTTGAGGAAGCTGTTAAAAGGGCTAAAGCTCATGGTTCTTTTTCCAAAAAAATTGAAATCGAAGTAACTACAGTTGAGGATGCGCTGAAAGCAGCCAAGGCTGGTGCAGACGTAGTGATGCTCGATAATTTTTCTCCAAAGCAAGCCAAGGCCGCGGGGGAAGCGCTTGGTGAAGCTGGTTTTGGCAAAGTGCTTCTTGAAGTGAGCGGTGGGATTACAGCTGAAAACATGTTGGAGTATGCAAGTGCAGAAGTTGACGTAATAAGCATAGGTGAATTGACTCACAGCGTAAAAGCCTTAGATATAAGTTTAGAAATAATGAATAATTAAAAATAAACAGATTTACTTTTAGGGGATCGCTGTTATTACCCACGATTCCACTAAAGCGCCTGTTAAAAGTAATGCAGCTACGATTCCAATTAAGATTCCAGTGGTTTTTAATTCGCGCCATCTGCGTTGAGTTAATCTGCGGTATAGCCATATGCTTTCTGCGATTCCTATTGAGTAGGAGACATATTCTAACACGAATGTTAATCCTACAAACACTAAAGCCAAGATTGCAGTGGTCGGTGATATTGTGGATATTGCGGTTGAAGCGCCGCTAGCGCTTTGTGTGTCAAGTATCGCTCTTATTCCAATACCAGTGCTGAAAAGAGCAAATAGGCCAAAAGCCGCTCCAAATATGGGAATAAACATAACCAAGCAAATTTTAAAGTTATTCAATAAAATAGCTCCGACAAGAGAAGGGTACGTTGGGTTATCCGTAATGATTCCGTTTGTGCTGTCACTTAATTGTTTTGCATCCTGAGCACTTAGTTGCACTAACGTGCCAAGTATAGTGGCTGTAATGCACAGTGCGAGAATGAAGATTATTGAGTAGATTCTTTTGCGTATAGGTGAAGCTTTTTTCCAGAACGAAAATGGAATGTTCATCAAGTTAACCTCTATGTTTGCGGTTTTATTACTAAAGCTCGAAATCCTTTTGCAACAGGGTTTAAGGTTTCAGATCAAACCGACTATCTGCAAAAGATTTTCTAACTAAAACCAACTGCTCAATAGAAACATCCATAGAAAAAGTATCATTATTTTCCCATTTTACACTATTATCCTCAACAAAACCTAACAATGACCACTTAGAACTAACTTTTATATAACCAGAATAACCAGAAACAAGCCCTAACCCGAATTTATAGTTTGAGTTACACAGAGTTCTTAATATCACGTCATTACCAAAAAACGATTTAATGATGACTTTACCAGAAAAACCAAAAGCACGTTTGCGAAATAGCCAACAGAGAGCCAGAGTCTTTAAACCCTTATCATTAGCAGACTCAACACAAGTACTCTTCTGAAGATACTTACTCAAATAACGCAAACCACCTTTGAAACTATTAACCAACTGAAAATCACTAAACCCTTGAAACCAAGCACCCTTGAAAATATCAAAGTCCTCACCTTTTACACGAAAAACAAACCGCTTTTTCCTATAATCCCAAAATCTACCGCCAGAAAAAACATGCTTAAAAATCAACAAAAGATGAATATGCGGATAACCAGATCCATGAGCTTCAAAAACACGAACATCAAATATTCTACCAAATTTCTTACGTAAATAACTCAAAAAACGATTAAGGTCTTTACCAACATTATGCCAAGCCAGACCTTTATCGATAACATTAGCATCATACTCAAGGGTTACAAGCAACGCAGAACCCTTAGCATCATTTGCATGATAATCAAAAAAAGGAAAACCCTTCCCAACACCCTCTAACTTCTTAAATCTCTTCAAAATACGCCTACTATACAACTTATCCCCACGCTTAGAAACACGAGAGATACGACAATCAAAACCAACATTCCTCTTTTTCAAACCCTTAACAACAGAAAAAACCTCACGTTTGAAAATCATAGATACACGTTTTGACTCCCAACTTCTATAACGAGAAACAACACCATCAAGATCTAACTCTCCATTACAAAATTTCTCCTCTATCTCATGATTAAAAGAACGCCTACCACGAGAACGAGTATAACAACTGCTAACAACCAAACCATCATGCAACAAGCTATCATCAACAATAACTTGAACCAAACTATCTACCTCTTACTCTTTCTAAGTGGACAATCATCGACATGAGTCCAATTTTCAACACCATCAACTAAACCTAAATCTTGATGTTCAACTCGACAACGCAAACAAATAACATTACGCCTATGAAAATCAGCCTTATCACTAAAACGA
>CAVPSS010000002.1:0-73028 GCA_963708495.1 Candidatus Bathyarchaeota archaeon
GCGCCTGAACCTTTCTTAACAGTAGTTCCCCGAAGTTAAGATCAAGTCAGGACTAATTAATTGAGTTGGTGGGGCTGCTGGGATTTGAACTCTTTCACGTGTTGAAAAGTCTCTCCGTCACCGAAGCATAATAGATACTGTGACTACACTTAGCTGGTTGATTTCAAGGAAGACGATTTCATTTTAAGGATCGCGGATTCCGAAGAAGAGGCACGTCAATTTATAGAGGCTGCGTTTGACTTTGTTTGTGTTGGAAGGAATAAACTCTTTAGGAATCACAAATAATTTTCTAAGCTAAAACGGGTGGCGGTTGTCTGTGGCGGGCGGGGAGGGATTTGAACCCAGGACAGCGTGCGCCCCAGGCATCTGTCCTAATACATCACTAGTAAATGAAGGATAGCGCTTTTCAAACGATTGGAGATTATTCTGTATGTAGTTGATTGAGGCGTTAGTCTGGAGCCAAAGGGACCAAAAAAATATTCATTAGTTACCCAATTTCTACAGGTGTACCTCGATAAGCCATTGTGACCTTTTGAAACAGCTTTACTATGTCTAGTGAGCAGAAAAGCGCTTTTGTTAGATATTCATGTTGGTAAATCATCATCTGTGCCTTCACGGGCAAATCGATTCTGGGTGGCTCAAATCGGCGAGCAACCTCAGCCACCTGCAAGCCATCGATTCCGATGTCTTCCTCGCGCATGCCAGTCTTGTTGGCGATGTAACCAAGGTAGGTTTTTTTCCAATCCAACATCATTACTTTTGCGGCGACTATGTCCACCGCTAAAGCGTCATTGCCGG
Organism: Candidatus Bathyarchaeota archaeon; assembly: GCA_963708495.1. Taxonomy (GTDB): domain Archaea; phylum Thermoproteota; class Bathyarchaeia; order Bathyarchaeales; family Bathycorpusculaceae; genus Bathycorpusculum. Next base: position 799 of record CAVPSS010000002.1, read on the forward strand.
CAAGCATCAAATCCATTTTGACGGGTTTCCCTTTGGTGGGTCCGTTGCCCTCGATGCCGATTCGTGCATCCATTATGGTTAGTTGCGGCTTGAAAAGTGAGTAGAGTCGGTACATGACTTCAGGCAGGTAGGGGTGAAGGTAGATGCGTTTGTTGCTGGGTACGCAGCCGAAGAGGTTTTTGATGGCGCCGCTGTAAGCCATAAACTCATGCGTCTTCATCAAGGGCAAATCCACAACAGCATCAGCGTCCAGTACAGTTTTTGGTAGAAACAGCCGTTTGAGGGGGCAACCGTCTGGGAATTTGACTTCGACGACTTTGTCTTCGGAGAGGTTAATGGCTTTGCCGCCTGCGGATTCCACGGCTTTCTGCATGCCTGTTTTGTCAAACGCAGTCCAGCAAGGATAGTTAAAGCCGTTGGATTCACCTACAACAACTTCGCTGTTGCCATCTCTTAATAGCCCGACGAGTTGATGCATAACCTGTGGGCTTGTTACCACGCCTGGCAAATATTCGGGGTGGCTTAGGTTTGGCTTTATGAAAATCTTTCTTTTGCCATGTAACCCTGAGTCGGCGACGGCTTGGGCGACGATGCTGTTTACGTCGTCTCCTGCACGGTAAATCGTGACTTTGTTTGGGTTAGGCATGTTTTGACTTCACTCCTTGGAGGCATCCGGGGTCGCCGTTTAACATGTCTCCACTGTGGTATGCTGCGGAACGTGCTCGGCAGCCGCCGCAGATGAATTTGTAGTTGCATTTGCCGCAGGTTCCCTTAAGGTTTGCTCGGTTGCGGAAGGATTTGAACAGTGGCGCGTTTAGCCAGATGTCCTGGAACTTTTCTGTCTTCAGGTTCCCGACGTTCACGGGCAAAAATACGCATGGGTGGACATCGCCCTTTGGTGAGATTGAGCAGTAGAGTCTTCCTGCGCCGCATCCGCCGATGAATTCGCCAAGGGGGACGGCTTTTTTTGTGACTTTGACGGTTTGCATGTGAGCCATTGACATGGTGACTTCGTCTGTTCCCGCTGGACCCTGACATTGCAAGGCTACGCGAGCTAATTGGGGCGCCGTGGCTAGGATGGTGGTTTTGCAGCCCGCTGACATTCGCTTCAGCAGATAACGCATGACTTCTTCGCGTTCCTGCGGTGAGAGGTCCTGGTCAAAGTGGGCTTTTCCCCTGTCCTGTTGGGATGAAGTTAAAGTAGGTGAAGCGTTCCGCATGGATTTTTTCGGCTAAATCGATAATGGCGGGCAGTTCAGCCATGTTGTTCTTACCGACAGTAGTCGCGATGCAGACGCAAAGATCCGCTTCAACGCAGTTTTTGAGTCCTGCAATAGCTTTGTCAAAGGTGCCTGGAACCCCGCGGAAGTCATCATGGGTTTTAGCACAGGCGCCGTCGATGCTGACGTCGATGTAGTTGACTTTGGCTTCTTTGACTTTAGCTACGTTTTCTTTGGTGAGTAAGGTGCCGTTGGAAGCCAGCGAAACGTAGAGTCCGCGGTCGGAGGCATGTCGTGCAACTTGGAAGAAGTCTTTGCGCGTGAGAGGTTCTCCTCCCGAGAAAGCCAGAGCCGTCACGTGTGCATCGGCTAATTGATCGACAACCGCCAAAGCTTGCTCAGTGGACAACTCCTCTTCCTCCACAGGGCCGCTGTTACTGTAGCAGTGTTTGCACTGTAAGTTGCATTTGTGAGTGAAATCCCAAACCACCAGAAACGGCGCAGTCAGCGAAATGGGTTTTTTGATGCCAAAATAATCAAATGATTGAACCAAATTTATAACAGCTGCTCGTGCATATCGGTCAGTTAAGAGTTTCTCGGCTTTCTCACGCTTAAATCCAAGGCCTTTTCGGAGGAACTCTATCCAGAAACCGATAATTTGAGAGTACAAACCGCTGCATTTGTCACATTTGCGGTCGATTTTGCCGCCGTAATCATCCAAAGCTGCTTCAAGAACAGTTCTGCCACATTTGCCGCATTTTTTTAGCGAGAGTTGGAGCATCTTCTTAGTCATTGGCAGGGAATGACTGCGTTCCATAATGTGTCGTGGCTAAGGATGCTCACTTTAGTTTCTCCAATTGTGGCTTTGGTAGTTAATTGAATTGTTTGGATGTTAAATATTTCTCTAATCGAGATTCAGATTCAAAAAGCTGCAAAAAAGCAAGTTACTAGAGACGAATGATTTGCCGAGTGTTTTTGATGCGTTTTTAGTGCTTTAAGAATTCGAGCATTGATAATAGGATCTATAGAGAAAAGGAGGTTTAGAGTTTCTTTGTTTTCAGCATAATGTTTTGGGCTATTTCCAGGTCTTTGGTTGTATTGATGTTTAGCAGAACCTCGATCTCTTCTGTGATTATGGCGCTTGTTTCAATTTTGCCTTCGCCAAGGATCTTAGTTCCGTTTATCACATTAACTCCTGAAACCGCATACCAAACACCATTGTATTCGTCGGTAGAGGAGATCGATAAGCCCAAATCCTGTCTTGTTTTAATAGGAACAAAAACCGCCAAGAAATCTTTTCCGCAAACCTCGAACGCATCGATAATTTTGTCGAGAACTTGTCCCGTAATAGCCGGCACATCAGACGGCATCGTAAGTATTGGACCAGTCAAATTAGCCTTCGCTACAGCTTGTCTTAGGTCGTCATGGTAGCCTTTAGCATCTGTGCGCAAAACCTTCCAACCCTTAGTTAGGCAGTGCTTCTCTGTTAACGGAGTGTTGGAACTTGTTACAACATAGAATACTGAAACGTTCTTGGAACCATTAATTGCGTCTGCGACCCAATCAATTAGTGGTTTACCCAAAAAAGTTAGCAGCGGCTTCTCAGTGGGCAAACCCATTCGGCTTCCTTTGCCTCCTGCCATAATCAACGCAGGAACCTTCATATCAGCATCAACACCACCGCAAACAAAACCAGCGTCACAGCCCTTGCCACTTCGTTGGTTGCCCCAATCATATCACCCGAAACCCCGCCGAAAACCTGTTCCGAAACCTTCTTCATCACAAATGCAACAGGAACGCTGACCATAACTATGCCAACAGCTATCAATCCCAATAAAGTATTACCTAAAAGAATGAAAGCTGGGAAAACAACCAAAACAGCAATCACGTATGCAATTGCATTTAGATTCTTCTTGGCTTTTGCAAGAAAAATCGAGCCAAGCCCCTTATGACTAGGGTTTACCAACCCAAACAATTGTAACCATCGATAGTTTCGCTGAAACTTCTGCGGCGATGATTGCGCCAAACGCAAACCATGGATTAACAACAAAAGCCAATCCTGCAAAAGCGGTAAACTCTACAGCCAAAGCTAAAACCGCCCCCCAATAAGTGACTGTCCATGCGTGGGCTTTCATTTTGCGGTCATGCAGGTTCCTAAGTCCCACAGCGTTGCCCAAGTCAATTAAGCCGTCGAAGTGTTGAAGTCCAGTAATTACACTTAGAAAAGCTATTGTCATCGTGGCAGGAATAAGCGCTCCAAGAAACCCAATAGGCAAAGCCACAAGGCTACTAGCTAACCCCAGCAGAAACTTAACAATAAAACCTGCGGCAACAAAATAAGCTGCGCCTAATAAACCGATAAAGCTTCCAATAACCGGAAAAAGCCACATGTTTTCAGCCGTTGTGAAAATGAAATCTTCTTTTCCTCCCACTGGAATGATGGTGAGGAAAGACAGCAAATCCCTAAAAGTTTTTATAGTTTTCACAGGCGACATATACCTACAACCTTCCCGATAGGGAATATAGGTTTTGTCGTGACTTGGATGGCTGACTTGAAAGGGAAAAAAGTGTTCGTTACTGGTGGAGCAGGTTTTATTGGCTACCACCTTTGTAATAAACTGTCAACTCTGACTGATGATTTGACGATTTACGATAACTTGTCAAGCGGTAAAATGGAAAATGTCAAAGACAATCCTAAAGCCAAATTTGTTGAAGGCGATATTTTAGATGTTAAAAAACTCTGCAGTCAACCAAAGTCAGATTTGATTTATCATTTAGCTGCGCAGGTAGTTGTTCCTTACTCGATGGAGAATCCATTAATAGATTTTGAAATCAACGCCAAAGGAACCCTTTGTGTTCTTGAGAAAGCGCGAAAAGACGATGCGAAACTGGTTTTTGCTTCGAGCGCCGCAATCTACGGCAATCCAACACAGTTGCCAACCTCCGAAGATTACGGTTTCCATCCATTCTCCTGCTATGGATTATCAAAGGTTGTGGGCGAAGAATACTGCCAAATGTACCGTGAACAATACGGTTTAGACATTGTAATCACAAGGTTCGCCAACGTGTATGGACTAAGGTGCCACGGCGTTATCCATGACTTTCTCGAGAAACTCGCTAAAAACCCAAACAAACTCGAAATCATAGGTACGGGGCAACAATCCCGCGATTTGGTACACGTCTCCGATGTCGTGGAACTGCTGGCTAAAGTTGGCTCTCTTGAATCTGCCAACGGACAAACATACAACGTGGGGCTTGGCAAAACAACAAAGATAATCGATTTAGCTAAACTGATGCTTCAGATTCTCAACCTTCAAGATAAAACCGTCGTAACAACCACCGGCGTGTCTTGGCAAGGCGACATTGTAACAATATGGTTTAACAATCAAAAAGCCAGAAAAGAATTGAATTGGAATCCAAAGGTCACTTTAGAAGAAAGCATAAAAGAAGTCATCGCCGCGAGGAAACTTTCTAAATGACTTCTACAACGCCAGCTAAGGGATTAATAGCTCTTCTGAGGCTTCCCTACTGGCTCATGACTGGCGGTTTGTCAGTTTTGACAGCTTTTGCAATTACAAAAACCATGATTGCTCCCCAAACAATTCTTCTTATTTTCTTCTCTATGGCGTTCATAACCTCTGCTGGCTTTGCCATAAACGATTATTTCGACCGAGAAAGTGATGCGGTAATCAAGCCAAAACGCCCTATTCCTTCAGGAGCATTATCGCTTAAACAGGTAGTGGCTGTTTCAAGCATACTCTTCGCTTTAGGATTAGTTATGGCCGCTTTGATTAATTGGCTTAGTTTCGCGATCATTGCCGTTGATTCGCTATTGCTGCTGGTATATTCTTACATGGTGAAACGCAAGTCTGGTTTTGTTGCTAACATTTTGGTCGGCATTCTAACAGGGACGGCATTCATGTATGGGCAAGCCACAATAACCAATCCTGCAATTGTGAATCTGGTTTCCTTAAGCTTATACCCTATAGCTTTTGGTACCATCGGCGGCAACGTGCTTCGGGACATCTTAAGCGTGGAAGGCGATTCCAAAGTTGGATACCCAACCCTGCCCCAAAAAATCGGCAGCATAAGCGCAGCCAAAGTCGGCGCCCTATTTTTCCTCTTGACAGGTTTACTTGCACCTCTACCATATTTCATAGGAAATTTTACTTTCTACTATCTGCCACTAATTCTGCTCTGGAGTGCCCTGTTAATCTACGCATCAATTCGACTAGTAACCTCATGTTCAACCGTTCAGAACGTTCGCAAGTATGAACGCATAGTTACAATGTCGATGATTCTGCTGCCTTTGGCGCTGATAGTGGAAGCTGTGCTTGGAGGGCTAATATGAGCGAAACCAAAAGTATCTGCCCTGACTGCCAAAAGAAAATCGATGCTCAACTATCTCAAACCAATGGCAAAATCCAAATTACAAAACAATGCCCTGAACATGGCGAATTCAAAGCAACTCACTGGCAAAGCGTACCAATATACAACCACATGCAAAAATACGATCAATACCAGTACCTCGGCGACTTGAACGCGCCAAAAAACCCTGATGGCTGCCCGTACAAATGTGAAACATGCACAAAACACGCTTCAGGAACCGTAATCGGTGTAATTGACGTAACAAAACGATGTAATTTTAAATGTGCAGTGTGCTTCTCAACTTTTCCAGATCAAGAAGGGAATTATGAACCCACCAAAGAAGCACTCATAAACATGCTCGAATTCGCAAGCAAAGCTAACCCCAAACCCCCAGCAATTCTCTTCTCAGGTGGAGAACCCCTCGAACGCGAAGATATGCCTGAAATCATTGCCGCTGCTCATAGACTAAAGTTCATGACTATCTTGGCGACTAACGGGACACATTTGGTTGACACGCCGGGATTAGCTAAGAGGCTAAAAGACAGTGGTCTAAACATAGTTTATTTGTCGTTTGACAGTTTCCATGAAGAGTTCAATAGAAAAGTTAGAGGCCGAGAACTCTTAGATATGAAACTTAAGGCTATTGATGTATGCCGCAAATACGACATGGAAATTATCCTCGTCAACACACTCATGAAAAGTTTAAACGACAACGAAGTCGGCGACATGATCAAGTTTGCATCCCAGAATACCGACATCATCCGCGGATTGATTTTCCAACCAATCGCCTTCACAGGTAGAGCCACCGAGAACCCATTCCGCGAAAACTTCCGCGAATGGAGCTTTGCTGAAGACGTGGAAAGCCAAACTCACGGCGAAATAAAATCAACGGATTTATATCCTATGTCGGTTATGACTTCGCCAATTAAAATAATGCGTAAGTTCATGCAGAAACCTTGGCCCTTGTTTTCATGCAGCCCGCAGTGTGGAATCGTTAATTGGGTTTATGTTTCTAAAAGCGGTAAAATGTTTCCAATCAACCGCTTCGTAAACTTTGACCGTTTCTTCAATAGCATTCGAAAAACTGCTGAAAACGCCGAGTCAAAAGGCAAAATATCCCTGCTGTCCTCACTTTTCATGGCTTCGATGCTGTCTATGGATATGTTCTTAGTTACCAAAGAAGTCGGTATGCCAACTCTGATGAAGTCAATTATGAAAATGCATCTTTCGCCGTCATATCAGTCGTTGGGCAAAATCAGACGCAGAATCTTCCTCTTGGGATGTATGGCATTCATGGATTCCTACAACTTCGACGTTAACCGCGTACGCCGATGCGTGGTACACTACATCACACCCGATTTGAAAATCATTCCGTTTTGCGCCTACAACAACGTCCACCGCGTAGCCATCGAAAAAGCTTATGCTGAAAGACACAAGAAAGCTTGATCTGTTGGAAATAGAATTTAAGGCTAAAGAGAATTTTTCGCCTTTTTGTCTCCCTAACTCACTTGTGTTCTAAGCAACCTCCCTCCCTTACTCAAAGCATTGTTTTTTAATATGGATATGAAGACTGAAAAAAACAATACACCCCTTACCCACTTACGGTTCCAGAATCACAAAAAGTTAGTTTACTACTTGGATTTTTAGAACGCAGAGGTTTTGAGTAAACAACAAGGAGCCGTCATCTTTATGCTGCCAAAGTTCAAAAACCACAGAGTAGCTGCCGATAGTGTTCTTTGTGATCGTTGCTGCTGTCTGCCATGGTTTTCCATTGTTGCTTACAATTCCAGTTTCATAGACCTGCGTGGGCTGCGTATCGATGGGGAAAATTGCAGGAAGATAATCTACAATTTTCACTTTAACAGTGTAATTGGCGCTTTGTGTCATGTGGTTTTCCACATTAACATACACGCTGAAGGTGCTGTTCTGGTTCGCAACTAAAACTTCTGGATAATCCACAGCTTTTTTGTTTGTGTCGAGCAGGTAGATCGTGTTGTAGGCTTCCGCCGGCGGAGCAAGAAATGCATAGTATCCAATGACGGTAGCGGAAACGATGAGCAGCGCAAGAAAAATGGCGACTGCATAGCCGGTATCATCGTTTAAACCGATTTTTCTTCCAATGGCTGTAACAGACGCGAAACGTTTTTGCATCCAAAAACCCCTTAAATATAGTAGTAAATATCTCTATTCCAGATTTAAATGGTTTCAGTTTCGTTTTGCCGTAGGTACGAGGCTTATAAGTCGTGGGAATCTCAACCATGTTGTAGCCTTCCCTTGCGAATTGGATAAGCATCTCCGTGGCAAATGCCATGTCAGTTTCTTTAAGCTTCACATTATCGATGGCTTCATGGGAGATTGCACGGAAACCAGACTGGCTGTCGCTGAGGAATTGGCTGTAGAAGAAGTCATAAGTTGAAGTTATGACTTTATTGCCCAAGAAATTTAGGAAGCCCATGGCTTTGTTTGGGTCATACATGCGTGTAGCTAAAACCATGTCTGCGTCTTTCTCAAGCATGCGGTTTATGAGCAGGTCGATGTGTTTGAACTCATAGGTTCCATCTGCATCCACCATGATGATGATGTTGCCTTTTGCGTTCTTTATGCCTGTGCGAAGCGCTATGCCGTAGCCGCGTCTCGGTTCAATGATGAGCCTACAACGGTTTGTGTCTTTAACGATTTCTATGGTTCCATCTGTGGAGTTGCTGTCTACTATGATGATTTCTTTAGGGTACATTACGTATTTGTCGATTGTATCGATGGCTGCTTTTATGGTTCCCGCTTCATTTAATGTTGGAATAACAACCGAGACCATTTCAACTTTTGACGTCATCAGCTAACTTCCATCTTAGAGGGCTATATTGTTTCCGCATCATGGTTAAATAAGCTCTTCGTATATTTCGATAAGTCTTTCAACGTTTGTATCCCAGCTGAACTTTTCTTCCATCATGGCTCGTAGCTCCAGTTTGCGCTTGGAAAAGTCCTGTGCGGCGAAATCCAAAACAGCCTCTGCAAGCAGTTCAGGCTGGTTAGGTGGCACCAGTTTGCCGTAATCCTCCTTTAGGACTTCTCTTATCCCGCCTACGTCTGTAGCAACCACTGGCAACGCACATGCCATGGCTTCAAGCGCCACCAAAGGCAGTCCTTCGCCCGACTTAGACGGAAGAACAAACAGGTCCGCAACATTGTAGTAAGACGGCAGGTCTGCATCGCTGACAAAACCCGAGAGTTTAAAGTTATCCTCAATTCCTAACTGTTGGATTCTTAGTTTGACACTGTCTGAATCTGGACCTTTCCCAACCGCCAAGAACATGATGCGCGAGTTCTTTTTAACTGCGATGTTTGCCCCCTCAATTAGCGTGTCTACGCCGTTCTTGTACACAAGTCGTCTAACAGTCAAAACCACTATGGCTCTCTCTGGTATGCTGAGTTTTCTGCGCATTTCCTCACGTTTCTTAGCTCGTGGACGAAACTTGTCGAGATCAACCCCGTTGTGAAGAACTTTCACCTTCTTGGGTTTAGCACCTAAGCTCAGCACATAATTTTTAGTGGCTCCACTTACAGCTATGATTCTGTCGGCATCTCTTAGATTCTGTTTCCCCACAGTCAGGTCATTTAACCGTTCAACTTTGTCAAAAATGTTGTTGTATTCGATGAAGGTGTTGTGCTGGGTGAGTACGAATGGTTTAGCGTACATTTTGGCGAGTTTACCCGCCGCAAGCGAGGTCAAATATGGGTGGCCGTGGGCGTGGATTATCTTACATGAGTTCACTGCTTTGAGAAAAGTAGGAAAGCTGGCAACAGTCGGAATTGAATAGGGAATTCCCAAGCGAAATCCCGTGTTGAGGGATTCATAGCATTCGACATTTACGCCGTCAACCCTGTATTTTTGGGGTGTGCCAATACGGTTAGTAACAATCATAGGCTCAAAATTTTTGTGAAGGAGACGCTTACTTTGTTCATTAACCACCTTCTCTATTCCGCCCACATGCGGCAGGAAGGTGTGTGTGACAATGCATAGCTTCGTTTGCGCCATGGGAGTCCAACGGTTAATTCCTCAATCGGTAGAGTATTATAATCTTATGGTAATAGCGAGGCGAGCGTTGATCTATCTAAAACTTACATAATAAAGAAACAAGTTTGGTTTTACGGTGGAATTTCTGCGCTTTTCAAGGCACGTGTATAAACGTTTGAAGATGCACCTGCCACGAGAGCACCTATCGCGTCGTTGGTAAGCGGAGGTAACTTCTTTAGAATCCCTGGTTTAGCCTGGTCGAATCGCACGAACTCGAACATACCCTTTGACCCGCCGATGTATGTGGCGATGGCTATGCCGATGAGTTCATCTGCGACGAGTCCTGGTCTGCCCAAAAATCTCTCTTTCGATAACCCTGGGATTCGGCCGTTCTCGGCTTCCTCTTGGGCATGGAAAGCGGCAACGATGAGGGTGGACACGTTAACATCCTTGAGGATATCGAGGAATTCTTCAGTTAACAATTCGATAGCTTTTTGTTGTGTTTCTATGCCCGGATGCGGAACGAACATTTCAAGTGCGCTATCAATTAAGCTTTGAAGCGAGACGCCTTTGTCTTCAAGGTAAGTTAACAACGGCGGGGTTTGCTTTTTCATGCTTTTTAACCTCAGATTTTAGAGGTGGTGACTGTTTTAAGTGTTGCGTGGCTTTATTTACCGAAATGCTTATGCAAAAAGTTAGACAAACCAAGCAAACTAATGATGTGATAATTTGCTAGGCATCAAAAAACTTACCTTATTCCTATTAACCTTTTATCAAAAAGGAAGTTTTGCAACTGTTTCAATAATAAATAAGCAGTTTTTTATGCAAGTGTCTCTACAATTAAAAATCAATTTCAAAAATCACCTAAAACAATTCATTAAAGAATCGGTTGAGGGTGAAACAACATAGGAGTAAAATTGTATGAAAGTTGTTGCTTCATGGAGCGGCGGAAAAGATAGCGCTTATGCATACTACTTGGCTACCCAGCAAGGTCATCAAGTAATCAACCTGTTAACTATGATGATGAGTGAATCCAAATCAAACTTCCACATGATACCCTCAGGCATTCTGGATTTGCAGGCCGAATCCATTGGAATTTCATTGATTAAAAAAACCACTTCTCCAAGGATTTATGAGAAAGACTTCAAAGAGGTCCTCTCGCAGTGCAAAGCCAAAGGCGCAGAAGGCATAGTCACAGGCGACATCTACGAAGTAGTTGGACACGAAGAAGGCTGGCTTGGACGAGTCTGCAAAGAAGTCGGCTTAATACCCGTAAAACCATTATGGATGGGCGATACGAAACGAATTTACTTTGACTACCTCAAGACAGGGTTCAAAGCGACAGTGGTTCGCACAAAATTAGACTTGCTTGGTGTGGATTGGCTTGGAAGAGTGCTGGACCAAAAATTCTGTGATGACATCTTAAAACTCGGCAACGTTGACCCATGCGGGGAAGGTGGCGAATACCATACCGTAGTCACCGACGGACCCACCTTTAAGAAAAAGATTGAAATTGGAGAAACACAGAAACATAAGCTTGAAGGCGGCTTTGGATACTTGGAAATTAAAAAATTCAAAGCAATGCCCAAGTAAAGGGAAACCCAATGGATGTACTAATTGCAAATAACGAACTTAAAGCAAAAGCCTTCTTAGACGAAATTGAAGGTAAAAAACCTCTCTTCATCTGCACCATAGCCACCACCGAAACCGCGAAAATTCCCGGTTTATCAGCGGCTGGAATGAACCCGGATTTTACTGATTTTACTCCTCCGGCAGATGCAGAACTGCTGCTTTTGGGCAAATGCAAATCAATTGCTGGAGTGCCCATAACTCCTGATGGGATTCCGACACCTGGTCTGATAACATTATCGGCTTTACATTTAGCAGAAATACCCGTACTGGTTGTTAATGGCGGTGTGAAGGTTAAGCCCCAGATTCCCTACATTGATTTGGGCGGTAGCAGTGGTAGAGATATCCGAACAGGTAATTCCGTCGATAACGTAGAAGAAGTTATTGAACGCGCAAAGATTTTGGGGGAGCACATGGCTAAAGTGTCGGATTACTTAGTTATTGGCGAGAGTATTCCAGGTGGAACCACAACTGCACTGGGAGTTCTCTCAGCTTTGGGTGTGAATGCTCAAGGGAAAGTCAGTAGCACCTTACCCGAAAATCCACATAGTTTGAAAGCTGAAGTTGTTGCCGCTGGCTTAAAAGCTGCAAAAGAAAAATTCGGCAGCCTAAAAAATAACCCCATAAAAGCGATTTCCTGCGTTGGTGATCCAATGATGGCTGCCCTTGCAGGATTAGTCATTGGTGCAGCAAGGCAGGCACCTGTTTTAATAGCAGGCGGAACACAAATGACTGCTGTTTTAGCAATAATCAACGCTTTAAACCCCGAAACGCTATGCAATGTGGCTGTGGGCACTACACGTTGGGTGGTAAAAGACAAGCACTCCGACATCTGCGGCTTAGTCAAGCAGTTATGCGACGTACCCGTTCTGGCGGCTGAGCTGGATTTTGGATCTTCAAAGTACCCTGGCTTGCGAATCTACGAAACAGGACTCGTCAAAGAAGGCGTGGGCGCAGGGGGCGCATCAATCGCAGCGATGTCCAAACTCAGTGGTGCAGTCACAAAGGATATACTTCTTAAGGAAATAGAGCGTAACTATGCTCTATTGATGGGCACAAAGTGAAACGGACTTGGTTGTTAAAGAGTTAAAAAATCTTCTTTCTTTCTTAACAGTTTTCCCAGTAGCTATGGATAAAGATTTACTGACGGACTGCTCCAGAAACATGTGGGCTTTCCCATTAATCGGTGCCTTTCTAGGTTTGCTTGCTGGCGCGTCCGGTTGGGTGGCATACCAGTTCTTGCCTGGTCTCGTAGTTGGTGCTTTGGGGGTGGCTCTACTTCTATGGATGACTGGTTTGCATCACATGGATGGCTTACTTGACTTTGGAGACGGCATAATGGCTCACGGCTCAGCTGAGCATAAAGTTGAGGTTATGCACGACCAGTTGACAGGTGCAGGAGCCATAGGACTGACTTTGATGACATACTTGATTACTGTTTTTGCGTTCGCTGAACTCGGGAGGACAGTGTTAATAGGAAGTTTAGCCCTTCCACTGATTTTTCCCGCCTTGATCATGGTTGAGCTATGCGCAAAGCTGTCCATGGTTGTAGTTGCTTGGGCAGGAAAATCTGTTCATCAGGGCATGAACTCGCCGTTTCTGGAAGCCATGCATGGAAGCAAGGGCAATTTGCGTTTGGTTGCAGCAATAGCGATTTCTCTTGCGATTACTTTGCCTATTTTGCGTTGGGTAGGAGTTTACACTGTTCTAGCAGGATTAATAACTGGCTTGGTGATGGTAGCAGTTGCACACAAACACTTTAACGGTGTTACAGGCGACGTTTTTGGGGCAACTAACGAGTTGGCGCGGATGGTTTGCGCTGTTGTTTTGTTGGCGGTGATTGCATGGGTATAGTTGCACTCGTTATGGCTGGCGGCAAAGGGACACGTATGAGAATTGCGGAAGAGAAGCCACTGGTCAAAGTCTGCGGCCAACCTGTTATCAAATACGTGCTTGCAGCCTTGAAGGGCGCAAAAAAAATCGACTCTATCATTGTCGCCACATCCAGCTGTACACCCAGAACCACCCAATTGATGAAGCAACTCGGAGTTCAAGTCATCGAAACACCAGGCAAAGACTACGTTTTCGACATGGGCTACGCTGCCCAAACCCTCAAACTGGGCATTTTCTTAGCGATCGCTGCTGACCTACCACTGATCAAGGGTGAAATGATAGATTCAGTCGTGGAACGCTACGAACACTGCGGGAAACCAGCCTTAACAGTTGCAGTTCCGCTTGAAATCAAAGCTAAACTTGGCATGTGTATAGGATACTCCTTCAAAACTGACGACAAAGAAGTCGTGCCTGTCGGAATAAACGTCATCAATGGGCACAAACGGTATGGCGACGAATGGCTCGACCAAGACATATACCTAATGAACCACCAAGAATTAGCTGTAAACATCAATACAGTGTCGGAACTGCAACTTGCAGAATTGTTGTTGAATAAACAAATCAAAGAATAACCTATCCACTCAGACCTCAAAAATCCCTCAAGAATTGGGTGACTAATTATTTTATGGCTGAGATTTCTAATGCTTGCTTTCTAAAACCTCTCTTAGCGTAGCCTGCATTTTCCTTGCGTCCACATCCAAGATCGGCGATTCACAAATCATCGTCGGATACAGCCCAAAATCAACAATCACTTCAGCGAGCATTTGGAAGTCTGGTCCGTAACGTTCTTCGTCAAGTGTGTGGTGGCGTTTTTCACCTTGGCTAGAGAACTCAATTTTTGAGAAATGGCAGTGCATGGTTTTTAGTGTTTCTGTGCCGAGTTTTTGCTCGACTTTTTCGGCGATTGCCCTGAAGTCTTCGACTTTTTTGAGGGTGCCTTGATGCAGTGCGTGTAGGTGTCCCCAATCAATTACGAGTTGTGTGCCTTCGATTTCTTTGCAAATTGATAGGATTTCATCGATGGTGCCAACTTGGGATTTTCGGCCCATCGTTTCAGGTCCCAGCTTCACTTTTAACCCGAGCGCCTTCATTTCAGCACTGACTTCTTTAAGTGCGGTGAGGGCGTTTTTGAAGGCAAAACTTTTCTCAACTAATCCGTAGAAACCTGTGTGGAAAACCACGACGTACGCTCCCATCCAATCCGCTGCGGTTGCACAGGCGATTAATCGTCGTTTGCTGGCTTCCACAACCTCTTTCTTACCTGACAAATTCACAAAATAGGAACCGTGCATGCTGAGCCGCACATCGTTTTTTTTTGCTTCTACCCCGAGTTTTTGGGCATCTTCTATTTTCATCTGCGGTTTAGGTCCCCAGCGGGAAGCTTGGTACTCGAAAGCGTCTAGTCCCTCTTCATGCAGCAGCTTGGGAACATCAGTTATGGTTGCTCCTAGAAGCCTGAACATTGGTGGAACTCCTGCTGGACCAAAACGTGTATGTTCTGTCATCCTAATCCCTCCACCCTTAAGGATACGACGGCAAATAACGTTTTCTCCTAAAACGGAAAACTTGAAGTATCTTCAAAAAGTGGATTAAAGTCCCTGAAATTATTGCAGCAAACCAAACAACAAGCGTGGGCAACATGAATTTTTAGCTAAATAAAACCAGAACCATTGCAACTAAGACAAACACAGTTTGCAACACTAAATTAGCAGTCGCTAAAATTCCATTATGAACTAAACTTATAGAAAAGAGGGTTAAGAAAAATCTTAGATTTTTTGTTATAATTTTAAAGGTCAAAGATTATAAAATCCGACACTTTTGGCTTCTCAAAAGGAAAATGATTTATTTAAACCCACATTATTCCGACATTACTGGCGAAGTTATTGAATTAAATCAACTGAGTTATGGTTGGAATCGTTACAAAAAAGTGAACATAAATTGCAGCCACTAGAATTCCGACAGTAATAGCAAGCAAAGAGTAATCGCCTTTGTGCAATTTTAATAGGTAAAGGTTAGTGCGTTTCTTTGTTGCTCCCCAAGCTCGCGACTCCATTGCTTCTGCCAATTCAAGGCTTCGGCGGATTGCGCTCACAATCAAAGGGATAAGCACAGGCACATAATTCCTAATTCTCTTGAGTAAACCACCCTTCTCCAACTCCAATCCGCGTGCTTTCTGGGCATCCATTATGGTTTGAGCTTCCTCCGCTAGAACAGGAACAAAACGCACCGCAGTCGTGAAAGCAAATGCAAACTCATAGGGCACGCGTGATTCCTCAAGTGCCAAACCTAAATGATCTGGTGAAGTGGTTAGGAAAAAAACCGAAAAAGACTCAACGAGAACAACAAAGCGCAAAGTCATTGCAGCTGCATTCTCCACATTTGGAGCAGTCAACAAGTAGCCTGAAGTAAAATAAGTCGTACCAACGTTAACCACGAAAATGAATGTCGCCAAAAAAGCTGCACCACGCAGTGAACGCAGCCACTGTTTTTGAACACGTGCTAACAAAACAAAAGGAATCTGCATAACGAACAGGATAACCAGCGGAATAATCTGGAAAAAAAGAATAGCCACGATAAAGATGGCGATGACATAAACGAACTTCATTCTTGGGTCTAGATTGTGGATTGGAGAGTGAACTTTTCTGAATCTTAAACCGTCAAAAACACTCATCTGCTCTTTTCGCTCTCCTTGGCTTTCAAGATGATTGCTTTGGCTTCGTAAATATCAATAATGTTCTTAGGAAAACCTAGCGGCGCGAGCTTAGTGAAAACTTGGGCAATTTGCGGTAAAACAATTGACGATAACTCTAAAAGTTCAGGGTTAGTGAGGATTTCTTTTCCGACACCATCCGCAACCATCTTACCATCTTTCATCAATACTACGCGCGGGTTGCATTCCGCCACAAACTCCACATCATGCGTCACTGTCACTACTGTTTTCTTCTGTGTCTGCATCTGTATAATGAATTGACGCAGCTTCTCCTTCTGCTCATGGTCCTGTCCGATGGTAGGTTCATCTAAAATCAACATTTTGGGGTCCCAAGCTAAAACCGAAGCCAACGCCACCCGTTTACGTTCCCCCCCGCTAAGCAGAAAAGGCGAAGTTTTTCTATACTGAGTTAACGACATTAGGTTCAAAGCCCAAGTAACCCGGTCTTCTATAACTTCTGATTTGAAACCGAAGTTTTTGAGGGCAAAAGCGATTTCTTCTTCGACAGTTTCGCTGAAAAGTTGGTGATCGGGGTTCTGGAAAACGAAGCCCACGTTTCGCGCTAAGGCCGCAACGCTTGATTTGGTTGTTTCAATGCCATCTACGAGGACCTTGCCCTGTGAAGGCTTCAATAATCCGTTGAAGTGTTTGACAAGCGTTGATTTTCCTGCACCGTTCTGCCCCATTATGGCAACGAATTCGCCGTCCTGGATTGTTAATGAGATGCCTTTTAAGGCTTCAACTTTGTTTGGGTAAGAATAGCGAATGTCTTGGGTTTCAATCATTCGGGGGTTAGTTCCTCCAAAAGTTGTTCGGCTAATTCCTCTGATGATAGAGGCGTAGAGTCACCAAGGTTTAAGCCATCTTTCTTTAGCATTTGATAGAGCAAAGTAGCCTTAGGAATGCCAACACCGATTAGACGGGTCTCTTCACTACTCAAGATTTCCTTTGGGTCGCCTTCAAACCGCACCATTCCTTGATCCATAACGATTAGGTGGGTAGCGTACTTCGCCGTTAAATCCAAGCGGTGCTCGACAAGGATTACTGTTATTCCTTGTTCCCTGTTTAATTTGTGGATAACTTCAAAAATTCTTTCAGCGCTTAAGGGATCTAAGAAAAGAAGTAGGTTCATCTAACACGATTACTTCTGGCTCCATTGCAAGTACTGATGCAATTGCCACGCGTTGCTGTTGACCTCCGGAGATTTCGTGGGGTGAACGTTCACGTATATCATAGATGCCTGTTTGGTTGAGTGCCCAATCCACTTTTTTTCGCATTTCTTCTCGTGGCACCCCCATATTCTCTAATCCAAATGCAACATCTTTTTCGATTGATAACGCGAAGAGTTGGTTTTCGGGGTTCTGAAACACTAAACCAACGTGCTTTGCCATCTCGTAAGTGTGATGTTTAAGTGTGTCAATTCCAGAAACTGAAATTTCGCCTTTTAATTCCCCTTGGTAAAAATGAGGGACTAACCCGTTGAAACATCTGCATAATGTTGTTTTTCCACAGCCACTTGGACCCGTAATTA
The DNA here is from genome assembly GCA_963708495.1 of Candidatus Bathyarchaeota archaeon. GTDB lineage: Archaea > Thermoproteota > Bathyarchaeia > Bathyarchaeales > Bathycorpusculaceae > Bathycorpusculum. The sequence goes on from CAVPSS010000002.1 coordinate 18,162, forward strand.
AAACAAACTCTCCCTTCTCCACCTTAATTGAAACATCCACAATTGATGGTTTTATGGCGCCTGGATAGGAGTAAGTTAGGTTTTTTGTTTCAATTATGGCCATGTTTTTTGTGCCTGCTCCTTTAAGGGTGAGAGTTTGCTCATTTAAGCGTAGCTACTCTGTTTTGGCTATTTTCTGTTTCAAAAGAACAAGGCATTGTTTGAGGGCATTTTGTATTTCGCCCGTGCCGCTGACGCCTGAAGCCATCGCATGTCCTCCTCCGACACCATGCAAATATTCGCCCAGCGGCGAGGCAATATCAACCCCTAAATGAACACCTGCTAACTCATTGAATTGGTGCGTAGACCGTAGACTTAACTCAACTTTCCCATTCTTTTTTCCCGCTACAGCTGACATGTGTGCTCCTAAATCAACAAGGGCTTTGGCTGCGGGAGCTTGATAAGCACTGACATGTGAGAGCGCAATAATCCAGCCTTCCACCTTTATGATTTTAGCTCTCTTGCAAGCCTTCAGCTTCGCAACCCGCTCAGAAGGGTCGACGGGTTGGGCAAACAGAGCTAATGTTCGCTGGGCATCTATTCCTTTCGCAACTAATTTAGCAATAATCTCAAAAGTTGACGAATTAGCCAAAGCAAAATGCCTAGTGTCAAATGCTATACCGACAAACAATGCTTTAGCCTCATTGAGGTTAGGCTCGACACCTACTTGGCTATATAGACGGTGGATTAATTCGCAGTTAGCCGCCGCTTTCTCATCTACGATACAAACTTTGCAGGATTTCATGGTTTCGGTGCTGGGGGCATGGTGGTCGATTATTATTTTTGGGGAGGGCGATTTCTTTATTACGTCAGCTACTTCGTCTAGTTGCTCGATAGTGTTCATGTCTAAGAGCACTATGGCTTCAGCGGATTCAATGTTGGGTTTAAGGTTAACCGTTATGGGCATATGTTCAAAAAGTAGCTTGGCTGGCTTGTTAACACCCTGCGGGCAGCCAATCTCTATGACAGCCCCAGGCAAAAACCTTTTCAACAACCCCTGCAATGCGTAAGCTGAACAAATTGCGTCAGCGTCGGCACTACGGTGACATAGCAAAAGAATGAAGGTTGCCTTCGTATCTTCTAAAATTTGAAGTAGTTCTTTAAAGCTCATTTTATCTTTCTCAAAAAGTTTTCAGTAGTTTTATGCGCTTCATTCACTGCCTCTTTAACCAAAGCCTCAGCATCAAAGTTTTTTTTCTGGCAGGCTAAAAGAAGGTCGATTTCAACTGTTACATTTACTGGTTTTGAACCATCAGCTTCTACGCTGATGTCTAAACGGTCAATATCTTTGTTAGAAATTTTGGATAGAATATATTTTCTAGCGGCGTTTTCAGCGGTGGCACAAAGTGATTCGATTTGCTCAGTGGTTAGCTCTGGGAATCCGAGCTCTACCACAAGCTTCACCTTAAGATAGAGGTTGACCAGAGACAGGACTTAGGTCTTCTTGCAGTTTGGTTTGTGCTTCTTTAACTTGGCTGCGTATGCGTTCTTCTTGTCTTGTCATAACCGTGCTTCTTGTATCTAAAAGCGACTTGCGTTCTGCGAGATCCTCATTTACTTTTGATTTTTCTGCCTTGACAAGCAGTGAGCCGATTGCTTTGTAGATGACTGCGTCATCCGGTGTCTTTTGTAGTTCGGCTAATGTTTGTTCGACCTCGGTTTTTTCCATGTCAACTTGCTGTTTCTGTGCTAGGATAGTCTGTAATGTTTGTTGGAGTTGTTGTAGCCTGAGAAGCCTTTCTTGTACGTTAGGCGGTAATTTTGAAATTTCATCACTCACGTTTTATTCCTTCCGTACCAGAAATGAGAAGCGCTCTTAATTAAGCATTTCCAACTTTAACCTGGATACTAGTATTGCATTGGAAAAGACCATAAAATGCCGAATACCAATTATCTTTCCCCTCTTATGATCAAATTATGGAAAAAATAATAAGGTGAAAAGACTCTGGACAAAATTTTCGCTATTGAAACTGGAATCATAGCGATTGAGATTATTGCATTTTACCTCTCTTTCCTATTGCTGGAACAGAGCTTCAGCAAACCTTCAATGATTATAATTTAAATCTTAAGTATTTTCTATATAGTGATCAGTCTTTCCTGACAAGTGTTTGAGATTCTGATCTAACCTCAGTTATAGTGAACCTAAGTTGGATAGGCGAAATTTTTTTTCAGAAAACCCAATTAGAGACTTACAGTTCGTCTAAAGAGACTATTGTTTGACAGAACTTACGTTTGTTTCAGGGGGTTGTTGAGTTCCAGATATAGATGTGTTGGTAATTCGCGTGTTCTATAGGGAAGAGCGGGTCAGCGTAGACTATATCGAGCCTGATGTCGTAGTACGTTAAAAGCCTAGCTGTGACATATGCAATCTGCTCTGTTCGATTGTCGGATGTCCAAAAACCCCAAATGGTGTCATCGGGATTGCGCAAGCCCCACCCGAAGTTTTTTGGCAGCACTAAAGTTGCGAGTGGACTACTTAGGTCGACAGGTTTTTTAGTAGTTATAGTGTTCCAGAATTTTTCAAGTGCCACAAAATGTTCGTCCCTTAAGGTGCCGTAGACGCTGCTGACATTGTAGGGGTAGTTGAATACGGCGATGTATTTTGCTCCAGCCTGATAAGACTGCAGCATTTGGCTGTAGATTTGATCTCCGCTGTCAAGGTAGGGAGGATTCGAATATTTCCAAGTGATCATAGTGCCCCACTCTTTATTCTGAAGCCTTGCCGCACCCCTTACCAGCGCTATCTGTTCAGCTACACTTACATTCCATCCCAACTCAGCAAACATTACGTTGTAGCCGCCCATGTAATCCCACCAGTACAAGCCATAATCGGACGTGAACGAGTTGATGCCTGAAGCTGTTAAGTTTTGAATTCCGGGGTCTCCCATAATGACTTGCTGTATGAAGAAGTCAGCTTCCAGTTCATAGTCGTCGGGTGCAGGTTTTGTTCCGTTGTCAACGTAATTGAGCAGTTTTTGGTAGATATCGTAGAGTGACTGAGCGGCTGGGAAGTCAACTTTAGTTAGGTTTTCGCCAACATACTCGTAGAATCGTCGCCAAGAAGCATCGAGTTGAATCCCGCCTGGTTCATCGTTGTAGTAGATGCCTAAGAATTTGTTTCCCCACTTCTCCGTCCAACGCTGTTTCATTGCGTCAAGTGACGGTTGATTCCAGAACCAACCCCACGATGAAGAGTCACCCGCATCTTTGATTCCCAAATTTATTATTACGCTCAAGTTTTGGGAAACTGCGTAATCGCAGATTTCCTCAACTTTAGTTTGGTTTTCGCTTATCGGGTTTCTGCCCGAATCCAAGATGAAAAGGTTTGTGTAGCTTTTCACTTTGTCGATTAGGACTTCGGCTTGCTCTGTGGTGTTTCCGCAAAAAGCAACACCCACATATGCTTTGGGGTCGGCTTTAGCTTGGGTTCCAACAGGTAGCGACAGGTAAAATGCAGCCACTATCGATACTACTATGATCACAATCAATGAGGCTGAAATCAGAATCTTTCTTAATCTTCTGGGACTGCTCATCCTCAAGCCTCAGGTAGCCTGTTGATTTTCCTTGCCTTAATGCTTTGCCCCAAAAGTCTCCCTAATATACTTACAAAGCAAAACTACAGAATTAGCTTTTTTACGCTGAAAAGGGTGTGAAGTCTTATTAAGTATCCAGAGCACTAAAGCACATTGGAGCGAATTTGAATGGAACGTGCTAAAGTCGTAAAGGAAGAACTTCAGCAGCAAGGCGTCAATTTCTTAGCGGTGTATGTGGAAGCTAAAAACTCCATAATGATTATGCTTAGCGAAAAAGAAGATAAACTTGGCACAATGGCTATTGCTGTTCCTAAACCCAAGGATCTATTGGGGTCTGTGACTTCGTCAGTGCTTTTGGGCGATAAAAATATGATTTCTGCACGGATGTTCGCAGAGTATGTGGCGTCCAAGAAAGGCAAAATCGCCATGGTTTCCGTCTATTTGGAACATGTAAGTGAGATTCAGGCGCAAGAATTCTTTATGCACCTAATCGAGAAGGTTCTGAAGTCGGACACTAAAAAAGAAGCTGAAGCGATCTAGTAGTTCCTTGTGAATTGCATGATCCGTAAACTTGGCAGCGCAGACTTCCAAACAATTCTTGCCATCGTCAACGACGCCGCAGTGGTATACAAGGGCAAAATTCCTACTGATCGATGGAAAGAACCCTATATGCCCCTGGAAGAGTTAAAAAAGGAAATTCAAAGTGGCATCCAATTCTACGGCTACATAGAAAACAACGCCTTAATGGCGGTTATGGGCATCCAAATAGTTAACGATGTCACCTTAATCAGACACGCATACACGCTGACAAGTCATCAGCGGAAGGGTTTAGGCGAGCAACTTCTCAACTATCTATTGAAATTGGCAAAAACTAAGAGAATTTTGGTTGGTACTTGGGAAGCTGCGCTCTGGGCGATAAAATTCTACCAGAAACATGGGTTTGAACTGCTATATAGAGAGGAAACAAATAAACTGCTCAAGAAATACTGGAATATTCCTGAGCGGCAAGTTGAAACCTCAGTGGTACTTGAGTTAAAAGGCAAACATCATGAAGACACTCTTCCTAAAAGTTAACCCGGAAAATCCTAATCCAGTAAAAATTCAGTTGGCAGCGGAGATAATTAAAAGGGGCGGGTTAGTTGCGTTTCCCACTGAGACAGTTTATGGTTTGGGCGCTGATGCATTAAACTCTGAAGCGGTGTTGGCGCTTTTTGAAGCAAAGAAGCGTCCGTTGGATAATCCACCAATCGTTCATCTGGCTGACCCTAAGGAAGTTTACAGGTTAGTTGAAGAAGTGCCAGCAAAAGCTCAGCTTTTGATGGAAAAGTTTTGGCCTGGACCCCTAACAATCATATTCAAACGCGCAAAACTAGTGCCGAAAGTTACAGTTGCAAACCTAGACACGATTGCAATCCGTATACCAAAACACAAAGTAGCCCTTGAACTAATCAAACTAAGTTGTTGTTCCATCGCAGCACCAAGTGCAAACCTAGCGGGCAAACCCAGCCCAACCACCGCACAGCACGTTTATGAAGACCTCAACGGAAGAATCGACGCCATAATAGATGGTGGAGCAACAAACATCGGCGTAGAATCGACCGTCGTGGACCTAAGTGTAGACCCACCAATGCTTCTTCGACCAGGCGGTACACCCTTCGAAGCATTAAAGAAGGTTCTGTGCGACATGAAACTTCACGTTTTCGTCCAAGCAGAACAAGAGTTAACGCTGCAGGAGATTCGGTCTCCTGGAATGAAACACAAGCATTATGCACCAAAAGCAGAGGTTATCCTCATTGAAGGAAATGCTCCAGGTGTAATAGCCAAAGTCAAAGAATTATCAGATTCATTCAAACATAAAGGTCAAAAAGTAGGAATCCTCGCCACTAATGAAACTCAGACTGCTTACAAAGCAGATGTAATCAAATCGCTTGGTAGCCGCTCAAACTTGAAATCTGTCGCTCAAAACTTATTTCGTCTCCTAAGGGAAGTCGACGCCGAAAACGTAGATGTTATAATCGCTGAGGGTGTATCTTCCGACGGACTTGGTTTGGCTGTGATGAATAGGCTCAGAAAAGCATCAGGTTACCATATAATTAAGGTAGAATAACCTTGTGTTTGCTTTTTTATTTTTTCAAAATGTTTATTTTCAATGTTTGAGCAGTAGGGTAGTCACATATTTTTTACTCTTACCACCCAGAAATAATTCTTGAATTATTTTAGATCGCCTGAATTTTAAGTTGGTGATTGTTTGTCTCTGAGAGGCGTATTAAATGAAAAAAAATGGCAACATTTGCACCTCAAAGAATCTGAACCTAAATGAGAGGAGTATCTGACTAAGATGCAGAAAGAATTGCTGCTACAACTACGAATAAAACTAGGAAGAACAAAGGCAAAATTAAACGTTAACTTCATTTCCTAAAGTTTGATGCAAAGGGAATCAGTTGATTATAGACTTAGCTCTGGGAAAAATTTATATCTTAAGGTTTTATTGTTCCGTTTAGAATCTAATAACAACATAAAAGGAATATTTGGTGAAATATATGTCTCAAGGTGGAGGAAACATCCCAATTCTAGTATTAAAGGAAGGCACAGGCCGCTCAAGTGGTCGCGAAGCACAAAAAAATAACATCATGGCTGCGAAAATAGTGGCTGAAGCAGTGAAATCTACACTCGGTCCATGCGGCATGGATAAAATGCTTGTCAGCAGCATGGGCGATGTAGCAATAACCAACGACGGCGCAACTATAATGAAGGAACTCGACGTTCAGCATCCAGCAGCAAAAATGCTCGTTGAAGTTGCAAAAGCGCAAGATAATGAAGTTGGCGACGGAACAACAACCGCTGTCATTCTTAGCGGGAGAATTACTTGCAAAAGCTGAAGGCTTGCTTGACAAAAACATACATCCCACAGTCATAATTGAGGGTTACAAAAAGGCAAGTGAAGAGGCACAGAAAATTCTGGACAAAATAGCTATACCAATCACGTTCGAAGATGAAAAAAGCCTTCGAAACATTGCAATTACATCGATCTCCAGTAAAGGCATCAACGTTGCAGAAGACCACTTTGCAAAAATAATCGTTGAAGCCGTAAAGCAGGTCTCCGAAAAAACAGGTAACAAATATGTATCTGATATCGACCTGATAAAAGTCGTAAAGAAACATGGTCAAAGCCTAGAAGAAACCGAACTTGTCAAAGGAATGGTCCTTGACAAGGAAATTGCCAGTTCAGGCATGCCAAAATTAATTGACGGTGCAAAAATTGCTCTCTTAAACGCTAAATTAGAAATTGAGAAAACAGAATTCGACTCAAAAATCAACATCGAAAGTCCAGACCAGATGAAGATGTTCCTTGACGAAGAAGAACGAATGCTAAAAGACATGGTTACAGCAATTACCAAATCAGGTGCCAACGTAATCTTCTGTGAAAAAGGCATAGACGACATGGTACTGCACTTCCTTGGTAAAGAAGGCGTTTTAGCCGTCAAAAGTGTAAGTAGCAGCGACATGGAAAAACTCTCCCGTGCCACAGGCGCAAGTATCGGCGCAAGCGTAAAAGACTTAACACCTGACTCTCTTGGCAAAGCTAAACGTGTTGAAGAAGTCAAAATCGGTGACGACAAGTTAATCTACATCCGCGACTGCAAAAACCCAAAAGCAGTAACGATCGTTATCCGAGGCGCATCCAATCACGTAATAGACGAAGCAGAACGTTCACTACACGACGGCTTATGCGTGGTACGCAATGCAATTGAAGATGGCAAAATCGTTGCAGGCGGCGGCGCACCCGAAGCAGAATTAGCCAAGAACTTACGCGCTTTCGCAGTGAAAGTTGGCGGACGCGAACAACTCGCAGTTGAAGCATTCGCAGACGCAGTCGAAGAAATCCCGCTTACACTCGCAGAGAACGCAGGCTTAGATCCTATAGACATTATGGTCGCATTAAGGGCACAGCACGAGAAAGCAAATAGCCAAACTTTTGGCATCGACGTAACCACTGGCAAAATCGTTAACATGTGCGAGAAAATGGTTATTGAACCACTTCGCGTAAAGCAGCAAGTCATAAAATCTGCAACTGAAGCAACCAACATGATACTGAAAATCGACGACTTAATCAGCATAAAAGGCGGCGGAAAGATGCCCCAGATGCCACCAGGAATGGGCGGTATGGGCGGCGGCATGGGTGGAATGGGCGGTATGGGCGGAATGCCCTACTAAATAACCCAAAATTCTCTTCTTTTATTTAATTTTGAATTAAGTTTGGTTTCAATTTCTGCTTCAAATATTGTTTAACTGCATTTTAGTGCTAACCTTATATTCAAAGTGGATAACATTACTCGGTGTCTCGGAGGTTCATGCTTTGAAACACGCAAAGATATCAGCGTTCGATTGTCCTGACGCTTATTTCAAAGTTTTAAAAAGTATCTGGAAAGAAGGTGATGATTTCCAAGTTGGCTACGGTTCTGAAGTCACTGAAACAAAAAAACTTAATTTAACAATAGAGATTATCCATCCAGAGAATCGTCCGCTTGTTAGCGACAAGGCACCATGCGATATGAAATACGTGCAGTGGTATGCCTTGACTTATCTTTGGTGTGGCGAAGGAAAACAAGATGAAATCTACACTTACGGCAGTAGATTACGAGAGCCCGTAGATCAGGTTGAAGAAGCAATTAAAAACTACGTTAAAGAACAGCGTGATCGACAAGTTACAATGGTCGTTAGGCTTCCGGATGACATTTATAAATTAAATCCCAAGACAAAAGAAAAACATGAACCACCCTGCCTAAGCATAATTGACACAGAAATCCTGGACAACAAAATACACTTAACCTGCTACTTCCGTAGTTGGGACGCCTATGCAGGTTTGCCCGCCAACATTGCAGGGTTGCAACTTTTTAACGAAGCATTTGTGGCTGAAATTAACGAACGAGGGAATCTTAATTTAGAAACAGGCAAACTCGTTTTTCACTCAAAAAATTGCCACATTTACCAGCGACAGTTTAACCTTGTTAAGGAGCTATTCGAACCTAAGGATAGCTCAAAGAATAGGTTATCGAAAACTATGATCGAAAAAGAAAAAGAAGAGTAATTGGTGAAAATTTTTGAGTCACAAATTACTCCGAATTAAGGACTGGGAAGAGTTCAAACATCTCGTCAACGAATTAAAACCAACTCTATAATCTACAACATAGCGCAAACAGGTATCTCAAAAACACATGAATCCACAAGTCTGTACCTAATAATTCCTTCAAAGAACCATTTGAATGATTAGTATTTGGTGAAAACAAGCGCAACTAACTCTTTATAGCACAAAACGTCTAACATTAAACGAGGCAAAGGTTATGGGTCATAATATGGCAACTTGGAAACTGCTCGAAGACATGCTGATTAAACTCAAGAAAAAAGGGGTTAGTATCCCATCAGATATTATGGAAGATTTGAGGGCAGCTAAATCGATGATTAAGCTCTCTTGTATGCAAGGTGGCGGTGACGCTATTCAGAAAATTGAAGAATACACTGCAAACGTAGAAGCTTACTTAGTAAATGAAGCCCAAAAAATCTTTGGCTCTGAAATTGCTGACCAATGGCTCAAGCATTTGGAAGACGCAAACGCTGAAGTCTGTGACGAGATAAAAACAGAAAACAACTTCGTAACGGGTGTTCCCAGAGACCAAAAATGGGTACGAGTTGAACCTATCGAAACATTGCCAACAGAAAGGATTTTGCAGCTTGCTAAAGAACGTAAACTTCAGCTTAAATCGCAAAATGACGGTCGCCTATTAGTTTATGGTCAAAATGAAGAAATCAAAATGTTCCTCAAAAAAATGACAGCTGAGGCAGCCGTTAAGAAATAAATATAAACGAAATTGAGTTCGTTGGTAAATTGGTCTTTTTTCTAATGGTGGGTCTGGCAAGAGAGATCTCGCCTTTTTCGTTTCAATTGTTTTCTAATTGTTTATTTGTTTTAGTTTCGATATGTTTTTTATATTAATTCGCTAGTGCTCTTCTGTGGGAACCGTTTTGGTGAAACTCAGAGGATTCCAAAAATTAACATTTATTGACCAAGCACTGCAGGCTTGGTTTAGTGCATTGCAGATTGGTAAACCCAACTTTGTAGAGGTGCCGGTTAGGGAAGCATTAGGCCGCATTTTAGCCGAAGACCTTATTGCCCACGAAGATTTGCCCCGTTTCGACAAATCAGCTATGGACGGATACGCTGTTAAATCAGCTGATTTGGTAGGTGCTACACAATCCAAACCCGTAGTTTTCCAGTTAATCCAGGCAGACCAAGTAAATGCTAAAGAAGCCAAGCAGGTTTGGACGGGTAATCCCATTCCCAAAGGCGCAGACGCGGTTGTGATGCTTGAAGACACCCAGATGTGCGGAGGGCAATTGGAGGTTTGGGGTCAACTTGTGCCATGGTCCAACATTTCTAAGATTGGTGAGGACATTAAAAAAGGCGACTTCTTAGTAAAGGCAGGCACACGTTTGAATCCATATCATATGGGGTTAGCTGCTGCATTAGGCCACAACAACCTTAAAGTTGTCCATAAACCAGAAATCGCTATCATAGCTACAGGTAACGAAATAGTTGAAGTCGCTTCCGAACGTGCGATTAACCAAATTTATGATTCAAACAAAACTTTGATTTCAGCTATGTGCCATGAACTTGGCGCAGAAACAACAGACTTTGGTATTGCAAAAGATACCACAGATGAAATTGCCGAAAAAATAAAAAACGCCTTGAAAACCAGTGATGCTGTAATCACTACTGGCGGCACAAGCGTTGGCGGCTTAGATTTGGTTCCTGAAGTTGTAAACAAGTTGGGGAAACCTGGAGTAATAGTGCATGGAGTTGCACTTCGCCCAGCAATGCCCACTGGAGTGGCGATGCTTGAAGGTAAACCTGTTCTGATTTTGTCAGGCAATCCAGTTGCGGCTGTCATCGGTTTTGAAGTATTCGGCAGGCCATTAATCTGCAAACTGTTGGGAATGCCCCAAACCGAATTTAGACCAATGGTTAAAGCACTTTTGATGCGAAGAATCACAAGCGTCTTGGGAAGAAAAACTTATGTCCGAGTTCGAGTCATCCTGAAAAACGGCGACTTGTTTGCTGAACCAGTTAGTTCAAAAGGGTCAGGGTCCATCTCTACAATGACTCAAAGCAACGGTTACCTCATTGTTCCAGAAAACCGCGAAGGAATAAGTGAAGGCGAAACAGTATTTGTCCAAATGTTCGGCTTCTTGGAGGTTGCAAATGATGTTTAGAAAACTTATGACGTTTGATGAAGCAAAAAAAGTAATCAGAGACCATTTTAAGCCTGTTTCTTTAGGCGAAGAAGAAGCCGTGCTATTGGAAGCTTTCAACCGCGTCCTCAACCAAGATGTGTTTTCAACTTTGGATATTCCGCCGTTTAACCGCTCAACCGTTGATGGATATGCAGTTAAAGCAGAAGACACATTTGGAGCAGATGAAAACGAGCCTATAACATTGAAGGTTACTGGCGCTATTTGTGTCGGTGAGCAGCCTAATGTTTCGGTGGCGAAGGGGGAAGCGGTTGAAATTGTTACGGGAGCGCCGATGCCTGAAGGCGCTGACGCGGCTGTAATGGTTGAGGATACTGAGCGGGAAGACTCTCAATTAAATTTGTTTGCCCCGTGCCACGGTTAACCAGAACGTTATGAAGAAAGGCTCAGACATTAAAAATGGTGACGTAGTGCTCAAGAAAGGGCAATTGCTTGGTTCTTCGGAGATTGGTGTTTTAGCGGCTTTGGGTTTAACTAAAGTTAAGGTTTTTAAAATTCCTATAGTTGCAGTTTTATCCACTGGTGGCGAAATAACAGAACCAGGAAAAGAATTACCTGCAGGAAAAATCTATGACATCAACGCCTACAGCATTAGTACAGCCGTGATCGAAAGCGGAGGAAAACCCGTTTATTTCGGTGTTGTCCCCGACGACAAAGTAGCCTTAACTAAGGTTTTGCAAACAGCAATAGCTTCTGCAGATATGGTAATTACTTCGGGCGGCGTCTCTGTTGGTCCACGCGATTATACTCCGCAAATCGTGGATTCGCTTGGTAAACCTGGAATAGTAGTTTATGGAATAGCAGTTAAACCAGGTAAGCCCACAACCGTTGGATTTATTGGGGACAAACCTGTTTTTTCGTTGCCGGGTCATCCAACGTCTGCTTTGTTGATTTTCTATTTGCTTGCTAGGCCACTGATTCAACAGTTGGCAGGAAGACCTGTGGTAGGCATGAAGGTTGTTAGGGCTTTTGCCGGTTCAAGAATGTTTAGTGCTAAAGGCAGGCGAACCTTTGTCATGGTTAAAATAGAGTTTGATAAGGAATGTCGTTTGATTGTTGAACCTGTGGAGTCTGGGGCTTCAGGTGCAATTACCACTTTAGCAAAAGCTGACGGGTTTGTGGAAATTGCAGAGAACGAGCAGTTTATTGATGTAGATGAAGAAGTCGAGGTTGTGCTCTTCCGCGGTTCTGCGTTGAAAGTTTAGGCTTTTCTCTTCAGTAAGAGAGACGCTGTAAACAACCAGGTTAGAACGGCGTAAACAAGCATGCTTAGCGCAACCACAGTGTTGCTGAAGCCAATTGAGAACAGAACATCCAGTGAAAAAGCAGTGTTTACAATGAACAATATTGCGACTATCCATGGTGCCCACCCTCTTTTTGCAAAAAGACTGTAAGCCGTTATCAAACTAAAAATTCCAAGAAACCCCAAATGCGGGGGATAACCTGTTAAAGGTAAAAACGCAAAAAGAATTAATCCTGTGACTGCATAGAAGGCTATTGATGCAAGTTGGAAGGTCTTGAAATTTTTTAGTATTTTTGATAGAGACACAGATATTCGCCTTTACCTTATGCAGTATTGTATAATTAATAAATTTAATGTATTAGGTTGAAGTGAACAGTTTCGAGCAAACCTGAGAATCCAACCAAAGAAGTTGAATATGCGATGATCCATCTCAAATTGTATACTTCCCAAATCAACGTTTTTGGCGGAATCTAGAGCCCTTTCAAAAAACAGAATACATGATTCTCTTCGTTCCCTTTGATGCAACGAACACTTATCCTTCAGGAACAAGGTTTGAACCAGAAATTATTCGTCAAGACTATCTAAAAATCGAAATCTATAATTTTCGTACCAAATGGAAAATTCCCGGAGTAACTTTACACTTTAATATTGGGCGTTGACTATATTCCACTTTTCTAAGGGTAAAAATTGGAGTTGTTTGGGAAAGCTATCGCTCAAGGAGTTACCCCTTGCTTTGTAATTGATTAAATTGCAATTGAATTGTATTTAGAGGTTGCTTAGTATTCATATATTTTGAAGCATATAGTTAATGTTGTGGAGGGCTTGATGGTTTGTCTAAAGCACTAGAAACGGTGGTTTTTACGATTGGGCACTCAACCCGCTCGCTCGAAGAGTTTGTACAGTTGCTAGAGGTTTACGGTTTAACTCTGGCTGTTGATGTGCGCACGGTTCCCCACAGTAGACATAACCCCCAGTTCAACAAAGAAACCCTGCCAACTAGTCTAAAACACTATGGTGTAAGATACATTCATATGCCAGAAATCGGCGGCTTACGACACCCAAAACACGAATCGGTGAACACAGCTTGGAAAAACAGTGGATTCCGAGGATACGCTGACTATATGCAGACCCAAGAATTCGCGGATAGCTTGCTAAAAATTGTGGCTTTGGCAAGGGAAAACCGTTTGGTGTTGATGTGTGCGGAAGCGTTGCCTTGGCGTTGCCACCGTAACCTCATATCGGACGCATTAATTGTACGGCATTTAAAAGTTGAACACATCATAAGCAAAGACAGTGTTATTAACCATGAACTTAACTCGCTGGCTCAAGTCGAAGGAACAAAAATAACATATCCGCTATTCACCAAAGAAAGCCCGCAAAGAACATTGGGCGATTTTGGCACTGCTTGATTTTTCGTTGTTGATTATTTTTTTTGTAGTTTTGCTATGAAGAAGCCGTTGCATTTGTGAATGTGTGGGTATAGTCGTTGGCACTGGGTTAATCCGTTTAGTCCTGGCATGCCAATTTTGGGGTCTATTTCAATTAGTGAGAATTCTGGGTGTTCTTTTAGGAACCGTTCAATTATGTCTTCGTTCTCTTCGACGGTTATGCTGCAGGTGGAGTAAGCCAAGATGCCGCCTTTAACTACTTTTTCTGCGCAATTGTTTATCATTTTCCACTGGATCTCTGACATGTTTTGAACTGACATTGGGCTCAAACGCCATTTAGATGAGGGTTGTTTGGCAAATACGCCTGTGCTGGTGCAGGGTGGATCCAAAATAATAAGGTCTGCTTCACCAAGCAATGGCATCGGAAACCGTGGCATCCGCTACTATGGGTTCAGCAATTATAGTTCCCATTCGAGTGGTTTCTTTTTTCCAGGTTTTCATGCGTTTAGATGAGAAATCAATTGAGTAAATGTTGCCTTGATTTTGCATAAGCTGTGCAAGGAATGTTGTTTTGGCGCCTGGTGCTGCGCACACATCAAAAACACTGTTGCCTGATTTGGGGTTTGCAGCTTGGGTGGCAAAGCAACTTGCTTTGTCTTGAACATAGAATAAACCTTCTGCATAACTTGGCAAAGCGTTTAGGGGTTTTTTGGAGGATAAAACTTGGTAAGTGTACTTTAACTGCGGGGTTTTTTCTAAAACGACGCCTTCTTCATTAAGTTTTTGTAGAGTTGCTTCTTCGGGTGCTGTTAAGGTGTTAATTCGGATATATCCTGGCGGTGGAATCATGCTGCCGTTTAAGAACGCAATTGCTCCTTCGTGTCCAAAGAGCTTGAGGCAGTATTGGACGAACCATGTGGGGTGGAAGGTTTGAAGACTGATTTTTTCTGCTTCATTTACGCCCTCCATAATTGATGCTATTTTTTTGGTAAGCAAAAAGCCCAGTAACGGTTCGATTTCCCGCATTGTTTCCCAGCCAAGTATAGCTCTGCCCATGCTTGCTATGTTTTCGGCTTCTTTAAGGTTAATTTTTTCCCAGTTTTTAACTACACGTGTCTGGTAAACGTACAAGCGCAGGAAAGCTTGGATGCCCATGTCATATTCGCTGACGCTTTGGGGTGTAACTACTTCATTTATGAATTTGTCGATTAAGTTTTTTCTTCGTTCTGTCTCTACAACTAAACCGTAAGCGAAACGTATGGCGCTTGGGTCTTTGACTCCCAACTGTTTTACTGTTTTCATTAATGCTGAGCGCTCGTTGAGCCGGCGCATTTCTATCCAGCTGAGGGTTTCTATGGCAACAGTCCAAGCATCACGTAACAAACTTTTTCACAGCTATGAAAAACACAGTGCACCTAATAAGAATTCAAAATTGGCTGCTACGTTACTGCATGTTAAATACACTTTAGCTGCTTTCTAATTCGTCCAATTTATTCTAAGCCAAAATCCAAAAGTGCGTCACTGAATATTTACACAAGTTCGCTTAAACCTCTTTTTCCTCTTCTATTTCGAGAGGTGAAACGTTGACTCAAATAGTAAACGCAAAAGCACTCTTGAAACAAGAACAAGTAGTACATGTTTGTTGAATGAAGGGAAATCTTTAAGACTAAAAAAACAAATGGACAATCATCTTGGTATAATTCATACCGCAACACAGTGCATAGTAAAATTCGTCTTAATAACTAAACTTTAGAATTTTTCTGGTTTTAATATGGTCTTTTTGATGCCTAAACTATGGAGAAATCTGCAGATTTTTAGTAAGTAAGCATTTTAGTCTCCACGCACCATAATGAAGCTAAGGTTAATCGGGGATGGCGCGTACTCTCTTAGATTACTTCATTAGCGAACAAACTAAGCCTCGTGCTAAAGAGGAGTTTAAAGCGCAAGCGCCAACTCCAGCAGTTGAAGTGCAAGAATTTGCAGTTGTTAAGCGGAAGAAAAGGCGGTGTCAATCATATCCGCCTGTTTGCCCAGAAAATTTGCCGCCTTCATATTTTGTTTCTGCATCCTACGACGGACGCCAGAAAAAGGCAGTAATAAAACTCTATGAGCCAGAATCCGGCAACATTTACTTCTGGTACGATAATACAGGCCACAAGCCTTACTGTTTAACCAACCTCAAACCCTACGATCTGAACAGAATAGAGCGGTTAATGAATCATGAAGGGTTTGACAGCCTAGAAGTTACAAAGAGATATGACCCCCTACTAAATCAAACAGTTGAAATTACTAAAATAATTGCTAAAGACCCGTTAGCTATCGGGGGCAGACCTCAAGGCACGATCCGAGATATCGTACCGGAAGATTTCCCAAGAATTTCTGAGACCCACATTGAATCTCAAGAAATTAAGATTTGGGAGTCCAAAATAAAGTATTACCAATCATACATTTACGACAAACAGCTCCAGCCGGGCATGATTTATGAGGTAAAAAATGGCAACCTTGTACCTAAAGTGCTTGAGGAAGCGACCGAGAACCTAAACAAAATCAAAAACATGTTTAAAGAATGCACAATTGAGGAGCAGGAATACGCGGAGATGTGGGCTAAACTTCTTGAGTACCCTGCGCCAAAGTTTCGTCGAGCCGCTATAGACATTGAAGTATATTCTCCTTTGTCCACTAGGGTTCCTGACTCGCGTGAAGGTGCATTCCCTGTTATTGCTTGTTCCGTATATAGTTCCGACGGAGAAAAAAAGAGTGCTTATCCTCAAACGTGAAGGTATGCGAGAAGGTAATCACCATTTAGCCGCAGACATCGAAGTTGAATACTGCGAAACCGAAGAAGAATTGCTAAAGAAAGTGTTTGAAGTTCTGTGTGATTACCCGTTCATTTTAACTTTCAACGGCGACGACTTTGATCTCCGATACCTAGTTCACCGTGCTTATAACTTAGGCTTCAACAAAAAAGACATCCCAATAGACATCGGAAAACGAGTTTGCCTTCTAAGGTACGGCATCCATATCGATCTGTACAAGTTTTTCTTTAACCGTAGCATACAAATCTACGCTTACGGTGGTCGCTATAAGGATGTCAGCCTGGGCGATGTCGGCTACGCACTTCTCGGTGTGGAAAAAATTCATATTGAAAAAACTTTTGGTGACCTTAACTACAGTGAGCTAGTGGCGTATTGTCTTCGTGATTCAGAAATCACTTTTAAGTTGACGAGTTTCGAAGATGACTCTGCAATGAAACTGATTTTAGTACTCACCCGTATCAGCAGCATGCCCATGGAAGATGTGAGTCGCCAAGGAGTAAGTCGCTGGATTCGCAACTTCATGCATCGGGAACACCGAAAAAGAAACATGCTTATTCCAAATGCCGAAGATATTTTGACCAAGAAAGGAAAAACCACTTCAACCGCAGTTATCAAGGGCAAAAAATACAAAGGCGCTATAGTCGTGGAACCTACGCCTGGAGTGCATTTTAATGTGGCTGTAATGGACTTTCCCAGTCTATACCCTTCTATAATCAAAGTTTGGAATCTCGGTTACCAATCCATCTGTTGTAGTCACCCCAACTGCAAAGGGCACATGATTCCTGATACTCCACATTGGGTCTGCACAGAAAAACGTGCCTTAGAAAGTCTTTTAATTGGCTCGCTTCGCGATTTGCGTGTGCGGTGGTATAAGAGCCGAGCTAAAGACAAAACACTGCCAACAGAATTGCGCAGTTGGTACAACATCACTCAAGGAGCCCTAAAAGTCATTCTGAACGCAAGCTACGGTGTCTTTGGCGCTGACAGCTTTGACCTTTATTGTCCACCAGTCGCGGAAGCTACTGCCGCCATCGGACGCTACTCCATCACCCAAATTTTAAATCACGCCAAATCAGTAGGCATTCAAGTGCTCTACGGTGACACTGACAGCTTGTTTTTGAAAAACCCCTCAAAAGAACAAATCGAAGAGCTCGTGCGTTACACTGAACACGAATTGAACATGGGCATCGATGTTGACAAAGTCTACAGATACGCCGTTTTCAGCTCACGCAAAAAGAATTATCTAGGCGTCCTCGAAGACGGTACAGTGGACGTTAAAGGACTGACTGGCAAGAAAAAACACACTCCAACATTCATCAAAGACGCTTTCAACATGATGAAAGATAGGCTTGCAAAAGTTAAAAACCCTGAAGACTTCGAGAAAGCCCGAAAAGACATCGCAAACATAGTTCGAGACCGTTACAATATACTTAAGAGGCGTGAATGGGGTGACATAAGTGAACTCGCTTTCCATGTAGTGTTGGGCGATGAGGTTGCAAGTTACACAAAAACGACGCCGCAACATGTGAAAGCTGCCAAAATTCTGCAGGCAAACGGCAAGGAACTGCGTGCTGGCGACCTGATAGGCTTCGTTAAAGTCAACAGCAACAAAGACCATGTGAAACCAGTAGAGTTAGCTACAAGAAACGAAGTGGACGTCGACAAGTACATCGCGTATTTACAAGCTACCTTCGACCAAGTTTTGGATGCGTTGGGCCTTAATTTTGAGGAAATCATCGGGCTAACGCGGCTTGAAAGCTTCCTCGGTGCTTAACTCTCCCATCAAGATCTCTTTCCCTCCTAGGCAGCAGCGATGACCCTCTATATTTTCTGAATAAAACATCAATTAGAATCCAAGTATGTTTAAAAGATTCACATTTTCATCTATCCAGTTTAGCAGGTGGTTAAAATAGTTCCGTGTTTACTTAAGTAGACTTCCAAAAAGGGAGGAGTCACAACTCTAGTGGCTGCGTCGCTTATTATCCGATATGAAATCTCTGGAGATAAGCTGTTTTTCATTTTAAGATAAATTTTCGTGTTGTAAAAGATCAGCTGTTTCTGAAGCAAATAAGTAGGGTTAATTTGTTGAATTTGTTGTCTCATTGCAGAACATACAAATATCTCCATATGGAACGCTCTGTCTTTCAGGAGAATAACTTAAGAAAATACCCAACTCTTGAATTGTTCTTCAGTTTAAGATAATACATGTATTAGCGCCGCCAACAGCGTAAAGAGAGCTACAATCGAAGAGATTATAATCACTATTTGGCGTTCAGTCAACGGCCTATGGTAAGTTATTATTGTGACGAGGCTTTTTCTGCCGTCAGAGCAGAGTTTCTCACCGTCGAAAGTGACTTTAGCTCTTTTATTCGTTAAGAAGATTGCGAGCAGTATGATTGATGAATTAAAGATGAAGGGCAGAATTGAGATTAAGAGGTTAACTTTTAGGTCTGAAATAACAGCGAACGATGCGATGGTTATTCCTATGGCAAATGAGCCTGTGTTGCCCACAAAAATCTTGCCTCTCACGTTAAAGTAGGATAGTATTAACCAGAAAATTAAAGGTCCCACCATCAGAATCCCGGATGGTGAAAAAGCCATTAATCCCAAAATGACTACGGCTGGGCAAACAGTTTCCAAGCCGTTTAATCCGCCGAGCTGGTTTACAGTGTTTGTAACGATCATAACTATAAGTGGAACAATAAGGACGACATAGTATGCGCCGAAATGCAAAGTTCCCAAAAAGGGCAGAGCTATAGATGTTCGAATGACGCCAGTTTGCAGGCCTTCAAACACATAGTACATAAGCGGCAAAGCTGCAATCAGGGGCATGAAGGCTTTGTATCGCCATTTCAAATCCATAAAATCATCTAAAAGACCCATAAAACCGCCGAATAAAATGCACACAGCCAAAGTTAATGCCGCAGAGACCCCATTTACAGATGTGTCCAAACCTAAATTGAAAACTTTATTTGAGAAATAAATTGAGAAGAGATAAACGGTGGTGGTTAGGACAAAAAGAACCCCTAAACCGTTAGGAATTAAAGGTCGACCAACTTTGTGCTGATCTGGAACCTTGGGAAACACTGCTTCGCTTCCTGTTTAGCGTGGTGTTATGCCGTGTGCCGCATTATATGCTGCCCAATCAATTTCGTAGATTGCAATTATCGGGACTAAACCGCCGTATTGTGTTGGCGATGTTTGTTCTCCTGCAAAGTATGCGTATTTGAAGTAGGTTGGCTCTGTAGTTGTTTGGTCTGGTGAAACATTTACTCCTAAGCTGGTCATGGTGTTGGCGTAATGTACTACTGCATAATTCAACAGTTCGAATACGGTGCAGTTTAAGCCTTGGTCATTCCATTGCCACCGGCCTGTTTGTGGATTGCTTGAACCAAATTGACTTTCGTTGGTCCATGCTTTTGCAGGGTTCATGAAGCCTTCATTTATTAGTCGTGTTTGTGCTTGTCCTGAAATTCTTGCCATCCAAACCCATTTGCCTTCGTCTCCATATCCAGCTGGGCTTGCAATGTATGATGAGCTACCGCTGCTTGATGTAGATATTTGGATGACTTCAAAGACAGCAATGTATTTGACACGTGATTGACCGTAGGTGTTGAGCATTGCCATCGATTGGTTCTCGTTGCCCATGAATATGAAACCTATGTTCTCTATTTGGGTGCTGTTTACTGTAGTGTTATCTGCAAAGCTGGTTACATTTCCAAGGTCAGTTAACCAGTTCCCGTAGTCCCACCACATTACAACTGCATCAGTTGAATGAACGTTGCTCTTCATCCAGCTTACTGCGTCAAGCCATGCAGTAACCGGCGCGTTAAGACCTGCTCCCCCCAAAGGAAGACTTGAACCACTGATTGCCGTTGGCACATAAGCTTGCGAGATGGCTCTTGGCATTCCGCCGGTTTGTGGTGAAAACGCCAAGTTTGTTACCAGAATGACGAAGATTACAAAGACTGCGATTCCACTATATTCTTTGCTTACTCGTGCCATTCTACGTTTTGATTTGGCAAGAGTCTTTGGCGCTTCTTGAAGCAAGGTAAAGAACGGCTTTAGTATGCTAAAGATGCCTATCGCTGCAATTATGGCGAAGGCAGGGGCGAAAAGTACCAGTAGACGAACCATTGAAGTTGCAAAGTACAATGAAGTTACCGCGAAGAGCATCAGGAAGATGTTTCTGTTAGTTGGGTTTCTAAGGACGAAGTATAAGCCTACAAGGAAGAACAGTATGGATATGCCCAATTCTAGGTAGAGGTTTCCCCATGCTGAAATTCTCTGTTCTGCCACTGAATCGATAAGCGGTGAAGCCGCCCTAACGAATGGGGCTAAAACAGTGATGAATTTTCCAGCTATACCGCCAAGTAAGCCAGTTACAGCTGCAGTAGTAATTCCCCCAATTATTATGACTATTGAGGCAATAGAAAATGTAAGCATGCTCTTCTTGGATAAGTTGTTTCGAAGAATTTCTGCAAGTATAAGCACGACAAACACTGCCACAACTGGAACTATTGCGCCTGAGGTTACGTAGCTTAACGAAATGTAAGGGACTTTTGTTCCAATAAATAACGCTAAACCAAAAACTATGCTGTAGTTAATGAGCAGTCTTGGAGTGTATCTCTTTAGCAGAACCAACACGAAAACGAACAAAACTGACAAATTAATTAAGTAATAAGCTGCTCCCCACCCCGCGATGAAATATCCTAATGCTGCTGCCGCACCTAAAGAGTACAACAATGATGCACGCAGTGACTTGTTGCCGTCAATTGATCTTAGGAATAAGAACATGAATAATACTAGCCCAAGTACACCAGGTAGTTCAGTATCGAAGAATCCCAACGAACTTCTTTGCAAGAATGAAGGTGCTAAAGCAAGAAATAGCGCAGCAAATAAACCAACGGCTTTTCCGCCCATGTCTTTACCGACAAAATAGAGTACTAAGCATGAGACTACTGCTATTAGAGCTGGCAAGATCGAGCAGAAAGTCATTAAATCAATTTTTGCACCGAATAAAGAGACAACTTGGAAAAGCACTGCTGCTGTCATAGGTAGAGCAGGCAATGAAGTGGACATGTCTAATCCATCTGGATACCATTTTTGAGTGTTAATCCAGTGAGTTGGCCAATAGGGGGAGAGTAAACCGTTTTGTACCATGTGCTGGGTGATGCTGAATTGATAATAGGGGTCAAACTCATTTAGAAGAGCTGTGCCGCCAGAAAGGTTTTCCCAACGTAACGGTAAAATACGAACTGTGAATGCAACAAATAATATCATTACTAACGCTGCAAAAGCAATGATTGAACCGTGGCTTACCTGAATTCTCAGTCTGCTAAAAATTGATAAGCTGTTACCAAGTCGTTCCTTAATTCCTTCGCCCACCTTAAGTCATCTCTTTCCAAATGTATATTGCGATTGTACTATTTTACACATTGGTGATTTATTTATGGCTTTCCAAAACCAGCTCGAATGGCTTCAAGTGACTAAGAGAGATTAGTTGCATGAATTATAACCCAAGGGCTAAACCTAACCACCTTTCGCAGCCCAAAAAATCTCTCAAATCTTGCCAGAAAAGGCACCGCACCACTCTGAGAAGTTCTACCAAACGGTAGCCAACTGTACCCACTTTTTTTCTTAACCAAGAATCCAGTCTTAGACAGGCACTGCATAACTTCCTTATACGAGTGGCGATAAGATTTTCCCTGCATCGCCTTTAACTTTGCTTTAAGGCTTGATTTGTTGCCAAAAGATAATATGCTAGAAGCGTTGGTTTTCAAAGTGCGCTTACACTCACTTAAGGCTTGGTCCAGTTCTGGAATATAATCTAAGACCTCAATCATAAAAACAACATCAAACAAGGCGTCCCTTAGGGGAAGATGTCTGGCATCAGCCTGGATAATGTTAACTTCTTTATTTTTTAGTTTGAGTCTCTTGAGAGCATAAGAATTAACATCAACACTTACAACAAAGGCTTTACTATTAGCAGCTAAAAGCGAGAAACGACCAGCTTCAGCGCCAACATCCATCACTCTGATGTTCGATTGAGATAGATCTATTGATTTAGAAATAAAATCGGTTTCTAGGTTGGTTAGGTATTTGCCCATTTTGGTTTTAGCAGCAAATTCCCAATGGGTTTCTGCAGATAATTCAGGTGAAGTACTCAAGTTTGTAGTCAACGCTTAGCTATGGGTTTAACTTCCACTTCCATAGGCAGCAAGGATAGTTTTCTGTCGCATTTTGGGCATTTTCCTCCTTGTTGCGCAATAACTTCATCTGGCGGTTTAAGGTCTTTGCCTTCATACAAAATATGTTTGCAACCATGGCAAATAACGCGTTGCGGCATACAAATTCTCAGTAGATACATGGAAGTGGCGTATTTATTGGTTGCTAAAAGATTTAGGTTCCATTCAGATGATATTTACTGTAAAGCTTTTAATGGAAACTCCATTTGAATGTTGAAGTGTGGTTTAACTGACGTTTGGAAAAATATACTTTAATCATCACGGAAAAACCTGATGCTGCTAACAGAATAGCAATGGCGCTTGATGCTATTGGAAAGCCAAAAAAGATAGTCAGCAATGGTGTCCCATATTACCAAGCTTACCGTGATGGCAATATAGTGGTGGTTCCTTCGCTGGGACACCTATACACGATATCGTGCAAACAGAAAGGACGCGGTTACCCTGTTTTCGATTATCAATGGGTTCCAAGATACCGAGCCGAACGCGGAGCATCTAGAATCCGAGTTTGGTTAAAAGTGATTGCGCAACTAGCGAAAAACGCATTTGGATTTGTAGATGCTTGCGACTTTGATATTGAAGGAAGTATCATTGGATATAACATACTAAAGTTTGCCTGCGGCGGTAAAGAAACATTAGCTAAACGAATGAAATACTCAACCCTTACAAAAGAAGAACTCCAAGAATCTTATACTCATTTATTGCCAAATTTAGATTTTGCGCAAATTGAGGCAGGATTAACCCGCCATGAAATCGATTGGTTATACGGCATAAACCTATCAAGGGCTTTAACACAAGCCGCCCAAAAATGCAGCGGGCAATATTCCACATTGAGTACTGGTAGAGTGCAAGGACCAACCTTGAGGTTTCTGGAAATGCGCGAAAAAACCATAAACTGCTTTGTCCCAACACCTTACTGGACAATAACCGCGAAAATAAGTATTAACGATGTTGCTTTTCAAGTTGAATATGAAAAAATCCTTGAAAACAAAACGCACGCAAGAACGGTAAAGGACGCTTGCAAAACCAAAGAAGGCCAAATAGAATCAGTAGCTGTATCAGGAGTTTTCGCAGAATCCTCCCGAGCCATTTGACCTTGGCTCGCTTCAAAGTGAAGCTTACCGCATCTTCAAGTACACCCCCATGCGTACCTCAAGCATTGCCCAACACTTGTATTTGGATGCGTTGATTTCTTATCCCCGAACAAGCAGCCAAAAGCTACCCCAATCAATCGGATACAAAACAATTCTTAAGAAAACTTGGAAAAGCGCCCGCCTATTCTAAATATGCAACTGAACTCCTATCTAAATCGATTTTGAAGCCTAAGGAGGGCAAAAAATTTGACCCTGCCCACCCTGCTATCTACCCAACAGGAAACCTTCCTGAAAAATCCCTTGACACTGCAGAAAGAAACATCTTTGATTTGGTTGTTAAGCGGTTTTTAGCTGTCTTCGGTGATCCAGCAATCAGGCAAAGCATAAGCGTAACAATAAACATCAATGATAATCTTTTTCGTTTGAATGCAACGCGGACTTTGATGGAAGGATGGATTCGTTTCTACAAGCCATACCTCCAGTTGAAGGACGAATTTTTGCCTCCTCTAATTGAGGGACAAAAAGTCAGCGTTAAACGGGTAGTTTTGAGTGACAATTTTACTAAACCGCCCTCTCGGTATAATCCACGCAGTTTACTTTTGAAAATGGAAAAAGAAGAAATAGGAACCAAAGCAACGCGGGCAGCCACAATCCAAACCCTCTACGACCGCAAATACCTAAACGGCACGGGAGCACTCTATGTTAGCCACCTTGGTTTTGAAGTTGTCGAAGTTCTCTCAAAGTATTGCCCAACTGTTGTGTCTCCAGAAATGACACGAGCACTTGAATCAAAAATGGAGGCGATCCAACAGGGCATCGAAACCAAACAAAACGTATTGCAAAACACTATTGAAACACTAAAACTTGTCACATCTGAGCTTAAAGAAAAAGAAACAGATGTAGGCGAGCAGCTAAGTCAACCGCTACAAAAAAGCAAACTCGAAGAAAAAACCATTGGGAGTCTGCCCAAAATGTACTGGTGGGAAACTGATGATTTTGCGTTCCAAAAAAACTGGCAAACGCTTTGTCGGCTGCACAAACTATTTTGAAAGCAAATGTAACACTGCTTTTCCACTACCACAATCAGGCACAATTAAACCATTACGAAGTGTCTGCAAAAGCTGTGGTTCACCAATAGTCGCTGTTTATCTAAGACCTAAGCGACTATGGAAGTTGTGCCTTAATCCAAATTGCCCCTCAAAAGGAGACTGCAAATAGTGAATTGCAAACTCTGTTGTCGAGAAGCTGAAAAAAACGGTTTTTGTCAGTTGCATTCAAAGGCGCTTAAGAATGTACTTCTAAAATTCAAGGTATGGAAAGCTGCTTCAAGCATTTCTTGGATGGAGTATTTAGTTGAGATTCAGAAAAATTCATTAACTGGAGTATGGGCTAAAGAAGTAGCAAAGTACCTAATTGAGGAAGAGGACCAAAAATGACAAGTAAAATAAAGAAAAGTTCTTCAGATATGTCTTTTTCACTTAGCCGATGGTTCCGCAGAGTCTCAACCACTGCACCTTCTGCATTCATTGTTACATTGGTGGGGCTGTCATACGCCATATTTCTTTTTGGGGGCGGTCTATTTGCGCTAATTAATCATCCTATCACATCCTTTTATAATAGTAATACTGGACAATTCTTCTTCCTATATCCAGACATAAGCAATCAATTCATATCAGACACACTCATTTCAGTTTCATTGTATGGCTTGGGCTTCGTTGGTTTACTGGCAATTTACCAGAGTACAAAAAGTGCATATAAGCCAAGACAAGCCTACATGATGTTAATTATCGGTGTCGCACTTCTGTTATTAGCATATATGTTCTTGGAAGGCTCGATCTCATTTAAGATAAACGGCGGAAGATAGTTTTTTTTAATAGCCTTCCTACCAAGGATTTCTTTTTAACTTCATTTTATAAGCTAAGAAATTAGTGAACAAGTGAATTGGTGGAGTAATCAGCAGCACAGTCAAGGCTACTTCCCAGCCAATCAATGCTAAAGGAAGCGAAAATGCAACAGCCCCAACCACAAAGTCAATTTGGTCAACAATAGGCAAGAATCCTCCTGGAGCTATGCTTAATCTACGTTTTATGAAAGCGCCTGTTAAGTCGCCTAAAAGTGCGCCCAACGGAATAAGAAGGGCGAATAGAATCGGATAATTCTGAAAACCGAAAATGACTCCTTCCCCTAACCCCACACCAATACCCACGCCCCAACCGAAAAAGAAACCTCGAAATGTTTTGTTATTACCAAAAATTCGTTTGCCATCCACAAAATTCTTACCAAAATCCATCTTCGTTCCACCTCCAGCAAGCACAGGCGTTCCGTTGGCGCAGTAGGCTGGGAAAATAAACTTAAAGGCTTCAACAATGATTAGAGGCTATATCCATTGGGTTTCAACCGGTCGTCAGTGGATTTGAGTATCTTTTATTCCATCTTCCCCTATTTGTACATAACACGTTACTTCTTCTTCGATTTCCCGTGCCTTCTCCAAAACTGCCTTGATTGTTATGGGATTATTTGTGGGTTTGAGGGTGATTATGGTGTCGGCCCAGAACTTTAAAACCCGTGTCGCCACCGGCCTAATGCTTGTACTTTGGTCGTTGAAGACGCTGCGGACTTGGCTTGTTATTATTACTGGGATTTTTTTGATTTTTGTTGTTTGCGCCAAAATAGCGAGTTGCCGGTTTAATTCTCGGTTAACGCCGAATGTTTTGGATTTAACTAAAGTCTCAGAGACTTTTGCTCCGTAGAGAGAGGTGAATGTGTCGATTATTATTAATCCGACATTTGCGGTAGCATAATCATTAATTTGGTCTATAAGTGCGGTTTGTTCCTTAAAATTCTTGGGTTTCACTAGAATGATTCGTTCAGCAACTTCCTCAAATCGGTCTTTTGAAATTTGAGATAGTCTTTTAGCATAGAAACTGTTGTCGCAATCAATAAAAAGCACTTTCAGGTTTTGGATAGCGCAATTGACAGCGCATTGCATTGCAAGGGTTGTTTTTCCAGTTTCAGGTTCACCATAAATCAACGTGACAGTTTCAGGTAAGATGCCTCCGCCAAGGCTTGTGTCGATGCATTTGCAGCCTGTCTGAATTGTAACCATGCTTCACACGTCAAGGATTATTAACTTGAAGCTAATAATGTGTTTTGCACTTAAATCTATACTTTAAGGTTGCTTTATGAAAGAAAAAGTGGCCGTGGCAACCGTTTAAGGCAAAGCCTATTTCCTCATCGTTAATAAATTAAGAGAACAAGTCATTTCCCTTCCTCAGTTTAGTTCCAGGAGAATCAGTGCCCGCCAAAATGTCTTTAGTTTTAACAACTGAAGCGGAAAAACACTTGGTAAATCATGAAAAATACTGATTTTCCAGGGCGAAGATAAGTTTGACCGTTTAGTTCACCAAGTGAAAATGCTGTTTTTAGGAAAAGACGCCTTTCAGAAATTAGTAATTGGCTTAGACCCAGGCGTCGCAACTGGGATGGCGGTTATTACTGATGGAAAAGTTATTGAGGAGGGTAACTGCTTTAGCAATAAAGAATTAATTACCAGCATCTTTAAGATATTAAGAAACGTTAACTTTGAGGTCACAAGTGTTTCTAGTTAAGATTGGAAATGGAGTTCCTTTCTGCAAGGAAATGCTTGAAGGTTTAGATAGCGATTTGCCGCCCCAAGTAGCACTAGAAGTGGTGAGGTGAGGCGGGAACTAACAAACCTTTAAAAGAAAACAAACGTAGCAGAAGAGTCAGACATATTTCCTCAGCCATACGCATAGCTGGAAGAAACGGAGAAATGATTTCAAGGAGAAAAATATTTGCAGCACACAGTCGAATCCAACAAAACAATGCTAGTTGATGGCCCAGCGTCAGTGCGGCTTGTTTTAGGAAAAGCTGAAGTGTTAGGCTTTCCAATGAAAGAATCACAACGAGTTTTGATTCAAATAGGAAAACGCTTACCCTTTTTTGTCAATGAAAAATCAACTTTTGATATCTCCTTAGGGGCCAGTTCTGGAATAGCTGAAACTGTAGGCAGCACAAATCCACCATCATGGTACACAACAGTTGAAGCCATTTTGGGTTTGCAGAAGCGTCCTGCTATTGTAATGATTTTGGGGGCAGCTGATTGCGGTAAAAGTAGTCTTTGCACTTACCTTGTAAATAAATTAATTGATGGAAAATGTAAAGTCGCAATCTTAGATGGCGATTTGGGTCAATCTGACATTGGTCCCTCAGCCACTGTCGGTTACGGCTTAACTTCTAAACAAATATCCGAACTATACGATTTAAAGCTGAAAAACGCTTTTTTTGTTGGTGTCACCTCTCCACTAACAGCTATATCTAAAACTATTGAAGGCTTAGCTACTATGGAAGCTGAGATTTTAAAGGGACAGGTTGATTTTGTCTTAATTAATACTGATGGTTTGGTTAATGGGGAAGTTGCTGTTAAGTACAAAGCTGATTTAGTCAAATCGCTTAAACCCGACATAATCATCGGCATACAAAAACAAGATGAACTTAACCCCTTGATCACTTGTTTGGAAATTCCAGTGTTAATAGTTGAACCTTCATTTGCTCTTAACCCAAGAACACCAGAAAAACGCAAACACCTCAGAGAAATGACTTATGCAAGGTACCTAAAAAACGCTAAACTGCAGATTTATCCCAAAAGTCAAGTGACAATTGAACCCAGAAACGCCATACCAAAAAACCAAGAACCAGAAAAAGGCATACTCGTCGGTTTATGTGGTCGAGGAAGCAAGTTTTTAGGAATCGGCGTATTGCGGGAAGTTAATCAACTTCGAAAAGCTCTGAAGGTTCAAACTGCGGTTTCAGCTATACCCTCACGAATTATTATCGGGAAAGTAATCGTTAACGAGAAGCTTCAGGAAGTTCAAACTGAGTCCTGAAGAAATTGCTGACTTCAATTGCTAAGACGTCTTTTTTGTCCGGTAAAATTTTCATTCCGTTAGCTATCCATAAAGGCAAAAAGTTTTTGCAGTAGCTTGTTGCAAAACGGAAATCCAAAAACACGATGGCGCCTCGATCATCAAGAGTCCTTATGGGTCTCCCCGCGGCTTGTGACGCTTTTTTCATGGCGGGCAAAACATAGCCGTATTCGCGTCCAAAACCTGGAAAACGTTTTTCATAATACTCGATTTGAGCTTTAATTCTAGGAGTTGGTTCCGCATAAGGCACACCAACTACCACTACTGAATTCATTTGGTTGCCTGGAAAATCCACACCCTCCGATGTTCTACCGCCTTGAACGCCTAAAAATACAGCGCCGCCTTTGTCCCCGCAGGCTTTGAAGTCTTGAACCATTTTTTCGTTAGATTTTGAAGTCATGCCTTTTCGTTCATGGAAAAGGGGTTTCAATAGAGCGTTTTCTAAGCCTTCAGCCAGCAAAGAGTTTAAGACTTGGAAGGAGGCGACGAAGATACCTGTGTTGGTCGGGGTGCTGTTTACAACTTCGTTTATTCGTTCCACCATAGTCTGGTACATCTGGGGTGTTCTTTTATCCATCGATGTGGTTACGCCAAGAGAAACGGCGGCGAACACATGTTCCTTTGGAAACGGCGAGGGAACAACAAACTTCACGGTACTCTCCGGCAACCGGGTTATCTTTGCGAAAGCTTCCAGCGGCTGAAGCGTTCCTGACATGATGACGGTCGCATAGGTTGATGAAAAAACAGGCTGTGTAATCTTCGAGGGGTCGAGTGCCACTATTTCCAGTTTAGCGGTCTTGTTGTTTTCTTTGTTGAAGTACCTACTTGCAACGTTGATGAATGAATCATCTTCAATTGTATCGAACCATTTGAGCAGAAACTCACTCATCGCATGAACGTAAGACCTGGGGTTTTTGCCGTCAGCTAATAAAGCCTTTTTAATAATTGCGCCTGCCTCGTGCATGTGCTCAAAGAACTCTCTGGGACGAGGAATGTTGCCCTTTCTCTGTATGATCTCGATTATGCTCTTTGCTGAAATTATTTCCTCTCGGCTTACTTTATCCGTTATTTTCTCCACTTCGGTTCGGAAGAAAAAAGCAAAATCTTCGATGTCTTTGTGGCCGAAACGTGCAGCCTCCATTTCCGCCGCCCTCATAACGAACAGCGATAGGGTGCTGCCCGAGATACTGATAGCTGTTTCAGGCAAATTATGTGCTTCATCCACAATTAGGATGATTTTCGAAAGTTCAGTTTCAAGGTTCTTAAGAAAAGCCGTCCGTATTGCAGGGTCGAAGACGTAGAGATAGCTTAGCGCAATGACTTTGACGTCTGATAACCCGGCTTTTACGAGTTCATAAGGGCAGACTTCTTTTTTCTTGCAGATTCGCTGGATTTCCGAGCCCATGTAGGGGCGGCTGGCTACTTGCTGCTGGAGCTGCATGTAATCGTACGTTCGCTCTTCTACGTTAGTATAGTATGGGCATCTGCTTTTCGCTTTGAGAAGCTCGCATACTTCCATAAGCGACTTAGAATCAAAAGCTCCTCTGGAAGCGAAAACGTTGAGACACATTTCATTGCGTCCACGGATTGAAAGTCCTGAAACTTGGTGTTTTCTAAAGATTGCTCTTAACTCTTCAATGACTCGGTCATGCTGGCGGTGAGTTCGAGCTACATAAAGGATTTTGAGTTTTTTTTCGATGGCGATTGGCAATATCGCTGAGAGGGCTGAGATTGTTTTTCCCAAGCCATTGCTGCCTTCGATTAAGACGGAACGCCTGCTAGCGACTGCATTGTAAACAGTGGTTATGAATTCATCTTGGTGTGGGCGTACGCTGTCGTAGGGGAAGTATTCTGCAACTTGGCTCGGCAGCTTAATCATGCCTGATCACAAAATCTCTTTGATGAACAATAATTGTCATTATGAAAGGCAAACGTTGCTGTAAAACTTTAGAGATTGCTGTTTTACGTTTGTAAGTCATCGTTTGCTTCCCCATCTGAAAATACAGCCACAAATATGGTTTGCAAGCTATAAATACCAATTGCGATAAAAACAGTTTTTTGAGAATTAGGAGAATTAATTAGAAGAATCAAGAGCTAGGAGATTTTGTCAAATCTGTTCTCACTAAATCTGGTGAGGATGATGTTAAGGGGGTAAATCTCGATGGGTTGGTGAGTAGCTACAACTGGATCGGCTTTTTGAAGAGGAAAAAGTTGTCTTTTAGTGAAGTGAGAATTGTTTAAATCAGGTTTGAACTCTGTGATTGTTGTAACCCGTTTGCAGAGTGCAGCTGCAATAACATTTGCAACAACAACTTCCCCCTCAGTTTCCAAAGCTGTCATTTTCTTTGCTTAAATGTTTTCATGTTTTTTTGTCGGTAGAATCGTTCCTTAGCCCTACCGGCATTGCTGTTTGGATTTTGCTTTAATAGGAAAGGTTTTTAGTATAGTTATTATATGAGACAGTGAAAAAGTGTATAGTGTAAAGTGAGGTTAATATTATGTCTGTATTTGCAGCCCCAGGAGCATATGACCGTGCCATTACCGTTTTCTCGCCCGATGGACGACTCTTCCAAGTAGAATACGCAATGGAATTAGTGAACCGCGGAGCCACCATAATAGGTATCCAATCCACAGAGGGATTAGTTCTCGGTTCAGAAGAAAACATCGAAGTCCTTGAAGAAGCAGGGTTCTCGTGGAAAATCTTCAGAGTGGACGACCACATTGCAGCAGCTATAGTTGGCTTAAGTTCTGATGCAAGAATCCTAATTGACCAAGCAAGAATATACGCTCAAAGCAACAAACTAACTTACGACGAACCCATCGACGTAGAAGTTGTAACTAAACGCATATGTGACATCCAACAAATGTACACTCAACACGCGGGTGTAAGACCCTTCGGCGTTTCAATAATCTTTGGAGGAGTCGACAAAACTGGGACACGCGTCTTTGGAACACATCCAAGCGGAACCTACAGAGGCTACAAAGCCACGGCATTGGGCGCAGGAAGAGAAACAGTCCTCGCTATTCTAAAAGAAGAATACAAAGAAGATCTAACTCTCGATAACAGCATAAAACTTACAGTCAAATGTTTGGTAAAAGCCCTTGAAGCACGCCAACTACCGCCAAGAATCAAAATCGCAATTATCCCTGCGGCAACACAGAAAATGGAAATGCTAAACGACAATACCGTGGAAGGTTACATCAAAGAGCTGGGCTCAAGCAAGTGAAAAATTAATGAGCGAAAAGTTCACCGTCGCACGCTTAACAAGAGAAAATGAGCATTTTGAAATACTAGTTAAGCCACAGAAAGCGCTCGACTACCGAAACGGCAAAATCGCGGGAATAACTGAGGTTTTGGCCGCTGAAATGATTTTCGCTGATGCAAACAAAGGCACCAAAGTTTCTGAAGAAGCAATGAAAAAAGCCTTCAAAACATGTGACCCACTAAAAATTGCAGATGAAATTATTAAAAAAGGCACCCTGCAATTAACAACCGACCAAAGACGCAAAATGGTCGAAGATAAAAAAAGGCAAATAGTGGATTTTATATCTCGCCAAGCAGTTGATCCAAAAACTAATTTGCCGCATCCTCCAGCACGGATCGAAAATGCAATGGATCAGATTCGTTACCCCATAGATCCATATAAGCCAGTTGAGGAACAAGCCAAAGATATCGTAAAACTTCTTCGACCCATCTTACCCCTGAAAATAGAACAGGTTACAGTCGCAGTGAAAATACCCACTTTGCACGCCGCAAAAGCTTACGGTACAATTAAAACGTTAGGAACCCTCAAGCGGGAAGAATGGCGCGGTGACGGTTCATGGTATGGCGAAATCGAATTACCCGCAGGATCATACGCTTCGTTGATAAACAAACTTGGCGACGCAACCAAGGGAACGGGAGAAGCAAAAATAATCTCTTAGTAATTAAAAAAAATGATAGGTGATTTTATGCCAACATTCTTTGAAAAAAAACAGCTTGTTACGCCCGGAGAAATGCTCGCTGAAGGCGACTATTTGCCCGGTGAAAACACGTATGTAGAAGCAGGCAAGATTTATGCCTCAAGGATTGGACTCGTAGACAGTGACAACAAAAAAGTAAACGTTGTTGCATTAAGGGCATTTTACGTCCCAAAAATGGGTGACATAGTGATAGGAACAGTCATCGAAGTAGGTTTCAACGGCTGGACCGTAGATATCAAAGCACCCTACACGGCAATGCTTCGTGCATCAGACGTACTCA
This sequence comes from Candidatus Bathyarchaeota archaeon, assembly GCA_963708495.1. Classification (GTDB taxonomy): domain Archaea; phylum Thermoproteota; class Bathyarchaeia; order Bathyarchaeales; family Bathycorpusculaceae; genus Bathycorpusculum. The sequence continues at coordinate 51,017 of CAVPSS010000002.1, forward strand.
GCAGACCATTTAAACCCCAAAACGACGAGTTATCCCAAGTCTTAACCGCAGGTGACTTAATCGTTGCCAAAATCGCGACCTTTGATAGAGCGCACGACCCACAATTAACTGTAGGAGAACCAGGACTTGGAAAAATTACTCGAGGTCAAATCCTTCATGTGACCCCAACAAAGATTCCTCGCATCATCGGACGGAAAGGTTCAATGATTTCAATGGTAAAACAAGAAACCAACTGTCAAATCATACTAGGATTAAACGGAGTCATCTTGGTCACAGGCAAAACCTTGGAAGAAGAGGAACTTGCTATATTCGTGATTCGAAAGATTGAGGAAGAATCCCATACAAGCGGTCTTACTGATCGCATTACACAGTTGCTAAAAGAAAAGAAAGTAGGTAAAGTGGAGGAAAATAAAGTTGAATGAAAAACCAGATAAATTAATCGATAAAAAAGGCATCCGATTAGACGGTAGAAAAGCGGATGAACTTCGCCCTGTAAAGCTTCAAGTAGGCGTTTTGTCACACGCTGATGGATCAGCCTATATTGAACATGGAAAAAACAAAATTTTAGTCGGCGTATTCGGTCCAAGAGAAGTGCATCCAAAACACTTGATGCAACCTGACCGTATGGTTTTGAAAGTCCGATACCACATGGCACCGTTTTCCGTACAGGAAAGAAAATCCCCCGCACCATCAAGAAGAGAAGTTGAGCTCTCAAAAGTCATAAAAGAATCTTTAGAACCAGCCCTATTCCTCGAACTATATCCACGAACAGGAGTTGACGTCTATATTGAGGTCTTGCAAGCTGACGGAGGAACAAGATGTGCAGCTATCACCGCGGCAGCACTCGCAATCGCAGACGCAGGCGTTCCAATGCGTGACTTAGTTGTAGGTTGTGCAGCTGGAAAAGTTGACGACACTGTAGTTGTAGACCTATATGACGCCGAAGACAAACTTGGTGCTGCAGATGTACCAGTAGCTTACATGCCAGCTTTGAATGCAGTTACCTTGTTGCAGATGGATGGCATTTTAGAGCCTGCAGAATTCGAGAAAGCTGTTGGCATGGCTATTGAAGGATGCAAGAAAATCTATGAAATGCAAAAGGAAGCGTTAAAGACCAAGTATATGGTTGTTAAAGAGGTTGAAGAATAATGTCATCACTTGTAACTAAAGTTAGACTAAAGCAGATTGAACAACTGCTCGAAAAGAGCAAACGCCTAGATGATAGAGGTTTGCTTGATACCCGCGAAATAAAAATCGAACAAGGGCTAATCGAGAAAGCTGAAGGTTCCGCAAAAGTTTTCCTTGGAAAAACTGAAGTTCTTGTCGGGGTCAAAGTAGGACTTGGAGAACCATTCCCAGATACACCAAACGATGGCGTCTTAACAGTGAACGCAGAATTAGTTCCTCTAGCTTCACCAAACTTTGAACCTGGACCACCAGACGAAAGTTCAATCGAACTAGCTCGAGTCGTTGACAGAGGCATCAGAGAATCAAAATGCGTTGACACTGAGAAACTGTGTATCGAACCAGGCAAAAAAGTGTTCGTAGTCTTCGTTGACATTTATGTACTCAACCACGATGGAAACTTGATTGACGCAGCAGCGTTGGCAGCAATGGCAGCACTTATAAACACAAAGATGCCCAACTATGAAATCAAAGACGGCGAAATAAAAATGAAGCAAGGCTATACTCAACTGCCTCTTAAGAGTCACCCAATTACAGTTACCACAGGAAAAATCAACAACCACCTGATTATTGACCCGTGGATCGAAGAAGAACAAGTAATGGATTCACGTATAACCTTTGCAACAAAAGAAGACGGAACCATATGCGCAATTCAGAAAGGTGGCTCCAGCTATTTCACACCGCAACAGATTTTAGAAGCATCAAAGATTGCTCTGGACAAAGCAGCAGAACTGCGCAAGAAACTTGATTGGTGAGATAAAAGTTGCCTAAGATGAAGAAAGTTGGTCCAACACGAGGTTTAGGGGTACGTTATGGCTCCACAGTTAGAAAACGCTACATGAAAGTAATGATTGAACTCAAGAAGCCCCACAGGTGCCCACAATGCGGCTTTAACCGCGTTAAACGTGAAAGCGTTGGCATATGGAAATGCAAAAAATGTGAGTTTACTTTTGCAGGCGGAGCATACACACCAGTAACTAAACTGGGTGTTGTGGCCAAGCGTGCAGCTAAAGGTGCGCCAGTTGAAGAAACTGCGAAAGCTGTAGCAGCTGTTGAGTCGGCAACTGAAGAAGAAAACAACGACTAAACCTTTCTTTCTTCTTTTAATTTTTTGTTTTTTTTATTTTTGTTTATTACTCTGAAAACTCTGTTTTAGCATTGGAGATGCTGAATGGTGATCGGTGCAAAGGCTTTTGTACGCCTAAAATTTGCTTCACAGAAACAACTTTCTACGCTTATTGAGGCTTTAATTCCGGAAACCAAAGCAAAAGTTACGCGGCGTGCCAATGTTAAACTGGAACAAGACGGTTTATTTCTTGTATTGACTGTTGAGGCTAATGACACAGTTGCTCTGCGCGCAACTTTGAATGCATACCTACGATGGATAAACTCTATGATCAATGTCATGCAAGTGGTTGATGATATTTAATTTTCGAGATTTCTAAAAAAATAGTTTTGAAGCATATTTGATGATCCTAATTAAGATTCATTGCAGAGACTTAGGAGTGTAGTGTCTAAGTTTAAAGCAAAAATTATTTGTATTTTGCCTTGAAAAGCAGAATAACTGTGGCTTGAATAAACGCTAAAGAATTCGCCACAATAATTGGTAGATCATTAACGAAAACTCCATAAACAAACCATAAGAGCACTCCAACCCCGAAAAGGGAAAACATTCCTGTGGAGATGTCTTTGGTAGATTTTGTTTTGTAAGTTTTGATTAATTGTGGAATAAGCGAGACTGTTGTGAATAGGGCGGCTATTAAACCAATGATTGTTATTGCATCCATGACTGCTCTTTTTGCATAAGAGAAGTATTTAGTTTTCGATTGTTAAAGTAGTTCTCCATATTTAAAATGCAAAAATTAGAGTTTTACATTACCCGTTGATGATACTTTTTGGAAAGGAAGGTTTAAATAAATACCGCCATATTTCGTATATGCTTTAAAGTTAAAAAACGGATGAAAACTTAGCATGTCACAGGAATATCGCTATATACTTCGTATAATGGGTACAGATGTTCAAGGTACCTTAAAGACTTATTACGCTGTCGCGCAAGTCAAAGGGGTAAGTGCAGCCCTCGCAAATGCAGTCATTAAAAAGGCGGGAGTAAACCCTGACCTGCGCGTTGGTTATATAACAGAGTCAGACATCTCGAAAATCGAGGATGTAATTAAGGACCCAGCTAAATATGGTATTCCCAGCTGGATGTTTAACCGTCGAAAAGACACAGATTCTGGAAAAGACCAACATATTTTGAGTTCTGAACTCGCATTAAAAATTAAAACTGACATTGATCAAGCCAAAGAAATCAGGTCTTGGCGTGGATACCGCCATGCTTACAGCTTGAAAGTACGTGGCCAACGAACAAAAACCACTGGGAGAGCAGGCAAAGCCTTAGGAGTCAAGAAGAAGACTCTAATGCAGAAGCCAGGTGAAGCATCCGAAAAAGGAGGCAAGTAAACATGGGAGATCCGAAGAAACAGCGTAAGAAATTTGATACTCCACGTTTCCGATGGCGAAAAGATGTCCTCCAAGAAGAACTAAAACTCTTGGGGCAATTTGGCTTAAGAAATAAACATGAACTCTGGCGTCACAAAACTTCTCTATCCAAATATAGAAGCATCGCCCGATCGCTTATCAGCAAAACCACTGAAGAACGAGCAAAAATGGAAAATGAATTGCTCGCACAACTAAAAAAGAAAGGCATTTTGCAAGAGACTGCGGTGCTTGACAATGTTTTAGACTTAACTATTGAAGACATATTGGAACGCAGACTGCAAACAACCGTTTTCCGCAAAGGCTTAGCCAGAACAATTTTCCAGTCACGCCAACTAATCACACATGGACATGTAACAATCGATGGTCGCCGAGTAACAATCCCAGGTTATATAGTTCTAAAAGATGATGAAGCAAAAATAGTATATTCAACAGAAAGTGCAATTGCAGTTCCAGAACACGCATTACGCGTTGGATTAACAGTTGTGGCTAAACAAGTTGAAGCTAGACCACCTCAAAGAGGTCGCAGAGGCGGACGCGGAGGCGGCAGATTTTGAGCGCTCCCAACAATAAACGCAACGAGAAGTGGGCAATCGTCCACATCTTCAGCTCTTATAACAACACTTTAATCCATATTACTGACATTTCAGGTGCAGAAACAATAGCCCGTACAACAGGCGGTATGTACGTTAAAGCTGACCGTATGGAATCTTCGCCATACGCAGCCATGCGAGCATCAACTGGAGCAGCCGAAATCGCGCGAGACAAAGGAATTACTGCTATCCACATAAAAGTTCGAGCTCCAGGCGGCGCAGGACCTAGAACACCTGGACCAGGCGCTCAAGCAGCCATCCGAGCATTAGCCAGATTCGGTTTCCGCATTGAACGCATCGAAGAAGTCACACCAATTCCCCACGATGGAACAAGAAGGCCCGGTGGCAGAAGAGGCAGAAGAGTCTAATCTGCAATAATCTCCCTTTATTGAAGTAACTTATTGGAGTGTCTAGCAAGTGAAAATAGAAGTCCTTGAAAAAAACGATATCAACCTCCGCATAGCTGTTAGAGATGCGGACGTGCCTTTAATGAACGCTCTGCGACGCATAGCACTTGCTGAAGTTCCTTGTATGGCAATCGAAGAAGTTGTAATGATAGAAAACTCTTCAATTCTGCAAGATGAAATTATTGCTCATAGACTGGGTCTTACTCCACTCAAGACTGATTTAGACGAATACAATCTTGCTGAAGAATGCGAATGTAAAAGTGAATTTGGCTGTACACAATGCCGAGTGACATTAACTCTTGACGCTGAAGCAAAGGAAGGAACAAGAACCGTTTATTCTGGCGAAATTGTTTCTGAAAACCCAGAAATCGTGCCAGTCTCAGATAAAATTCCAATAGTAAAACTGGCAAAAAACCAGAAACTAAAACTTGAGGCCTACGCAAAACTTGGAATAGGCAAAACCCATGCAAAATGGCAGCCTGTTTCAATGTGCGCATACAAATATTACCCAAAAATCACTACTCCAACAGAGAAATGTGAAGATTGCTCAAAATGCGTTGACATGTGTCCCAAAAAAATTCTTGTCATAAAAGATGAGAAAGTTGATGTGCGAGACCTTTTAGCATGCAATCTTTGCTTGGATTGTGTTCATGCTTGCCCCAAAAAACCCTCACCGCTCAATGTTGAATGGGAAAAGAACGCTTTCATAATGAACATAGAGTCAACAGGTGCGCTTCCTCCGGAACGGGTCTTAAAAGAAGCAACTAAACTGTTAGGCAAACAACTAAACGAGTTTGAAGAACAAATAAAGGCTGGATTACAATGAGAGAAACCAAAACTACAAACCCACAATTATTCGATCTTATTTATCTTCTCAAGAAAGAAAGCCGCGAGAAGAATGCACCCATCTGGCTAGATGTCGCTGACCACTTAGCAAAATCAAGAAACCAACGCGTTGCTGTTAACTTGAGCAAATTAAACAGACACACCAAAAAAGCTGAAGTAGTGGTTATCCCAGGTAAGCTTCTAGCTTCAGGTAATATCGACCATGCTTTAACTGTCGCAGCATTCGATATCTCAGACAAAGCTAAGCAAAAACTTGAGGCTGTTAAAGCTAAATATATAACAATCTTAGAGCTGTTGGAGAAAAATCCCAAAGGCTCAAAGGTAAGAATTATTCGGTGAGAAAAATGCAAACAACCAAAATGTCAGTCACTTTCGTGAACGCTGAAGGCTTAATCGTTGGCCGAATGTGCAGCAAAGTAGCCAAACGATTGTTAAATGGTGAAGAAGTAATCATATTGAACGCGGAGAAAGCCGTTTTTTCTGGTAAAAAGAAAAGTAAAGTATTGGAAGCGCACAAATTCCTCGAGGTAGGTGCTCCAATGCGTGGACCCTTCCATTATCGCAGACCCGACCGTTTTCTACGCAAGACAGTACGAGGTATGGTTCCTTTCAAGTTGCCTAAAGGTAAAAGCGCCTTTAAACGGTTAAAAGTATTTATGGGTGTCCCGCTTGAATTCAAAGATCAAACAATGATAACATTTGAAGAAGCTAATTCAATAAATCTGAAAGGACCACACTTTACCCTTGGCGAATTAGCAAAGGAAATCGGTTGGTTCGACAGGATGGAATAATTATGCCCGCAAAAAAAGTTTTAGTTGTTAGTGGAAAACGAAAAACCGCAGTTGCACGCGCCGTAGTTAAACTAGGCGTAGGTAAAGTGCGAATAAACAGGACTCCAGTTGAAATTTACGAACCCGACATTGCCAAAGCAAAAATCATGGAGCCTCTTCTTCAGGCAGGCACAGACGTTTGGCAGCAACTTGATATGGATGTTAAAACTAGCGGTGGAGGATACATGGGACAAGCTGAAGCGGCACGCATGGCAATATCAAACGCTCTTCTAAAATGGACAAAAAGCACACATCTGCGTACAGTGTTTAGCGAATACGACCGCACAATGATTGCTGGAGACTCACGAACTAAAGAAACTAAAAAAGTCGGCGGAGCAGGCGCGCGGTCCAAAGAACAGAAAAGCTACAGATAAGGAGACAAAAGAACAACATGATAATTCCCGTAAGATGCTTCACTTGCGGCAAACTCGTTGGAGACCGATGGGACGAATTCACTCGGAGAATAAAGACAGGCGAAAATGCCAGCGACGTACTCGACAGCTTGGGCTTGAAAAGGTACTGTTGCAGACGGATGTTGCTCTCTAATGTAGAAATCATAGATGAAGTATTGCGGTTCTACGAAGAAGCCGAGAAACGTAAAGAAGCTCGCAACTTCTACTAAATTTTATTTCTTTTTATTTTTTTTACTTTAGCTATTTTAGTAAGCACTTGTTCTAAGGGTCCTTATCTAACTTATTTTTAAACCAACAAAATGCAAAGTGGACTTATAACTTAAGTTTTGTTTCCGATAGAAGAAAAGCCAGATGATTTTGCAGAAAATGACGCATTTTGTTTTGGGGCACTTTTTTATTTAAGCTTCGATTTTCCTTCAGGTTACGGTACAGAAGGTTAGGAAAGGTTTGGATGATATAGTTGCCGCTAACTAAGCGAGTAAGTTTTAAGACTAGCTGTATTATGCAACAGACCTCATGAAGCCAAAAAAGCGCGACATAGAAATCAAATTATTCACACACTTTGAACAAATAGAGACTCATTGGAGAAATATGTCCGGGAATCTGTATTGACAGTCTGCAATTAGTTAACATATTAAAAATATGGCAATTCATCAAAAAAATGAAAGCAGGCTCTCATAAGAGAATTCTCTTTATTATCAAAGCGTGAGTAGCGGTTCTCTCCATAAAAACTCCAATTCTGTTATCGCCAATACTCATGCAAAGCACTTTTACGAATTTACCCTCAACCAACACGCTCTCAATATCTACCAGGTTGAATTGTTTAGCCATTTCATTGCTTGACTCAGTAATTTGAGATAACAAGATAGCGTACTCAATTATTTTTTCCTGTTCGGATAGGTCTACTATGGCTGAGGTGTTGTTTCTTAGAATATAACCCATAACACCTTTGAGTTTTCGTATTTCTGCTAAACTTGCAGCCAAACTTGAGAAAACAGAATTATCTCCTCCCGCCGAAATAACCGGAGAACCTTCAGGGAATTCGGTTAAGATTTCAACGTTTGTTTTCTGTTTCAACATCATACCTCACGCTCATTCGATTACTGGCTTGACCATGACTAGCTTGCCTTTTTCAGTTTGAAGGGTTTGCAGGATTTTTTCTGGTATTTGGATTATGCCTTTTGCGTTGGCTTTCACTTCTTTGATTGCTTTGAATTGGCAGGTGGTTTTTTTACCGTCTAATGCTTCTATGTTAACCATTGTGATTTTTTTGCCGTCATATAGGTCGTTCCACTTCGCTATAATTCCACTGTCAATTCTCACTGTGTCGGCTTGGACAAGTATGCCTCCGATTTTTTCGACCATTAACTGGTTGACGGGTGTTTTTGGCAGAAAAGGTTCAAAGGTTGTTTGAGGTTCAGGTATCGGTTCTACGTTTGGTTTTTCTTCTTCAAAAGGCAAAGCAGTTTCTTCGATGGCTATTTCTTTGAGCTGAATGGTCTGTTGTGGCTGGTTCTCTGATAATGAAGTTGCAAGCTGGTCAACAAGACGTACAACCGTTGGAATCACAACATTGGTTAATGACTTAACGATTTCTTGGTTTGCTGCACGCCAAGAAACAGTTGCCAAATAAAGATTACCCATTGCTGTGATGTTTAGCTGACTGTCCCGAGCTTGAATAGAGAGGCCTTCAACACCGCCTATAGACTGAGCCTGTAAAGAGATGCTTCCAAAGTTGGCAATGACTTTTTTAGTTCGGTCTTCAGTTGTGCCTTGAGTGCTGGCGATGGTTTGACCGTTGTTATTGAAAACTAAAACGTTAGTGGTTTCTGGGCTTAAGGTTTTGAATTCATTTAAAACCGTTTGGAGTGGGTTCGAATAAGCCTCAGTCACTGTTTAGTCTCCTTTTACTTTTGGCCTAAGATATTTTAAACAAGATGCGCTCTGGAATGCCATCACCTTCCACGACAAGGTACCTGAGACCTTCGGTGTCGCCAAGTTGGTCAAGCCATTTTAAGGCCTCACGCACCTTCTGCAAAACCATCAGCCGCTCCTGGTGGCTGCGCACCACCGATTCTATAGCGGTTAACTCGTGTGATGTGTTAGCGTCTAAAATAATATTTAAGGATCCCACTGTGATTTCATTTTGGCTTTCTATTGGGGCTTTTTTATTAGCCAACTTCATAACAACTTCACGGACCTTTTTTGATTTTTCTGCTAACGTGCGGATTTCATCAAGTTTTCGTAGGTGCTCGCCCAGAATACTTTTGGTATCGGACAATTGCTTGTCCAGTGCTTCGGCTATTGCTTGAGCTGATGTATATTCTTTGATTTGTGTTACCATGATTTTTTTTACTCCTATACTTTTTTAAAAGAGAAAGAGGAAAGTTGGGTGAATGCTTGCTTCACCTTACCCCGATTCTTAATGTTTAAATGTTGGAATTTTATGGGTTGTATACTGCGGAGTTTTGGATTTGAGTGCCTTTTGCTGTGATCAATTTTACTTGATATGAGGTGCCTGCACTTAGAGTGGCGGCGCCAGGTAGGGTTAGGTCTATTGGTGTTGCGGCGGATTTTGCTACTGAAGGTGATGCTGGGCTCATAACTGCTACTGCAATTCCGTTGACGTATGCTTGTGTAATGTTTACGGTTGTACTGCCGGAATTTTGCACTAGCACTTGAACTGTGCTAGGTGCTATGAATGCAATGTTTGCTATTGATGCTTGTTCTGCGTTTCCCATTAGGCCGATGGTCATTCCTCCCATCCATGCGGCGACGACGACGCTGACTGCGACTGTGACGGCGATTAGGATGATTGATGCTACTACGGGGCTGAGGGCTTTCGCGTTTTTCTTAAATTTTCTAAAGTATTTGTTCATTTTTCTTTTTTCCTTTTGTAGGTTTGTAATACTTATCGACGAAAACCCTCTTTTAAATATTACGTCTTACTACATAATACTATTGATATGTAGAACGCGACTACATCAACCAATAAAATAGAAAATTCCTCGAATACAATTAGTTATTGGGGTAAAATAAAACGAAAAGAAAGAAAACGGCTATTAAGCCATCGATCTAACCCTATTTTTTGTCATCAAGTTCGTCAAAAAAACCGAGGAGAAGCTTTGATACTTTTTCCCCAATTTCAGTCTTTACATAATATTTTTTGAGGGGATCGATGCGTTCACTCTTGGCTAAACCCAAGGATTCAATCTCGATCATTCTTGCTCTAAAAGTCCCATCGCTGAGCGTCAAGTTATTGTCTTTCATGAAGTCTTTAGCATTTTTCCATTTACCGCGACCAACGTGAAGTAGCAGCAAACAATCGATAGCATGATCTTTCTCAAGCATCGATTTTATGGTCGCCAACTTTGGTTCTGTGAGCACGCGTTTTACCTTATCTTCATCCACATTCTTCACCATTCTTTGAGTCTCCTTTCATTTTTAATTATTGGAAAAGACGCCTGAGCATTTAAACCATATTACGAAATACGACACATATCTCCAGACGCCTATCTCCCGACTAAATTTAGTAACATTAACCCCTTAATAAACCTGCAACCCAAGAAGCAAAAAAAACAAACCAACCCACATTATAAATCAACATAAAAATAGAATCACATGCACAATAAACCCAGAAATAGCTGAAATACCAAAAATGAGATATACCAAAGTATAAATGGATATTTTGAACTATAGAAAGGATTAACAGAACCAAAAAATGCAATTCCCAATCTCGAGATGAAAGCTTTGGCTTCTAACATCGACTATGACGTTCCAACATGGAATCAAATCTACGAAATGCTCTTCTGCCAAGCCCAAAAAATTAAAACCCAAAATTTCAAACAGGATCTCATAGTTGCAATAGCCCGCGGCGGGTTAGTACCCGCACGCATTCTAAGCGATCTATTAGAAACCCAGAGCCTTAGCTTCATACAAATAGAATTCTACACAAACATAAACCAAACACTACAAGAACCAATCCTAATACAAAACTTGACCACAAATGTAACCGGCAAAAAAATACTTTTGATTGACGACATCTCTGACACAGGAAAAAGCCTAAAACTCGCCAAAACCCACCTCCAACTTCAAGGAGCTATTGAAATAAAAACAGCCACATTGTACGAAAAACCCCACTCAATAACAACCCCCGACTTCTACGAAAAACAAACAACCGATTGGGTAGTTTTCCCGTGGGACATTAAAGAGACTCTGATAAAAATAATTCAAAACCCATTAGGTAAACGAATTCTGAACCAGGAGTTGGCAAAACTCGTAAAAGCAGGCTTGCCTAAGCAGCTAGCTGAAAAACTCATAAAAGACATGTGATTGGAATCAGAAATGCTGCAATACTTAAGAGAATACGGTAAATACTTGAAAATAACAGGATACCACGACATAGAGTTCGATAAGGCTGAAATATTTTTGAAAACCAAGCGAAAAGAAACGCAGCAAAACATTGATATCCAATTTTTCGAAGCCGATTTAATCGCCACACAAGAACATCTTTACTTCGCAGTTCTAAACGCTCTGCAAGCATTCAAGAACAAAGCTAACCTTTCAAAGAGCATAGCCATGGAAATTATGCTGTATGCTTCAGCACAGCGGCAAATACAAAAAGCAATCATTCGCGCTGGTATCCAACCTCAAACTCACAACTTGGCAATAGCAATTGTAGGCGATAACCCAAAACAAATAGAAACCACTCTTAAAGCAGTGACAGAAAGCATGGGCACTGAACCAGACGAGAGGGTTCTAGACTTGACAAAAAACAAGGAAAAAAAAATCAAAAAAATCTTCGAAATCACAGAAGAGGAACTAAAAGTCCTCGAAAACGGCAATCAGAAGAAGGCAATAACTAACATAATTATTGAGCGCGTTGCCCTGCTATCGACTCAACTGTGAGTTAAATCATTTTTTCTTTAATAACCGCCAAAATATCTTTTGGATTCAAAAGAGCCAAACCCGTTAACGCGCCCAGAACTTCAATAAGCATGATTTTGTCAGGATTTTCAAGGTTAGCCTTATTCTTAATTTCTCCTACCGCTGCCTCAATAAGGTCATTTGAATGCAGAGTTGTGAAGCGTTTTTCAATTGTTACTCTGAAGGTTTCGTTTTCGCCTATTTTTTTGGCTAACTCTGCTGTGGCTTTTTTAATTTCATCCAAATCAGTAGGTACAACCTTTTCTATCGGCAGAATTCTCAGCGCATAACGGAACTCGTATGGGCGTTCTTTTATAATGCCACGAAATTTTTCTATCACGTTGCATGGATCGAGTGTAGTTTTGGCAACGATTAAGCCGCGGATTTTGGTTTTTGCAGCTTGCGCTTCATTGTCGCCTAGTTCTTCTTTGAGCATGAAAAGAATTTCGTTAATCATTGCGCGTTCGTTTCCGCGTGAAGTAGTTGCTAAAAGATTGAAACCGTTAATCATAGTAGTCACTCGGAAGGGAATGATCGTGGACTGGTTATTTTTGCTTTCGCCTAATAGATCTCAGCTATGTGCAAGGGGTTGAAAAGATTCTTTGAACACTCACCCCAAAAACCAAGTACAATAGCGAATTACGCAAACATCAAAAAAGAATATGTAAGGCTAAAGTCAATTCAAGGGTAAAAGTTTATATTTCCGTTGGGGTTTTTGCATAAATCCGTATTAAACAAGGTTCTATTAAATAGGGAATGATAATATGGCATATTTAACAACAACAAATTCAGGACAACCGGTCCTCGTACTTAAAGAAGGAACAACACGAAGCAGAGGCAAAGAAGCCCAAAGAAACAACATAATGGCCGCACGAGTAATCGGCGAAGTACTAAAAACCACTCTGGGTCCACGAGGCATGGACAAAATGCTAATCGACAGCCTAGGCGACATCACAATTACAAACGACGGCGCAGCCATCCTCAAAGAAATCGACGTAGAACACCCCGCAGCAAAAATGATGGTTGAAATCGCAAAAACCCAAGACGACATGGTAGGCGATGGAACAACCTCCGCAGTCGTCCTAGCGAGTGAATTACTCCGAAAAGCCGAAGAGCTCCTCGATCAAAACATTCACCCAACAATTCTAGTAAGCGGCTACCGTAAAGCATCAGTAAAAGCAATCGAAGCCATCGGAAAAATGTCAGTGCCACTAGACGTAAACGACCGTAAAACACTGCTTAAAGTCGCATTAACTTCAATGAGCAGCAAAGCAGTCGGCTCCGCAAAAGATCATCTAGCAGAAATATCAGTAGATGCAGTGTCACAAATTTCCGAAAAACGCGGAGACAAAACAATCGCGGACATAGACAACATTCAACTAGTTAAGAAAACAGGCAAAAGCCTCCTTGAAACCCAACTAATCCAAGGCATAATCATTGACAAAGAAGTCGTCAGTCCAGGCATGCCAAAAATCAAGGAAAACGCAAAGATCGCACTCTTGGATTCAGCCTTAGAAATCGAAAAAACCGAAATCACCGCTGAAATCCGTATCAAAGACCCCTCACAAATGAAAGCATTCCTAGACCAAGAAACCGACATGATGCAAGACATGGTTACAAAAATCAAAGCCTCAGGTGCAGATGTAATCTTCTGCCAAAAAGGCATCGACGATATGGTCCAGCACTTCCTATCAAAAGCTGGATTAATGGCAGCTAGACGTGTAAAAGAATCCGACATGGAAAAACTCGCAAGAGCCACAGGTGGAAGAATAGTCAGTGACTTAGATGACCTCAAGAAAGCAGACCTCGGCTTGGCAGGACACGTTGAAGAACGCAAAATAGGCGATGACAAAATGATCTTTGTTGAAAAATGCAAAGATCCACACTCAGTTGCAATCCTAATACGCGCAGGCCTAGAACGCATGGTTGACGAAGCTGAAAGAGCAATGACCGATTCATTGTCAGTCGTCTCAGACGTTTTAGAAAACAACAAAATCGTTGCAGGGGGCGGAGCAGTCGAAATCGAAATCGCTAAGGAACTACGCAAGTACGCAACCAAAGTTGGCGGACGCGAGCAACTTGCAGTTGAAGCTTTCGCAGACGCAGTTGAAGTAATCCCACGCACACTCGCAGAGAACGCAGGCTTAGAACCAATTGACATACTAGCTGAGTTACGACAAGTACATGACAAAGAAAGCGGCAAATATATGGGAATCAACGTATTCACAGGCAAACTACAAGATTGCATTGCAAACGGCGTAATAGAACCAATTGTAGTCAAAGAACAAGCAATCAAATCAGCAGCAGAATCAGCAACTATGATACTACGCATAGACGACGTAATAACCTCAAAAGCACCAAAAGGCGGTCCAGGTGGCCCAGGCGGAATGCCGGGCGGCATGGGCGAAGAATAAATTTTCCTCCTTTAATTTTCTTTTTTTAGTTCTATTGTATAAAGACTTTTTGTTGCAATTTGTATTTTTCGTGCTTACTTCTTATCGCAGCAAGCGTTTGTTTTTTAAAAACGGTTTTATACGCGAGCACCCAAGTTGAGCATGCTTCAACTGTGTAATTGGTTGAGTCAATCATTATAGTAATCGGTTTGGTGGTGTTCGGAAATTGTTAACAGCATGGATAATGTCATTTTCAACGCAAGTATACTAAAAACGGTGAGCATGTTGAAGCGAATAAGGTTTCTCCTAATCGGAATCATAAAATCCGTGTTTTTGGTTAGGTTTCTACTACCACTACTTATACCATCGTCAAGTAAAAGTAGCTAAAAAACGGTGCTTTAACTTTGATAGGGTTCGTTAGGCTGTTTGTTGTTATTGAGAGTTTCCACGTTAAGGTGTGCTCCTTGGTGCCAACGCCTTTACCTTTTCTGTTAGTCGGCGTTCCTTTCTACAAATCCCCTCAGACTTCTAAAAACAGTTAAACTAAAAACAGCAGCATGAATTAGAAAAACCCTTTGAACATTAAACGCTTTAATGCCCTACTTTTCCGGTTTGTGTTTGAGGTACAAAACCTATTTATTTCTTATAGAGAACCATCTTTCCCGGGCTCCGGTAGTATAGTCCGGTCAAGTATGCCGGCCTCTCGAGTCGGCGACCCGGGTCCAAATCCCGGCCGGAGCACTACCAATAACAAGTTTTTCAAAAAAATATTATTTGTAGGTGAGGGTTGAGCAGAGTTCTTCAACTGTTCGGTTAAGCGTTAGTTCTGCCATGTTTCGACTGTAATCCATAATGCGTCTTGAACTGTCAAAAATAAGGCGTAGCACTGAGGAGATGTTTGGGTCGAGTTTTTTGCTCGACATCAACATGATTAATTCGTTTTCTAGGGGAATGAGAGCTTCGCGTTTGGAGATCAGTTTTTCCGCGTCTTTGTAATCTCTTTTGAATAGTGCTTTGATGGAGTCATCGTAGAGTTGGTGTGCTTGGGAACTGAAATAGGCAAGTTGATTGTAAATTTCTTCATCAATGGGGTCTTTTATGAAAAGGGTTTGGTCGTCGATTAATTTTTGTAGAGTGCCTAGGTTGTTTATTATGTTCATAGCGTTTTGGGCGATGCTTTCTATGTCATTTACGGCTATCCGGTAAAGAAGGAATTCTTTAGGTGTTCTAAAGCCGAGCTCACGGTAGAGGTTGCGTTCTATGCCGTGTTTTAGCTGACGTACGATGTAGAGTCCGAGGCGGTTTACGTCGTTGTGTGCGCTTATGACGCTGTCAAATAGAGCGGTGCTTCGATCTTTTAATGCCGCTATTGCATCCCTGTTTGCTGCAAGAGCTACTATTGCCATTCTGCGGACGGCTTTTTCTAATGGAAATTCTGAGTGTTTGATCAAGATTTGCAGGGTTATTTCATCTTGTGTTTCATCGATTATTTCAGAACCTAAAAAATTATCTCGCGCGAGGTTTTTTATTTGGGTTTTGTTTTTTGTAGCGTCTTGGGCGTTTTTAAAGTGGACTCTTATGATGTCGGCGCCTATAGCGTAAAGAGCGCGTATCATTCGGATTGTGGCTTGTGGAGGTTCTTTAGGGTCGATGCTTATGTAGTATTCTTTAGGGTTGGGCGAATTGTCTCTGCCTTCTTTTTCCATTATTATTCTTGGAACCAAGGTTAGTGTAGAGTTGGGTTGAATGTTGAAAGAGATTTCGCTACCGCGTTTTAAGCCAATGTCTTCAACCCACTCTTTTGGGAGGGATATAATGTAGGAACCTCTGCCAGTGCATTGAACTCTTCTATAACCGAGATCTCTTTCCACCAAGACGTTCACCTGGTAAATGTTTCATGTAAATTACATATATCATTAAGGTGCATATAAATGATTATCGACAAAGTTATATAGAATATATGCTATTTGTTGGGCTAGCTCGAAGAAAGAGGGCAATAGAATGCCAATAAACACCTGTAAAATACTAATAAAAAATGATAATCAAACAACGACAAGCAAAGGCACATTATGCACAAATGACGTTGAACTGCATGTGCTAATTCTCACTTGTCCACGCGAATTAATTAATCAGGAAGAGGTTTGAGGATGAAAAAAATAATTGCAAATCAAGAAGCCTGCATGGGCTGCGGATTGTGCGAAGTCCACTGCACCGTAGCGCATTCAAAATCAAAAGATGTAGTTAAAGCCTATAACAGTGAAAAACCCAAACCCATCAGCCGAATCCGACGAGAAGTAAACAAGCCCGTCTCCTTTGCCATCCAATGTCGGCACTGCGAAGATGCCCCATGTGTAAGCGCTTGTCTATCAGGCGCTATGCAAAAAGACCAGAAGACAGGTGAAGTTACTCATAACAAAGAAAAATGTATAGGTTGCTGGACATGCGTTATGGTTTGTCCATACGGGGCTTTAGTCATGGATAAGGAAGGTCATGTGGTTGCTAAATGTGATTTGTGCCAGGGTTTAACCGAACCAGCATGCGTAGCTAACTGTCCCAACCAAGCGTTGGTATTCAAAGAGGTGAAACCATAATGACAAAGTACGTCATTATTGGTGCTTCAGCAGCGGGCATAGCCGCAGTAGGAGCTATAAGAAAAATAGACCCAAGCGGTGCAATCCTTGCAATCACGGAAGAAGTATGCTCAGATTACTCCAGACCAATGATTAGCGATTTAGTTAGCGGAAAAGCAGATCTATCCAAAATGAAATGCAAAACCGAAGATTTCTGGAAGGAAAACAAAGCAGAAGTACGTTTAGGCAAAAAAGTAGTAAGCCTAAACTTAGCCGAAAAAACCATCAACTTGGAAGATGGAGAAAAAGTAGTTTACGAAAAGTTGTTACTTGCCACAGGCGGCAAACCATTCGTTCCTAAGATGGATGGCCAAGAGAAAGATGGTGTGTTTACGTTCACGAACATTGCAGAAGCCCAGCGGTTAGCTGCAAAAATTGATAGCATACAGGCAAAAAGCGCTGTGGTTATTGGTGCAGGTTTAATCGGTATAAGCGTTACTGAAGCCCTTATGAAACGTGGTCTAAAAGTTACTGTGGTTGAACTTCAAGAGAAAATCCTAAGTTTACTCCTAGACGCGAAAGCATCAGACATTGTTGAAGCCGTCATTAGAAAAGCAGGCATAAACTTTGCAACTGGACAATCTGTGCAAAAAATCATTGGTAGACCAGAAAACGACGGAGCAGTTGGAGGAGTAATCTTAACAAAAGGCGATGAAGTGCAATGCGACCTTGTTATCGTAGCAATAGGTGTGATTCCAAGAACTGAACTTGTATTGGGAACCAATGTGAAAATAAACAGAGGTATAGTTGTAGATAATTTTATGCAAACAACTGTGCCTGATGTTTACGCCTGCGGCGACGTAGCGGAAACCTTCGATTTCATCCTTAACCAAAGCCGTTCGTTGCCTTTGTGGCCTTTGGCGGTTTTGGAAGGCAGAGTTGCAGGTGCAAATATGGCAGGCGCAAAAATCAGTTATGAAGGCGGGACTAACATGAGCAGCCTCAAGTACTTTGGAATACCTATTATCTCCATTGGCTTAGCTAACCCCAAAGAAGACCAAATGCTGGAAATTATCGTTAAACAAGACTTAGAACATAATGAGTATAAAAAAGTGGTTCTAAGAAACAACGTAATAGTTGGACTGACCTTGGTAAATTGTATTGACCGCGCTGGAATCCTATTCAACCTGATTAAGGACAAAATTAACGTGAAAAAATTTAAACACGACCTGCTTCGAGACGATTTCGGCTGGGCAGTTTTGCCTGTAAAGATGCAGAGACAAATGGGAGTGGTGCAATAATGAACCAAAACGATAGAATGATAATTAGTCCCTTCGGTGACGATAAAGATTTCTCAGGATGTGCCCTCTTCGGCATGATGAATACTCAGGGCAAACGCTTCAGCTCTAAAGACCCTGTTCGGGCAATAACCAACATGCATGACCGCGGCAACGGATTAGGCGGCGGCTTCGCAGTCTACGGCATTTATCCAGACTTCAATGAACAATACGCATTTCACATAATGTACCTGGGCAAGGACGCAAAAGAAAAAACTGATAAAATCCTCGCCTCAAAGTTCGACATAATATACGATGAAGAAATGCAAACCAGACCAGCTAATGTTAGGGATCCACCACAGGTATGGCGTTACTTCGTTCAACCCAAAAAAACACGCCCAGCAAATCAAACTGAAGAAGACTACCTCATAGAAGCCATTATGCATATAAACAGTGAAACCGGAAAAGCGTTTGTCTTTTCAAGCGGCAAAAACATGGGAGTTTTCAAAGGTGTCGGTTTCCCAGAAGATGTTGCAGATTTCTTCTGTTTAGATGAATATGAAGGGTACCTTTGGTCGTGTCACAGTCGATTCCCAACAAACACTCCTGGCTGGTGGGGCGGAGCACATCCCTTTAGCATACTGGATTGGACAGTGGTACATAACGGTGAACTCTCATCATACGGAATAAACCGTCGCTACCTGGAAATGTACGGTTACAAATGCACAATGCAAACAGACACCGAAGTGTTAGCGTATGCTGTGGATTTGCTTATGCGAAGACAAAAATTGCCAATAGAAATGGTTGCACAAGTGTTGGCCGCGCCGTTATGGAGTGAAATTGACACTATGGAACCCAAACAAGCCCAACTTCTAAAAACCCTGCGCCAAACCTACGGCAGTTTGCTAATGAACGGTCCATTTAGCATAATTATCGCTCACCACGGCGAAATGATAGGGTTAACAGACAGAATCAAACTGCGACCCATGGTTGCCGGCACAAACGGCGACTACACATTCCTCTCATCTGAAGAATCCGCCATGCGACTAGTCTCACCGAACCTAGACAAGTTCTGGTGTCCAAGAGGCGGCGAACCAGTAGTCTGCAAATTGAAAAACAGCCTTGGGGACTTAAAGTAATGAAAACATTCATCCAACCCGAATACCTCGTTGAACGAGACGAAAAACGTTGCATCCGCTGCAAAGTGTGCGTTAACCAATGCACCTACGACACCCACTTATACGATGAAGAAACCGACTCTATGTGTAGTATAGAAGAGAATTGTATTAACTGCCAACGGTGTGTAACTTTTTGCCCAACCCACGCCATTACCATAAAAAAGAATCCTAACGTGAGTAGAGACAACGCCAACTGGACCATGGAAAAAATCCGAGATGTAAAAAAACAGGCTGAAACTGGGGGAGTCATCTTAACTGGCATGGGCTGCGACAAACCAGAATTCACTTACTGGGACAGACTATTACTAAATGCTAGCCAAGTCACTAACCCTTCAATCGATCCGCTGCGGGAACCCATGGAAATTCGAACTTATCTTGGTACAAAACCCGACTGCTTAGATTTCAAGGTAGAAAAAGGTGAAACTGTATTGAAGACACAGTTGACTCCGCAGCTATGCTTGGATACGCCAATAATGTTCTCTGCAATGTCATATGGTGCCATCAGCTTAAATGTACATGAATCCTTAGCACGAGCTGCAACTGAATGCGGCACATACTGGAACACGGGTGAAGGTGGTTTAGACAAAAGCCTCTACAAATATGGCGACCACACCATTGTTCAAGTTGCTTCAGGCAGATTCGGAGTTCACTCTGATTACCTCAACGCAGGCGCCGCAGTGGAAATCAAAATCGGCCAAGGCGCAAAACCAGGAATCGGTGGTCACCTTCCAGGAGAAAAAGTCACTGAACATGTAGCCAAAACTCGCATGATTCCGCAAGGAACAGATGCGCTCTCACCGGCACCCCAACATGACATTTACTCGATTGAAGACCTGCGTCAATTAATCTATGCGTTAAAAGAAGCAATCAACTATACCAAACCAATATCGGTTAAAATCGCTGCAGTTCACAACGCGGCCGCAATTGCAAGTGGTATGGTGCGAGCAGGAGCAGACATAATCGCTTTAGACGGAGTTAGAGGAGCAACAGGTGCAGCACCCAAAGTCATTCGAGACAACGTGGGCATACCCATCGAATTAGCAATCGCGCAAGTAGACCAACGTTTACGCGAAGAAGGTATACGTAATAATGCATCACTTGTTGCGGCTGGGGGAATTCGAAGCAGCGGCGACGTTATAAAAGCCATCGCACTTGGCGCTGACGCAGTGTACATTGGAACAGCAGCTTTGATATCTATAGGTTGCACAGTTTGCCAACGCTGCTATACTGGCAAGTGTCCCTGGGGAATCGCAACCAGCGACCCATGGATCAGCAAACGAATAAACCCAGACATAGCTTCTAAGCGACTTGTGAATCTACTCAACAGCTGGAGCTTAGAGATCAAAGATATGATGGGTGGAATGGGCATAAACGCCATTGAAAGCTTACGCGGTAACCGTTTAGCACTAAGAGGTGTCGGTTTGAGCAAGACTGAGCTCAAGATATTGGGCGTTAAGATGGCAGGAGCGTAAAAGTATGCTACAACAGAGAATTAAACCCTTGGAAATCGACGCAAAATACCAAAACCTAATCAAAACCGAAGACAAAGTGGTCAAAATAAACGCTGAAGGACTCTACTACAAAGAATTAAACTGCTTACTAAGACAGGTAATCACAACCGACGTTGAACGCATAGAACTACACAATGTTTGCGGACAACGATACCTAGGTACTGACCTTGACACCAAAATACCAATCGAAGTTTATGGAACACCCGGCAACGACCTTGGCGCGTTCATGTGTGGACCCAAAATGGTTATCCACGGCAACGCACAAGACGCCAGCGGCAACACTATGAACGAAGGCCAAATAATCATTCACGGCCACGCAGGAGACTTAACAGGGCATTCAATGCGAGGCGGCACGATCTTCATCAAAGACTATGTCGGCTACCGAGTTGGCATCCACATGAAAGAGTACCAACGAAAAATCCCGCAAATAGTCATCGGCGAAACCGCAGGAGACTTCCTCGCAGAATACATGGCAGGCGGAGTTATCCTCCTCTTGGGCTTAAACCTCAAAGAAGGCGAAAAATGTTTAGCCAAATTCGTTGGCACAGGAATGCATGGCGGAGTCATCTATGAGCGCGGCGACATCCTTGAACCCGAACCAGGAACAAAAACTCTGCCAGTGGGCAAACGCGATTTGCAGGTTATCACAGGCTTAGTTAACGAATACTGTAGCAACTTTGGCACTGATTCCAAAACAATTCTATCTGGCAAATTCAAAAAGATACTGCCCCTTTCAAAGCGACCTTACGAAAAACTATATTCCAACTAAACCTCACACTTTTATTTTCATTTTTTGTTTGAAATAATATTTGGGAAAACAGATAGTTGAATTTCCATCTTAACATTTATTTTGACAAAACATTACAGTTAGGGGCGAGTGAAGTGAAAAACTCATTATTTTTAAGCTCGCCTGATTTCTCTTTGTTGAGCTAAAAGTGTCGCAGCCAAAATAGCCAAGAATATTGTTGCGAACACAATTACACCGATGAATATTTTGTATGAGAAATCTATGTTAACATAGAAAAGCACCAAAATGAATACCAGCATCAAAGCTAAAACAAGTGCTTCTTGTACTCCACTAAGAACCTTCATGCTTCCAAAACTCATTAGATCTACACCACTTTTCAATGCACTTGTACAAACGTATCATATTAATTTTCTGTCCAAACTTCTTATTTTTCAGTTGAGCTAAGTTAGCCAAAAGTAATGTACTTTAGTTTTTAGTCAAGGGTTAAGCTCTAAAAACTTATATTGAATATTATGTGATGTACAGGATTATCACTCAATGAGGACATCTATAATTGATGAATTTAACCGGTAAATTGCGACGACTGCTTGCTTCTGAATTAGGCAAGGTCTTCCTTATTGGTATATCCTCAAGGCTTCT